>CAXMOO010000062.1:0-1512 GCA_964195005.1 uncultured Gammaproteobacteria bacterium
GGGCGCGATGATGACCGAGTCGCCAGGATTAACCCACTCGTCAGGGTCGGGGTAGAGTGTCTCCCTTCCGGGCAGATCGTCGGGTATATCGGATGCCCGGAGGACGCACCCGCTACCAAGTACCCAGCAGCCGCCCTCGCGCGCGATGTGCTGCAGGGTACCGATCCAGCCTTCACCACAGTCGTAGGTAGGCGCGATATAGACCTCGACGCCTTGGGCATACAGGGCGTAGCGCGACAGCGGCATGTAGTTCTCCCAGCAGATCAGGCTGCCGATGCGTCCACAAGCACTGTCGACGACCTTAAGCCCGCTCGCGTCGCCGAGGCCCCAGACCATTCGCTCGGGGTTGGTTGGCATCAGCTTGCGGTGGCGGTTCAGCAACGTGCCATCGGGGCCGATGGTGATGACGGTGTTGTAAAGCGTCGCGCGGCTGAAGGCGTCATCTCGCTCGTTGATGCCGCAAACAACGGTCATGCCGTGATCTTTCGCCGCCTGCCGCAGTGGCATGAGGTCGTCACCACCGACCGAGACGGCGTTGTCGACCAGGCGTGCGTGTAGTGCCTTGTTGAGTCCCCAGTCGGAGCCGGGGCGCAGGCGCCAGATCCAGGCCGGATAGCCGGGAACAAACGCCTCGGGGAAGACCGCGAGCCGAGCGCCAAGAGCCGCGGCTTCTGCCACCAGGCGGACGGCGTCGTTGATGCTCTGCTCCCGATCGAGGACGGTCGGTGCGTGCTGGACAATGGCCGCTTTCATGTTGTTGCTCTCACATGTGAAGAAGTGGTTGAAGGCGGCTTTGACTGAGATGGCTCATCGGGTTCATGCCAGGGATTCGATCCTGGCGTTTTCGAAACCATTACAGTCTAGTAGCATAGCCACCATGTGCCATGAACGATCCCTCCCTTGCCTCGAATCCCTGTCCCTCAGATCAACCCCATCTCAGCCAATGATTGGGGTGTGGTCGGCTCCCGAATGAGCTGCACGCGGATGCCGGGTCAATGACCTCGTGGTGCGTGGTGTTTTTCGATGATGTTTGTCCGCAGGCAGGCTATTCTTTCTTGAATGATCTTGCCTCCCCCAGGTTTGAGTGCGCACCTCGTGCACTGTTTACGAAACGGATATTCACTGATGTCACATGACCCCATGACTCGCCGCCGGCCACACGTTGGCGTCACCTTGCTGCTGGCCTTGCCGCTGTTGCTCTCAGGCTGCGACCAGGCCCCCACTGCGGCACCCGAAGCACCACCACCCGGGGTGCTTGTGGCCAAGGTGCAGCCGAAGGCGATCTCCGAGACCGTCGAATTCATAGGCCAGACGGTGGCGGTCAACGACGTCACGCTGCGTTCCCTGGTCGAGGGGTACCTGCTGGAGCGGAAGTTCGAGGAGGGGCAGGACGTCCATGCCGGGGACGAGCTCTACGTCATCAATCCGGAGTACTACCAGGCGAGTGTCGCGGCCGCCGAGGGCAAGGTGGCGCAGGCCAAGGCGGAACTGGCACGGGCCACCAAGGACCTC
>CAXMOO010000063.1:0-2116 GCA_964195005.1 uncultured Gammaproteobacteria bacterium
TGATGGGGAGGATGGCTCCGCGCTGCTCGGCGACAATACCGGCTAACTGTGGCTGGCGATCGACAGCGCCCAGCGGATCCGGCATGGCTGAGGCCGGCAAGCTGCCACTGGTTGCGCGCCTGTCACAAGGACTGAACGGCAGTCCACTGCTTAGCGTAGTCAGGTTGGGGCCAATCCACCTAGTTACCCCCCCACATGGCGAGATTCCTCATGAGGAAAAGGGGTTTCACCCTGTCATGAGGTGACAAGGAAGGCGGTGGTCCCCCTGCGATAGTGTGGCTCATATCTAGTGTATCGGCCATCGGACCTCGCCCCCGAAGTGGACATCCGCCACCTGGTACGGAAATCGATGCGTTGCAGCGGCGAGCCAAACGCCCACTCGATGCCGTTGGTCTCCCATCCCCGCTCACGTTCGGTATGCCGTTCGTTTGAAGACTTGGAGAGCGACGCGTGCGTCCTTTACGGGACCAGACAAACTGGAAGGAGAACAAGGCCGCCAACAGAGCCGCACCTGCCGGCCCATGACGGCACGTATGGCCTCATGGGAAAGCAGCTTGGGCCGTGGTCAGCTCGGGTTCGTACCAGTGAACTGGATGAGCAGCACGGGGGTTGAGCGCGCGCTCGTGTCAGTCACGCAGTCCGCATGAAGGTCGCTCGACCCACTCCACCTTCACATCAGACTGGACGGACGTTGCTTGCTTCTTCGCCCTTGCGGCCGGGGCCGACGTCGAACTCGACGGTTTGGCCTTCCTCGAGTGTCGCCTCGTCTCCGCCCGCTGCGATGTTCGAGCGGTGGACGAAAACGTCGTCGCCCTCCTCGCGAGAGATGAAGCCGTAGCCCTTCTGCGAGTTGAACCACTTTACGGTTCCGGTTGCCATTGGGTGCATCCTTCGTGTGCTGGCGCCCCCCAGTTAAGCCTGGAAGACGTGGTCGACGCCACTTGGTTCTTTCGGAATCCTCGGAGCTGGTCAGATCAAGAAGCCGTAACGCGCGTTACAGCGGTTTGGGTTCGTTGGCCTTGGCTGCCCTTTTGACCTTCTTGGCCTGGCGCTTCTCCTTCAGACTCTTGGACGCGGCCTTCTTGCTACTTCGTCCACCCTTGTCCTTGTTTGCCATCTCTGCCTCCTCCCGCGCTGCCTGTGATGATTGCTCGCCCCATTGTGTCACTCAGGCATGACGCGGCCCGTGATGCTGCATCGGAACTCACCACACCGTATGGCCTGTGGCACTCGACCAATGTGACAAGGAACCGTTGGTGTCTTGAGTCATACGACCTCCACATATGCGTAGCTGAGGATGTCTTGGAAACCCCGCCAACACGAACGTCCGGCGGTAAACGACCACATGGTGCTCCATCCAATCGGCCAAGCGCGACCTGCATAAGCCACCCTCGCCGCTAGTGCTCAATCGAGACCAAGGATCTGGCGTTTCTTGTCTTCGAACTCCTGGTCGGTGAGTACCCCGGCTTCGTGAAGCTCGGCGAGCCGTTCGATCTCGTCGAGCTGCGCCGAGACGGAGTCACCTCCGGAGCCGCCTCCCGAGCCCTGCTCCTGGTCCTCAGCAGTTCTTTGCTGTTTCTCGATCCCCAGCTCATCCATCGCCTGTTCGAGCTCTTCGTCGGTCATCTCCTCGTGATCGGTCCCGGTGTGTTCTTTGACACGATCTGCGTCCCGGGTGCTCATCTTGTAGGCGCCGAAGGCAACCAGGCCGCCAACCAGCAGGATCCTTCTTCTTCTGCGCCGTCTCCTTCGCCGCCTCGAGCGGCACATCCCCCGTCCTCCGCCGCCACGCCTTGGCAGTACACAAGCACCGTTCCTGGCCAATTCGCCGATTCTGGGACACTACTCGCCGCCCCCACGATGCCGCCAACCTCATGTTCCCAGCGAGCCGTCGGCCGATGAGTGCCTGGCTACAGCCGAGCCGTCGACGGCAACCGTCCAGGCCCATACCGCAGCATCGGAAGTTGCTTCGATAGTGATATCGATCTCGTCTCCTTTTGTGACCTGGATCGGCTCCAGCAGCGGCAGGTAGCCCTGATTCCAGCTCGGAGTTCGCAGCGGCGGCCCGTTCGTGAGAAAGCGCCCTGGAACGAGCTCGGCGCTGAACCAAACCCCA
>CAXMOO010000064.1:0-2204 GCA_964195005.1 uncultured Gammaproteobacteria bacterium
GCCATGCCGAGGCCGTAGATGTCGGTGCGCGCATTGATCGAGCCACCGACCCGTTGCTCGGGCGCGATGAACTGAGCGGCGACCGAGGTCGCCGCCTCGAACTCGCCCGGCTCAAGCCGCCGATTGTCAGACGCCCTTCAGTTCACGACATATCAGTTGACCCGGAATACTCCTACGCCGCTCTCCGGCACAGGCACTCCATTGATGAAGAGCCACTCCACAGTGCCGCCACTGTGCATCCGGCGACCGACCAATTCAGAATCCGCCGGGCCAGTCACGATGCCGTTGGCCCGCCAGATGCTGTTCTTGAGGTGACGCGCCGTCGTCGCACCACGATCAGCTCCCTCGAGAAGCAAGTTCACGCCCACGTGGCCTGGACACTCCGCCCAGATCTCCCAGTTCTCGTCATAGTGACTCGCCTGGCCGGTAACCGTTAGGGGTGCCGGCGACCACCACTGGATGCAGCCGTTGAAGTCCCCCGTGATGCTGCCTTCCCAGACGAGCAGTCCCTTCCCTGAGGTGTAGCCTTCACCTCCGACGAACTCGTAGGCGGTGTCGCCGGTCAGCCGGTGGTTCGCGGGCGCGGCATTCACTGACACCAGCGGCAGGACGACCGCGAAAATGGCTACGAGAACACCCATCTTTCTCGCTCTACGTGGGAGCTTTGTGTTCATGACTGCCTCCTTTGAGACCGCACGCTCATGCGCGCTCTGATACAGATCGCGCGCTCGGTCCCAAGATCGCGCTAGAGGCTTAGGTCCCCTTCGGAACCGCCTGAACAGCAACCCGACTACCCGCCCCCACCTGCGCGACCGCGGCACCAAACTTCGCCGCGACGGGCCGCATACCCCTAGGGGTATATGGTGGTGGTGTCGTGGCAGCCTCCGAAAGTCCCGCCTACGAGCGCGAAAAGGTGAACGTCGCCGTCTACCGGGTCGGGGTTTGGCGGGCGATCATCGACTACCTCGAGCAGGCAATGGGATGCATCGACACGTAAGGCGTTTGCCAATGACCAAGACGACGACCGGGCCCTGATCGCGGTCACTGCTTCGGCGAACCGGTCCAAATCTGACCGCGACCCGACGGGCTGGCTTCCGCCCGCGACCGGTTACCAATGCACCTACCGCTCGGACTGGGTAGCGATGAAGACTCGGTGGAGTCTCTCGATCGACACAGCCGAAAAAGCAACTACCGACACCTCATCAACGACGCCCGAAGGTCAGCCGGCTGAAAAGGGTGGGCCCGGGAGGACACCCAGGAACGACTCTTCGTCCAGCGTGACCGACTCAACATCCTGAAAGGCCGGCTCTTCGGACAAGTCACTCCCGAACCCGAACAACACGTTAGGACCCTCGAGGCCCCTCACGCCAGGGGGTCTGCTCCGACGCGCCCACAAGCCGCCGAAATCACCTCTTGACTGTGAGTATTCGTTGAGCGGCCGCGGTTGGGTTTGCGAGGCCCCGTCACTCGCCGATCGCGAGTGAGCACGTGATGTGAGCCACCGCTGCGTGGTAGTTCCCAGGGAGGTGGGCGCATTTCCGGCAATGCCGAGCCGGTGGACCTCTCCCCTGCGTGCCCTGAGTTCTGTCCGGGAGGATCACATGCAACATGTGAAATGGCTCGCTTTTCCACTCGCGCTGCTCGGGCTCGTGTTCTTGTTCTTCGGACTGATCTGGACAGGAGCCGTCCAGTTCGGTGTGGCCGTCGCCCTACTGTCCCTCGCCGCGGTCGCGTGGCGGGCCAGCACAGATGCGTGGCCGCTTGCGGACTCCTAGCCGCCAGTTTGTTTTTCGACCGGGCGGGGTTCTGTTCAGCGTGTCACCCGCGTGGCTGGCTAGCTCGTCTGTAGGGGTGGAAGGTCTCCGTAACTGAAGGGAAGCGAACATGACTGACGTGATGAACGAACCATCGGCTGAGCGGGAGGTGCCGACCAGAAGGCCGAGGGATTGGGCCGCCCTTGCCGGCATCGCTTTCGGGCCGCTGTTCCTCCTTGGCGTCGTGGTCGAGCCCGCGTCCCCGTATCAGGCTCCGATGCGCGCGTGGGTGGACTGGGCAACAGACAGCGGCAACGGTCAGAGGTCGCTGATTTCGGTCTACTTCTGGGTCTTGGCTGCGGTCGCCTTCGTGGTGTTCGCCGGCGGTCTCGCCCGGCGTGTCCGCACCGTTCGTGGTGGCGAGAGCCTGGCCAGTGTCCACGTCTACGG
>CAXMOO010000065.1:0-2500 GCA_964195005.1 uncultured Gammaproteobacteria bacterium
GCACAGAACCGACCACGACTGGTCCAGACGAATGGACCGCGGGTGAGTTCGAGTCCGCCGTCCGCACCACGAAGTTGCAGGTCAGCGGCCTGCGAAGCAGTTGGTTCTGGGTCACGAATGACGGACAAGGCCGAGGGCCTCCTCCAGCGACTCAAGGGCAAACAGATGTCCATGGCCGAACAGGCCCAGTGGGACAGGTACAACGACCGGCTCGGCATGCTCAAGGCTGAGGCCGACGAGCTCGTCGCCCGCGAGAAGAACGACGGGCACCCACAGGCTAGCTAGAGGCCAGCAGGCCATTTTCAGCCGCCGTTGCCACCGCCTCGTCGCGTGATGAGGACTCGAGCTTGCTCATCACCGCCGCTACGTGATGTTCGACCATCCCGGGCGTCAGGAAAAGCCGGTCGGCCATCTCAACATCGGAGAGGCCCTCAGCCAGCAGAGAGAGGATCTCTGCCTGACGGGCCGTGAGATCAACCCGATGAGCCTTGGTTGCGGCGCTCCGGCCGTTGGGCGCCACCACACCCTGGTCACTCAGATCCTGTCTGAATTTGGCAGCCACCGCGGTCGCCCCCAGAGTCTCGAGGATCTCGAGGGCTTCCAGCCGTGCGGGGGTGTCGCCGTGGGTGAGAGCGATCGCTCGTTCGTAGGGGCATCCGATCTCTGCCCACAGTTCAGCGGCCGCCATTGGTTCGCCTTCGATAACGAGACGATAGGGCTCAGCGATTTCGTCAGGAGCTCCAGTGAGTTCGCCGAGTTTCCACAGCCACATGGCGATGGATCCTGAGGACCATTTGAGACCACATCCGATGGCGGCCTCCATGGTTGCTGCGAGTTCGAAGATCGGGACGACGGCTCGCCCGTAGATCCAGGCATGCTCGGCGATTGCTGCTGCGGCGGCGACCTCACGATCAACCTCCCCACTGCGGATGACCTCCTCCCAGGCCTGTTCCAGCGTTGCGGCGGCGGCGGGACGGGCCCGTCTCGCTTCGATCACACCGATGACGGGAAGGGCGTATATCTTGATCCTGTGCCCTTTGTGGAGGTGCTCGCGGGCCACGTCTTCGGCTTGTTCCCATTCGGCCTTGAACTCGAGAAGAGTCGCGATCATTGCCATGGTGTAGGGCACGCCCGCGGGCTGCTCATCTCGCCTGGTAACGGCGAGAGCTCGCTGTAGGAGGTCTCCTGCAGTGGGGAGATCGCGGAATTCGATCGCCAGGCTGGCATGGTCGACGAGAACCACCCACGCAGAGAACCAGTCACCGATTGCCTCGGCAAGTTGGGCAGCCTCTTCGAGGCTCGCCCGGCCCGCTGGATAGTTGGTCTCATGGGCAATAACGCCCTTGCGTTTGAGGCAAGCGATGAGGAGAGAGTCATCGATGTCCGGCCCCGCGGCCTCCAATGCTCGTTCCACCAACTCCAGACAAGCATCGTGGTCACGGTGGCCCAAAATGAAGGCGTTGGCATCCAGCGCTCGGGCCAGATCGAGACCGGCGGGGTCGGGCCCGAGAACTTCGATCGCTTCGCGGGCACGTTGTTCAGCCATGACGTGCTGCCCGTTCCAGTGGCGCAGGCGCACCTCTTGCACCAGTGCGGCCGACTCCGAGGGCCGGTCGCCTCTCTGCCGGTAGTGGGCTCGGGCCAGACCGTTCACCCTGATCGCCTCGCTCAAAGAGAGAGCGCTAGCGCTGACGTAGCGAGCTGATCCTTCCTCGCGCGCCCATAAGTCGAGGATGGGACCCTTGATCTCAGCGGCGAGGCGGTCGAGGTGGGGATTGAGCTGTCGGTAGTGTTCGACGGCTTCACGATGACTTCCTACTGCCGCAGCTGCTTGGGCTGCAGCGGGGGCGAATTCGACCAGAGCGGCTATGTCGTGGGCCTCAACCGCATGATGCACCATGCGGGCTGGGTCGGTGTCCCCCGGAAGGCTCTGCAGCACCTTGGCGTTGAGGGCCACTTTCTCGCTGGGCGTCAGTGTTTGCTCGACCGCGCGTCGGATCAATTCGTGTTGGAACATGACGAACCCGTCGCCCACTTGCACCAAACCCCTTCGTTCACATTCGACAAGCCAACCCTGGGTCTCTCCGATGAGTTGTGAGATCTCCCCTGTGGTGATCCGTTCAGGGATGACCGACAGGGTTGTCAACCCCTCGTGGGCATGCGCTGTGAGTTTTCCCACGCGGGCCATCACCGAGTCCTGAACCGAGGCGGGGATCGTGTCACCTTCAACAGCGGCCATTTCCTTGACCAACAAGGGGTTGCCGTCAGTGGCCTCGAAGACCTGCTCGGCATCCAGATCCGAGCCGGCGATGGCCGAATACACCGCATCCCGTGAGAGACCGCTGAGTTGAATCCTGACCACACCGTCAGGGGAAAGATCGCCGATCACCCCTCGCAACGGGTGCTCGAAATCGACCTCCTCGTCGCGATAGGTGACAAGCAGCATTGCGTTGCTCGTGACGATCCGCCGGCCCAGGAACTTGATCGCATCAAGAGTCGC
>CAXMOO010000066.1:0-2307 GCA_964195005.1 uncultured Gammaproteobacteria bacterium
CGGCGTCGAGACGAAGGCCTCAACACTGCAGAGATCATGCGCTGCCTGAAACGCTACGTCGCCCGTCAAACCTTCAAACACCTACCAACAGCAGCATGAGATCAGGGTGGGGTCTGACCCAATAAACCGGCTGACGTGGTCACAGACCACTGTCCTCATAATGACCTGTCGACCCCACCCAACCCTTTCCGCGGACGGTGTGACCTAATAAGAGCCTGCCCACAAACGTGTGGCCCATCCCAGTCCTGTCCACCCAACCCGCAACGCACCTTGACATAAGAGATTCATTATCGAGCGCCTCAGACGGGTGATTCAAGTGGCCTGAAACCGCTCTATATGTGCCGTTATGTGCGCTTTGGCGAGGACTCTGCCGAGATGGGAACGGGGGATTATCAGCCGCCGCCTCCGACATCAGGGGGGGAATAGATGTCGCCTTCTACGATGTGCCAGCAGAGCAATGCAGCCTCGATTGGCACGGCGCCGTTGGGGGTGAGGGTGGTCGTCTTGACGGTTGAGGAGATCGTGAGGATCTCGCCAAGGCGGGCACCGTAAATGAACCGGTCGGGGATCTCGACGGGTAGGAGCCAGTGGGCAGCGGCAATCATCCCTCCCAGCCGGTTATGTGCGGTGGCCTGCTTGACTGTGTATGGTCGGCTGATCGTCCTGGAGACACTATGACGGACGACCGTGACGACCTTGAATCGGAGTCCGACCAGTGATCTCCTTCGTCCCAGCGGCGGCTCGTCCCGATCTCATCGATCAGGCAACGGGGCTCACGGAAAAAGTCTGGCCGGAGTACAACCTGCACGGCGACATCCTGAACGAATACTGGAGCTCCCTCTACGACGTCTTCCCTGAGTTTCAGTTCGTCGCGCTCGACGGCGAGCGAGTGGTGGCGGAGGGCCACACGATTCCTTGCCGCTGGGATGGAAGCGTCCCGGGGCTCCCGGACGGGATCGACGGACTCATTGCCGATGCATTCTCGCTCCGCGAGCAAGGCGGCAAGCCCAATACGCTCTGCGCGCTGGCCGTCGAGATTCCCCCAGAACACCAAGGACGCGAGCTCAGCCGGCTCATGCTCGACCATATGCGGTCCCTCGCCGCAGAACAGCTTTTCGGCGATCTCATCGCGCCCCTTCGGCCGAGTTGGAAGCATCGCTACCCACTCACCGCTATCGAGAACTACGCTCGCTGGACGCGGGACGACGGCCTCCCCCTCGACCCGTGGCTTCGCGTCCATCGCCGCCTCGGCGCCGACGTCCTCTCCACGCACGAGCGCTCACTCCGCATCACCGGCACCGTAGCTGCGTGGGAGGAGTGGACGGATATGCGCTTCCCGGAGAGCGGCGACTACGTCTTCCCGGAAGGCCTCGCGCTCCTCGACATCGACCTCGATGCCGATCGCGGCACCTACTGGGAGCCGAACGTCTGGGTCCGGCATCGGATCGACTGACGACGGTCGATGTTTGCTTTGCGGGGGATAGTTACACAAATTGGATAACCGATTGGGGACCTCTGCTCCGGCGGGGGTCCCCTTCACGTTCAGCCGCACATATCGGCACATATAGAGCGGGCCAACGAGGCAGTATCTTGGTCGCAGTGGTCAACAATGGCACTGCGTTGTATGGGGTGACGGCCAGGAATACCGAAATCCCCGCTTACCAAAGAGTTCTCGCTCCTCGGGATCACGCACATTCGGTGCGCGTCGGATGGTCGGGGACTCAGCCCTCGATGATGTTGTGCACCGGAGAGACCATCGGCTCGCCGGGATCGGCGCCCACCTCCGCCATGATCGGCAGCAACGTCGCCCCGAACGCCTCGAACGACTCTTGTGAGTCCCAGACGTCGAACACCTGGATGAGCCCATCGGCCTCAAGGGCCACATGGTAAAGCCTCCCGGCCGGGGCGCCGGCACCTGCCGCTTCGAGCCGACTGATCGCGTCGTCATACCCCGACGGGGTGAACGAGCTGGGGGAGAAGTAGAAACCGAGAGCCATGACTGTGCCGTCCCTTCATGCATTTGTTTGGGTCGAGCCGGGCCTTCTGCCTCGACCGGTGTCCGGCAAGCTTAGAGCCCACCAGCCGCAAAAGACAAAGGCTCACTGCCCCTCTCCCCCGGATTCCGGAGTCGATAGTGGGCGAACTTTTCGTAACTCCGTAGTCGCAAAGTACCTCTTAAATGACCGAGTGATGGAGCTCATGACTCGACAGGGTCTCACCACGTCCACGCGCACATAACGGCACATATTGAGCGGGGTGAGCCGCCAGGGATTGCCAGATTGAGGCGCTAGATAATGCCGGTCAGGT
>CAXMOO010000067.1:0-18692 GCA_964195005.1 uncultured Gammaproteobacteria bacterium
CACGGCCACGTTGCGGTGCCAGCCGCGGAAGAACAGCGCCCGTCCGATATCGCCGCGGGCGATTGATTCCCTGACGTCCACATGCTGCGGGTCGTAGTGGCGCATCAGGCCCACCTGCACGAGGCGCCGGCGGGCAGCCACCTCAGCGTCGACCACCGAACGGGCGTCGGCCACCGCGGTTGCCAGCGGCTTTTCGCACAGAACGGGCTTGCCCGCCGAGACGCACGCCAGCGTCAGCGCAGCATGGCTTGCGTCAGGACTGGCGATGACCACGGCCTCCACCAACGGATCGGCGATCAGCTCGTAGGCGTCCTCGTGCTCTTTTGCCGCGCACCGGGCGGCAGTGTCTGACAGGCGGCCTTGATCGACGTCCATCACCGCGACCACTCGAGCCGCCGACGCGGAATGTTGGAGGTTCTCGACGTGGCGCCCTCCCATGCCACCAAGCCCGATTACACCAACAGCGAGTTGGTCGGTCACGACTCGCTTCTCCCGGCTCCGAGAAGGGCGGGCCGATTGTGTGTCTGACACATGGCTCGAATATACCGGGCGGGCGGCTCAGAAGACCACCCGGCTGCGGCCGCTACAATCCCCGCCGAATGGTGGGAGCCGGCCAGTGATCTCAGACCAACAGTTTGGCGACATCGCCGAGACGCCTGATACCCCGCTGCGGGCCGGTGGTTGTGGTTGAACTTCTCATCCGCTCTGGAAACGGGGCTACCGCTGATGATGCCCTCCTGGTCACGCCCGAGTCCGCCGGCTGGGTCTACTCGGGTCTGCGCATTGTCGAGTTGAGCGACGAGGCCCGCGACTTCGCCACCGGCCAGGATGAAACCGCCGTGCTTCCTTTGAGGGGAAGCGCCCGTGTGGAGGTCGAAGGACGCACGTACGTCCTCAATGGCCGGAGTGCCATGTTCGGCGAGATAACGGATTTCCTCTACGTTCCCATTGACACCGAGATGAGGATCACCGGCCAGGGTGAGTTCGCCCTCTGTAGCGCCCGCGCCACTCGCAAGCTGGATCCGGCTTACGTGGCTGCCGAAGAGGTTACGGTCGAGGTGCGGGGCGGAGGAGTGGCTACCAGGCAGATCAACAACTTCATGGCAGCCGATGCCTTCGAAGCAGACGCACTGATTGCCGTGGAGGTGATCACGCCGGAAGGAAGCATCTCCTCATACCCTCCGCACAAACACGACGAGCGGACCGAAGTCGAAACCCAACTCGAGGAAATCTATTACTTTCGGATCTCAGGCAACGACGGCTTCGGGCTCTTCAACGCCTACTCTGCCGACGGCTCGTTCCATGAGACGACCGAGGTCCACGATGGTGACGCGTTCCTCGTCCCGGAGGGTTTTCACGGCCCCGCGATTGCCCTCCCCGGCTACCACATGTACTACCTGAACGTAATGGCGGGACCGGAGCGTCTTTGGATGTTCACCGACGACCCGCGTCACGCCTGGCAGCGACAAGTCATCGAAAGCCAGGCTGCAGATCCTCGACTGCCCCTGTCGATCTGATTACGCCCCACCAACCCCCTTCCTCGAGGCTCGGCCTCTCGGTCCGTTCACTACCGTTGCTTTTCGCGCTGTCGCCAGCGCGGCGCGGCAGCTACAGGGATAGACACCAACGTTGCCGAATTCCAACGATCAGGGGCGTAGGTCTCTTTCCTCCCTTCGTGCTCCTCCCACCGAATCCATACGCGGTGAGCCGTGGCGGGAATAGCTCTGCGCTGGGCATTGTTTCACCCCGAAGCCGGACACCGCGACGGGCTTGCCCGAAGATCCCGAAGGAATTCTCGCCTCGGCGAGCGTGAGTGGCTGGCTAGAGCTGCAAATCGACGACCAAAGGGCCCAAATGACCGACTGGAATACAAAGATCATCGACGAGTTCCGCACCAACGACGGGAAAGTAGGCGGACAGTTCGAGGGGTTCCCTCTGCTGATCCTTCACAGCACCGGAGCTAAATCCGGGCTCGAACGACTCAATCCTCTGGCATATCGCGCCGTCAATGGCGGCTACGCCGTGTTTGGCTCCAAGGCCGGAGCTCCCTCTCATCCCGACTGGTTCCACAACCTGGTGGCGAACCCGGAGGCTTCTGTCGAGGTAGGCACGGAGACCCTGGAAGTCACCGCACGTGTATTGGAGGACGAAGAGCGGGATGCCGTCTGGGACGCCCAGAGTTCTGAACATTCGTTTTTTGCCGAGTACCAGGAGAAGAGCGGTCGGCAGATTCCGGTAGTGCTCCTGACGCCCGGCTCCTAGCTGGCGCGCCTGCGGCGCTGTGCCAGCCAGCGCTTGCGGTAACGGCGCCGCTCGTCTTCGGGGAACCCGCCCCACAGCCCTGCTTCCTGATTGGTTTGCAGGGCGTATTCGAGGCACTCCTGCTGGACGGTGCAGGAGGAGCAGATGGCTTTGGCGCGGCCGATGGAATCGAGGGCATTACCGGTGGTACCGGTTGGGAAGAAGAGCTCGGGATCAGATGAGCGACACGCCGCTACTTCCTGCCAAAGGCCCCTCTCCGCCGCGATAGCCATCCAACCTCCTCAAGTAGACATTGTGAACAGTTTCACAATGTGCCCGCAAAAAGATACGCCGCCTTCGACCGGCCAAAGGTACTGAGGACCAGGAGTCGAGGCAAAGGTTTTTTTTCGCGACTGAGGTCAGCGGCTACCACGACGTCCTCGGGTACCCTTCCACCGCTATGAGCATCCAGGAAGACTTGGCGGCCGAATTGAAGGACGCCCTCAAGGCCAAGGACCAGCCGCGCAAGAATGCGATCCGCTCGGTCGAAACCGACGTTGCGCGCGCCAAGTCCGAACCCGGATTCGATGGGGAAGTCGGCGACGACCTCTACCTGACAGTTATCGCCGGCTACGTGAAGAAGATGACCAAAGCCATCACCGAGTACGAGGGCCTCGGCGAGAGAGGCCAGGAGATGGCCGCCAAATTGAGGTACGAAACTGATTACCTTTCCCGGTGGCTTCCCCAGAAACTGAGCGAGGAGGCCACCCGCGACCTCGTTACGGCGGCCATCAGCGAACTGGGCATCGACGACCCCAAGCAGGCCGGCCGGGTAATGGGCCACATCATGCAAGCTCACAAGAGTGACGTTGACGGTTCAATGGTGAAGCGGCTTGTCGACGAAGCGCTGGGTGGCTGAGCTACCCACCTATGAACCGATGGCGGCCACCAGGTGGCCGCGGGCATTCTCCGCTCCCGGGTGGGCTTTTGAAGTCAAGTGGGACGGCGTGAGAGCGATCGCCTCGTGGGACGGCGACAAGCTAGTTATCAGGAGTCGCCGGGGACGCGATATCACTCCCACCTACCCGGATCTGAGGTGGTCGGGCTCGGGTCCCCCGGCAATTCTCGACGGTGAGATCGTCGCCCTCGACGCTGCCGGGCGCCCGTCCTTCGGCCAATTGCAGCAACGCATGAACCTACGCCGCGGCGCCCCTGCAGCCGCCGACATCCCCGTCTCGTTCATGGTGTTCGACCTCCTCTACCTGGAGTCGCCGCTCATCGGCGAGCCATGGAAGGAGCGACGCCGCCAACTTGAAACGCTGGCGTTACCTCCTCCATACGTCGTACCGGATCTGGTGATGGAAGACGGCGAAACCCTGTGGGAGGCGATTCGTCAACAAGAGTTGGAGGGAATGGTGGCTAAGCGAGTTGAATCGCCATACCTTCCCGGGGCTCGCTCCCGGGACTGGCGAAAGGTCTCCAGGGTCGAACAGGTCCGGGCCGTGGTGGGAGGTTTCACTGCCGGAGAGGGATCGCGAACCGACACCTTCGGCTCCATGTTGCTGGGCCTAACCGATGGCGACCGGCTCCGCCACATTGGCTCCGTCGGTACCGGTTTCGATCACTCCACTCTGCACGCCATCCGCCAGGCCCTCGACCAGATGGTCATTGCCCGGTCGCCCTTCCACGACGACTCCGAAATTCCGGTCGACGCCACCTTCGTCGACCCGCAGCTGGTGGCGATGGTCGAGTTCAAGGAATGGACCAGGGCCGGAAAGCTACGCGCGCCGTCATTCAAAGGCTTCGCCGATGACCCGCCCGAAGCGGCTACGTGGCAGGAGGAGGGACCACCAACACCCAGAACGGAATCCGGGTGACCTCCTGGTCGCCGTGACTGACCCGAAACACGTAGCCCTTCTCCTCGGGAAACCTCAGGTCGAAGAAGGGGATCGCCAGCGGAACCACGCTGCGCTGTCCCGGCCGGTGCGTGGAAGCCTCCCCGACCCGGAGGGTGCCGACGGCCCTGGCACCAAGCGGTTTCATGTCCTCATCCATGAGAGTGACTTCGATGTTGAGGTCGGTGTCTCGCTCGGCAGGTTCTACTTCGGCAACCAGCACCACCGACAAGGCCTTGTGGACGGCGGGGACGCTGCGAGTTCGGATGGTGTCGAAACCGCCTCCGAGAACGAATAGTTTCCCTGAATGAACCTGGGCCTGGTCGGCGAGCATGGCCGAGCTGATCCTCACCCGGCCTTCTTCTTGGCCTTCGTGGCCTCGACGCTCGCCTTGAGGGCATCGAGCAGGTCGATCACCTTGGTGGGCTCGGGGCTTTCGGGGGCAACGATTTCTCGCCCGGCAATCTTGGCCTGAGCCATCTCCTCCACCGCCTCGCGGCTGGCATCATTCCACATCGAAGGATCAAAATCCGCCGAAAGGTTGTCGATGATCATCGCCGCCATCTTGAGTTCCTCGTCCGACGGCTCCACCTTTTCCTCCAGGGCTTCAAATGCCGGCTCCCTGACCTCGTCGGGCCACCACATGGTTTCGAGAACCAACACGTCGTCTTCGGGACGCACCACGGAGAGGTACTCCCGCTCGCGAATCGCCACTTTGGCGACACCCACTTTGCCCTGATCCCTGAGGGCATTGAGCAAGATGCTGTAGGCCTTCACTCCCCCCTTTTCCGGCGCCAGGTAGTAGGACTTCTTGAAGTAGATCGGGTCGATGTCCGCTTGATCGACGAACTGAACCACATCAACCGTTCCGGCCAGAGCTTTGCCGATGGCGTTGAGCTCCTCCTTGGTAAATACGACGTACTTACCCTTCTCGAATTCGTAGCCCCGAACAATCTTCTCGTATGGCACCTCTTCGCCGTCGAGCTCGGCGACCCGCTTGTACTTGATAGGACTGTGGTCGCCTTCGCGTAACTGCCGAAAGGACGCCTTCTTGTCCTCGGTAGCGCTGTAGAGGCCGACGGGGATGGTCACGAGGCCGAAGGAAATGGCCCCTTTCCAGATGGACTGCATGTGTCTGCTCCTTGATTCCGTGCGATCCCGATTGGTTCGCGAAATCGAGACAATGTTACTTGGGAAGGCCGCCGGTGGGAACCGATGCTCACTGATGTGACACCGCTGAGCAATCAGGTGTGACGAGCGATCCGATCCGGTTTAGCGTGCTCCCATGATCAACCGGGGACAGGCGCAGGCCCTCGACCAGGCCGATCCGCTGCGGGAGTTTGCGGATCTGTTTGTCGTAACCGACCCGAACCTGATCTACCTCGACGGCAACTCTCTCGGGAGGCAGCCCGGCACCGCCGCCGGGTTGGTCACGGCCGCCATGGACCGATGGGCCGATGAGCTGGTGGGAGCCTGGCGCAGCAGATGGATCGACCTGCCACGCCAGGTTGGGGCCGCGCTGGCGCCGCTGGTTGGTGCCGACCCCGCCGACGTGATGATTACCGACCAGACCACCGTCAACCTCTACAAGCTGGCCGCGGCGGCGATGACTGCCAGGCCCGAACGCCACGACATCATCACCCATGCCGGCAACTTCCCCTCCGATCTGTACGTTCTCAACAGCCTGGCGGTTACGAGCGGTGGGGCACTGCGGGTGGTGGAGCACGACTCGATCGATGGCGTCAGCGCCGACGCCATCGGCCATGCGGTCGACGATCACGTGGCTCTAGTCAGCCTGTCTCACGTCGATTTCAGATCAGGGTCCATCGCCGACCTGCCCCGCATAACCGACATTGCCCACGAAGCCGGAGCCCTGGTTCTCTGGGACCTGAGCCACTCGGTGGGAGTCATACCCACCGACCTCAAGGCCGCGGGAGTCGACCTGGCAGTGGGTTGCACTTACAAGTACCTCAACGGTGGGCCGGGTGCGCCCGCATTCCTCTATGTCTCCCCGGACCTGCAGGCCGAAATCGTCCAGCCCATTCAGGGTTGGTTCGGCCACGAAGACATGTTCGCGTTCGACCCCACCTACAGTCCGGCGGCCGACATAAGGCGTTTCGCAGTCGGTACCCCTCCCATCCTGTCGCTCATAGCCGCCGGCGCTGGAATCGACGTGACCGTCGAGGCAGGAGTCGCGGCCATCCGGGAAAAGAGCATGGCGCTCACATCGTTGCAAATGGATCTCTTCGACGATCAATTGGCTACGCGGGGCTTCGAGCTGGCAACGCCACGCGATCCCGCCAAACGGGGTGGCCACGTCAGCCTCAGCCATCCCGACGCCTATCGGATTAGCCGGGCCATGATCGAACACGGCGTCATACCGGACTTCCGAGCCCCCAATGTGATCCGCCTTGGGCTCTCTCCCCTCTACACGTCGTTCACCCATGTCTGGGATGCCACCCGCCGGCTGGCAACCCTCATGGACGAGGGGGCGCACACCCGCGTTGAAGGTGACCGCACCGGCGTTAGCTAGTGCTCTGTCCAGGGACGTTGGCGATGTTGAGGGCGAGTCAGAGGCGGTGCTGGGAAGGACGCAGGACGAAGGCGCACTTGACGTGCGTCGAGGACGAGGACGCATCCAGCGGCGTCACTGGCCGTCCTGAACGCGGCAAACGTTACTGGTCGGGGCACTAGCGACGGCTTGACGTGTTGGCTCCCTCCCACCAAACTAGCTGCCTGTGAAAAACGCCCCGATCAACATTTTGTAGCGCATACGTCATAAGACGTATGCGCCCACCTGCCCTTCGGAAGCCCGGAGGGTTTTTCATTGAAAGGAGGAGGCTATGGTCGAGATCTACGACACCACCCTGCGCGACGGTGCCCAGCTGGAAGGCATCAGCCTGTCGGTCGAGGAGAAGCTGCGCATTGCCACACTTCTCGACGAGCTCGGCGTCCACTACATCGAGGGCGGCTGGCCGGGGGCGCTTCCCAAAGACACCGAGTTCTTCGCCAGAGCCGAGAAGGAGCTCGACCTCGAGGCGGCGACGCTGGTGGCATTCGGCTCCACCCGCCGAGCCGACATCGACGCCGCCTCGGACCCGCAGCTACAGGCGCTGCTCGAGGCAAACACCGACGTGATCTGCGTTGTGGGCAAGTCCTGGGACTATCACGTAAGGGAGGCTATCCGCACCACCCTCAACGAAGGAATCGCCATGGTCGCCGACACGGTGCGGTTCCTCACGAGCGAGGGAAAACGGGTGTTCTTCGACGCCGAGCATTTCTTCGACGGCTTCCGTCACAACCCCGAGTACGCGCTGCAAGTGGTGACCGTCGCCGCCGATGCCGGTGCCGAGCGCGTCATCCTCTGCGACACCAATGGTGGGGGCCTGCCCTCATCTATCGGCCCGGCGGTGGCAGCAACCAGGAAGACGGTCCCCGGAGCCAACCTCGGCATCCACACGCACAACGACTCCGGATGCGCAGTAGCCAACACCTTGATGGCGGTGCAAGCCGGAGCGATCCAGGTGCAAGGATGCATCAACGGGTACGGCGAGCGCACCGGCAACGCCGACCTGTGCGCGGTCTTGCCGGATCTGATGCTGAAGCTGGGCATCGAGGCGATACCGAAGGAGCGGCTCGCGCGCCTGACCACAATCTCCCACCTCATAGCCGACCTGGTCAACATCACCGTCGACCCCCACCACCCTTATGTGGGCGCGTCGGCCTTCGCCCATAAGGCAGGGCTCCACACTTCGGCGCTGGCCCGCCGCTCGGACGCCTACGAGCACATCACGCCGGCCGAAGTTGGCAATACGACCCGGATGGTGGTTTCGGAGATGGCGGGCCGCTCCACCGTTATCGGCAAAGCCCGCGAGCAGGGATTGGACCTCGACGACGACACTGCCACCGCCATCCTCGCCACGGTAAAGGACCTCGAGGCCCGGGGGTACCAGATCGAGGCCGCCGACGGCACGTTCGAACTGCTGGTTCGGAAGGCCACCGGGTGGGAGCAGCCGTTCTTCGAACTCGAGTCCTTTCGAGTGTTCACCGAGCGCCGGGCCGATGGGGAGGTCGTGGCCGAGGCGACGATAAAAGTGCACGTGAAGGGCGAGCGGGTGGTCTCTACCGCCGAGGGAGATGGCCCGGTCAATGCGCTCGACCGGGCGCTACGCCAGGCCCTGGCCACCACCTACCCGGAGGTCGAGCACATGCGCCTCACGGACTATCGGGTCCGGGTGCTCGACCCGGAGGCCGGAACTGCAGCCGTCACCCGGGTACTGCTCGAGATGAGTGACGGCAAGGAAGCGTGGGGAACGGTCGGCGTTCACCAGAACATCATCGAAGCGTCCTGGGAGGCCGTTGCCGACGGAGTTGTCGTCGGTTTGCTTCGCCTGACTCAGGTTTCGTAATCCTGGGCCTTGGCCGGGGTCATCAGCTCGTAGAACTCGATCCAGCTGCCCTCGGTGAGCTCGCGTAACTTGGCGCCCAGCTCGCGGGCCGCAGGGATGCTCGGGTTGTCGTCTCTTCCGTATGGGGAGTCGATCACCTCAGCAGTCCATTGCATATATACGCGGTCCTTCTCCCCCGGCAACGTCCCGCCGTTGAAATAAACAGTCGTCGCCGACCGCTGGCCTGCCTCTTCGTAGGCCTTGCCGATGTCCACCGCGATGGTGGCCGCCTTGCGGGCCTCCCGCCGCTTAACCGTCCAAACCCGCCGTATCAAGTACATGCCTAGGCAAATCCGACGAGTCGCTCTTGGTCGCCTTCAAGATGAATGTAGGTGACTTTGGAGACCGCGATCCCATAGGTACTGCCATCAACGTCGTCCGCCCATATCAGCGGCTTGCCGGCCTCAAGAGCCGATTCAAGCTCTTTGACGAAGGACTCTGAGTCCTCCATCTCGATATCGATTCCGCTGTCTGCACCGGAAAACCCGACTTGAAGTCGCATACTCTCTCCTACTTGATGATCAACTCGGGGTGAGCCCGTGTCCTCGGCCTCAGCTCGTCGACTTGCTTAGCAAGCTCACGAAAGGCTTCGGCCGCTTCCGAGTGCGGCGCCGCCACCGCTACCGGCAAACCCTGATCGGCACCTTCGCGCATCGCCGTCACGAACGGTATTTGGCCGAGCAACGGAACGGAGAGCTCGTCCGCCAGCAGCCGGCCCCCTCCCTGCCCGAACAACTCGTAGCGGGTACCGTCGTCGCCGGTGAACCACGACATGTTCTCGACTACCCCGAGGACTTCCTGGTTTACCTTCTCTGCCATGAGGCCGGCTCGTCTGGCGACACGCTGCGCTGTGGGCTGCGGCGTAGTGACGATCATCGCCTGCGACTTCGGCAGGAACTGGCTCATTGATATGGCGATGTCGCCGGTGCCGGGCGGCATGTCGATCAACAAATAATCGATATCGCCCCAGTAGGCGTCCACCAGGAACTGCTCTAACGCTTTGTGCAGCATCGGTCCCCGCCAGATGACGGCTTGATCCGGGCGAACGAAGTAGTCCATGGAGATGGCCCTCACTCCATGAGCCCCGGGCGGCATGATGACCTGGTCGATCACCGTCGGGGGGCGATCTATGCCCAGCATCTTGGGGATAGAAAACCCCCAAACGTCGGCGTCGATTATTCCGACCGTCTTTCCAGCTTCAGCTAACGACACCCCGAGGTTGGCGGTGACGGAAGACTTGCCGACGCCCCCCTTGCCGCTGGCAATTGCCAGGACACGGGTTCGGGGATCGATGGTGACCTGGCGGTTCGGGCCGCCGCCGATGCTGGTGACGAGCTCGGAACGCTCGTCGTCGGTCATCACCGTGAACTCAACGTTGACCTGGCCGACTCCGTCCACGGTTTGCGCCGCCCGGGCGACATCCCCCTCGAGCTTGTCTTTGAGGGGGCAACCGGGGACCGTTAGAGCCACAAGAACCCGGACTGAGCCGTCGTCGCCCACTTCTAGGTCGCGCAACATTTTCAACTCTTCCAGAGACTTATGGATCTCCGGGTCTTGAACCTGGCCGATCGCAGCCCGCAACGCTGCCTGGTCGATTATGGACTCCTCGAATTGGTCGGCCCGAAGTGTAGTGAGCGGCCCCGGCCTCCCCTCAGAAGGTGCCGACTGCCTAATGCGCTATTCGCCTACCATTTGCGAGGCCTGCTGGAGGATCTCCTGGCAACTGGGGAAGTCCCGAAACTGGCCGAAAGGAATCGGAGCCTGAGGGGCGTCGGGTTGATCGCCAAGCTGTGCCCACCAGAATTCGACGGTGTGCCAGGCGCCGAGCTTGAATCCGACGGCGGGAAACGAGCCCGCCAGCTCAAAGCCCAGAGCCTGGTGAAACCTGATGCTGGCCTCGTTGGGAACGGTGATAGCCGCGTAGACGTTGACAAAACCCTGGGCCGTGAGGATGTCGAACATGGCGGAGTAGATGGCGCGCCCGACGCCAAGACCCTGGTTCCCCTCCTTGACAAAGACCGTCACCTCGGCATCCCAGTCGTATGCCGGCCTGGTACGGAAACGCCGCGCATAGACGAAGCTCACAATTTCGTGGCTCCGTTCCGCAACCAGCCACGGATACATGTCCAGCGTGTCTTCGATCCTCGAGGCAATCTCGGCACCATCCGGTGCCTCGGTTTCGAAGGAGACCGCGCTCTCGACGACGGCCGGCACGTAAATGGCGGCGATCTGCGGGGCATCTTCCGCAGTGGCAACCCGGATCTCGATCTTCATGTCGCGAGCGTACCGGCATAACCGGCGAGACCCGACGGCCGGTAGGCTTTGAGCCGGCGGCGACACAAGAGGGACACCAAAGGAGCATTCATGAGTCATGATCCGTTCGGGGCCCGAGCAACGCTCACTACCTCTCTCGGCGAACGGACCATGTACCGCCTGGACGCATTGTCGGGAATCGCCGAAGTCGACTCACTTCCTTACACCATCAAAGTCCTGCTCGAGGCAGCTTTGCGCCACCACGACGACCTGGTGGTGACCGACAAAGACGTCAAGGCCCTTGCTTCTTATGACGCCACCAGCGTGCAGGAGACCGAAATTGCCTTCACCCCGGGAAGGGTCGTCCTGCAGGACTTCACAGGAGTGCCGGCCGTCGTCGATCTGGCGGCCATGCGCTCGGCGATTGTGCGGATGACGGGTGACGAGGCGGCGGCGCTCAAGGTCAATCCTCGAGTGCAGTGCGACCTGGTGATCGATCACTCGGTCCAGGTGGACGCTTTCAACTCGGGCATGGCGCTGCTCATCAACTCCGAGAAGGAGTTCGCCCGTAACCAGGAGCGCTACGAGTTCCTCAAATGGGGCCAATCGGCCTTCGACAACTTCCGCGTTGTCCCTCCCGCTACGGGCATCGTCCACCAGGTGAATCTCGAATACCTGGCCAAAGTGGTGTGGGACGACGGCACCAGCCTGTACCCCGACAGCCTGGTGGGCACCGACAGCCACACCACCATGATCAACGGGATCGGCGTTCTCGGCTGGGGCGTCGGGGGCATCGAGGCCGAGGCAGTCATGGTGGGCCAGCCGATCTACATGCTCATCCCCCATGTCGTCGGGTTCGGCCTGACCGGAGCATTACCTGAAGGAACCACCGCTACCGATCTGGTGCTACGAGTAACCCAGATGCTTCGCGAGCACGGAGTTGTGGGCAAGTTTGTCGAGTTCCATGGTCCGGGCCTGAGTGATATGCCGCTTGCCAACCGGGCGACCATCGCCAACATGGCGCCCGAATATGGGGCCACGGTTGGCTACTTCCCGGTGGACGATCAAACCATTCGCTACATGCAACTCACCGGCCGCAGCCCGGAGCTGATCGAAACCGTGGAGCAGTACTACCGGGAACAGGGATTGTGGCGGGACGAAGCCCGCACGATTAGCTATAGCTCCAGCCTCGAACTCGACCTCGGCACCGTTCAGCCGTCGCTGGCAGGCCCCAAGCGGCCCCAGGACCGCATCGATCTGTCGGGAATGAAGGACCAGTGGGCGCAGGATCTCGTTGATACGTTCGGCAAAGCTGGATCGGGAGGGCCCGGCTCGGTGGTTGAGTGGGAGGACGAGGGCGGACCGGCGATGCCGGAGGCATCCGATGAGAACGGCGTCACCGTCTCCTACGACGGGGAGACGTTTGAGCTCAACCACGGCCACGTCGTAATCGCCGCGATCACGAGCTGCACGAACACCTCCAACCCCGATGTCATGGTCGGGGCGGGCCTGGTAGCCCGTAAAGCGCGGGCCCGCGGCCTCACTCGCAGGCCCTGGGTCAAGACGTCGTTCGCCCCCGGGTCCAGGGTCGTGACCGAGTACATGGAACGCTCCGAGCTAATGGACGATCTGGAGGCAGCAGGCTTCTATCTGGTCGGTTACGGATGTACCACCTGCATTGGAAACAGCGGACCGCTGCCGGAAGAGATCAGTAAGGCCATCCACCAGTACGATCTCGTGGCTGCATCGGTCTTGTCCGGCAACCGCAACTTCGAGGGCAGGATCTCACCGGATGTGCGCGCCAACTACCTGGCCTCACCACCCCTGGTTGTGGCGTATGCCCTGGCCGGCACAGTGAACATCGACCTCACCACCGAACCACTGGGCGCCGATCAGGAAGGTCTCCCGGTCTACTTGCGCGACATCTGGCCGTCTCAGGCCGAGATCGACGAGATCGTCGCCTCCAGCGTGCAGCGCGATCAATTCACCGAGCAATACGCTCATGTCTTCGATGGGTCGGATGAGTGGCAGGCCATTGAGACCTCGGGGGGAGCCCTGTATGGCTGGGATGAAGACAGCACTTACGTGCAGGAGCCGCCGTTCTTCGAGGACCTGACGCTCGACGTCTCGCCCAGCCGGCCCATTGTCGAAGCCCGGGTAATAGTGAAGGTCGGCGACTCGGTCACCACCGATCACATCTCACCAGCGGGATCGATCGCCGAGAAGTCCCCCGCCGGTCGGTATCTGGTAGACCATGGCGTCGAGCGAGCAATGTTCAACAGCTACGGCTCGAGGCGGGGAAACGATCGGGTCATGACTCGGGGAACGTTCGCCAATATCCGGGTCCGTAATCAGCTCGCCCCCGGCACCGAAGGTGGCTACACCACGGACTTCACGGACGGAAACGTCAAGACGATTTACGAGGCCAGCCTCAGCTACAAGGATGCCGGGACACCTCTGGTGATGTTGGCGGGCAAGGATTATGGAATGGGAAGCTCGCGGGACTGGGCCGCCAAAGGCACCTTTGAGCTGGGAGTGAAGGTTGTGATCGCCCAGAGCTTCGAGCGGATTCATCGCTCCAACCTCATCGGTTTCGGCGTGTTGCCGCTCACTTTCCAGCCCGGGGATAGCGCAGACACGCATGGGCTCGACGGAACCGAGACGTTCGACATCGAGATCGATGACGACCTCCAGCCGCGCCAGACGGTGCTCGTGAGGGCTACCAAGCCGGATGGCGTGGTGGTAGAGGTAAAAACTATTTGCCGCATAGACACCCCGGTGGAAGTGGAGTACTACCGCAACGGCGGGATCCTGCACAACGTGTTGCGACGGATGGCCTCCGAATAGCCGATGCCGGCTCCGAGCATGGACCGCTGAGGGCGTGACCGGCCGTCCCCTGGTGCAACAATCTGAACACCGACCCGACCGTGTCTCAGGGCGCCGTTGGTGCCAAACAATTAGCTGCGGTACGGGTTTAGCCGTCTCACTAGGACGAGGAGCGCAGCGGATTCGGGCACTGATCTTCTAGCCTGAGGACTGTGAACAAGGACCTCTGCTTGTGCCGGTAGTCATCGACGGCGGGCCATTGACTTTCGACGACGTCATCGCTGTCTCCCGGGGAACCGAAGTGAGGGTTGATGCCGGTGTCGCCGAGAGGATGGCGCCGGCACAGATGCTCGTTGAACGCGCTACCGCCGAAAACCAGGTTGTCTACGGAGTGACCACCGGGTTTGGTGCCCTGGCCTCCACCCGAATCGACCCGAGCCAGGCTGCCGAGCTTCAGATGGCGCTCCTGCGGAGTCATGCCGCCGGCGTCGGCCGGCCACTTCCATCGGAGCTGGTGCGGGCCATCGTCCTGCTGCGGGCCCGCACGCTAAGCCAGGGTTATTCCGGGGTCCGGCCGATCATCGTGGAGCGGCTTGTCCAACTCCTCAACGCCGACCTCTTGCCGGTGATCCCCGCCCAGGGCTCAGTGGGGGCCTCAGGGGACCTGGCGGCCTTCGCCCACATGGCTCTTCCGCTGATCGGTGAAGGCGAGGTGACCCTCGATGGCGAACCCGTTCCGGCGGCAGCGGCTCTGGCGGCGGCCGGAATCGAGCCGATCACCCTGCAACCCAAGGAAGGCCTGAGCTTGTTGAACGGGACCGAGGGAATGCTCGCGTTTGGCGTTATCGGCCTGCACCGCGCACACCGATTACTGCAAGCAGCCGACCTGGCGTGCGCCATGTCCGTGGACGCGCTGCGGGGAAGCAGCCGCCCATTTCGGCCTGAGGTTCACCAACTCCGGCCTCACCCCGGGCAGATCACGAGTGCGGCCAACATCGCCCGGCTGCTGGAAGGCTCCGAAATAGGCGCCAGCCACCACGACGACTTCGTTCACGCAGTCCAGGACGCCTACAGCCTGCGTTGTGCCCCCCAGGTACACGGCGCCTGCCGGGATGCCGTGGCCTACGCCGCAGCCACCTTCGAAACCGAGCTCGGCTCTGTCGTAGATAACCCGATTGTTTTTCCGGAAACCGGCGAGGTGCTCTCGGCAGGCAATTTTCATGGCCAGCCTCTGGCTCTTGCGCTCGACACCATGGCAATAGCCATGACCGGGCTGGCCAGCATCGCCGAACGCCGCATCGACCGCATGCTCGACCCCAACCACTCCGACGGCTTGCCGGCGTTCCTCTCGCCGGCCCCCGGCGTCAACAGCGGCTTGATGCTTGCTCAATACACCGCGGCTGCCCTGGTAGCCGAGAATCGGGTTCTGTCCCACCCGGCGTCCGTCGAGAGCATCCCCACCTCCGGGAGTCAAGAGGATCACGTGTCGATGGGTTGGGGGGCCGGTCGCAAGTTGTTCGACGTGCTGCTCAACACCCGCAGAGTTCTGGCCGTCGAGCTCATGTGCGCCGCCCAGGCCCTCGACTATCGCCGGCCCCTCGCGCCGGCACCGCTGGTGGCGGCAGCTTGCGATGCTTTGCGCCAGGTTTCGCCGTCCATCAATGTGGATCGAGCGATCGCCGGCGACATTGAGGCAATCTCTGACCTGGTGGCCGACGGCAGCCTCGTCGCCGCCGCCGAGGGGCTGGACTAGTGCTCTGTCCAGTAACGCTGGCGATGTTGAGGGCGAGTCAGGGGCGGCGCTGGGAAGGACGCAGGACGAAGGCGCACTTGACGTGCGTCGAGGACGAGGACGCATCCAGCGGCGTCACTGGCCGTCCTGAACGCGGCAGACGTTGCTGGGCGGGGCACTAATGACTGGGCCCCGCCCGGTACGGGCGCCTCGCGGCACGGACCTGACCACCCGGGGGTGGCAGCAGGAAGCCGCCCTTCGTTGCTTGATGAACAACCTCGACCCTGAGGTGGCGGAGAACCCGGACGAGTTAGTGGTATACGGCGGCAGGGGCAAGGCTGTCCGCTCCTGGGAGGCTTTTGATGCCATCGTCCGCACGCTGGAGGGACTGGGCAACGATGAAACCCTCCTCGTGCAATCCGGCAAGCCGGTGGGCGTGTTTCGGACCCATGAGATGGCACCGCGAGTGCTGATCGCCAACAGCTTGCTGGTGCCGGACTGGGCCGATTGGGAAAATTTCTGGGAGCTCGAGGCTCAGGGCCTCATCATGTATGGGCAGATGACCGCCGGCTCCTGGATCTACATTGGAACCCAGGGAATTCTCCAGGGCACCTATCAGACGTTCGCTGCTCTGGCCGAACAGAAATACGGAGACACACTCAAGGGCACCATCACGCTTACAGGGGGCCTGGGGGGCATGGGTGGAGCCCAGCCGCTGGCAGTAACGATGAATGGAGGCGTCGCCATTTGCGTCGACGTCGACCCGGCCCGCATCCAGAGGCGCCTCGAGACCGGTTACCTCGACGAGTTGGCCGACTCGCTCGACGCGGCGCTGGAGCGGGCATTGGCGGCCCGGGCCGCCGGTGAGGCCGTTTCCATTGGCGTGGTCGGAAACGCCGCCGAAGTCTTCCCGGAAATTCTTCGCCGCGGCGTCGACATCGACATCGTCACCGACCAGACGTCGGCCCACGATCCTCTCAATGGCTACGTGCCCACCGGCCACGATCCCGCCGCGGCCGCCGAACTGCGGGCCGCGGATCCAACCGGGTACGTTAAGGCGGCACGGGAATCAATGGCAGTCCAATGTGAAGCAATGGTCGGCTTTCAAGCAGCCGGCTCCGAGGTCTTCGACTACGGGAACAACCTCCGGGGCGAAGCTCTCGCCGGCGGATACGCCGATGCCTTCTCCTATCCGGGTTTTGTGCCGGCCTATATCCGAGATCTGTTTTGCGAAGGGATGGGCCCGTTCCGGTGGGTAGCACTCTCCGGGGATCCGGCTGACATTCGCGCCACCGACCAGGCCTTGCGTGATTTGTTCCCGGAGAACCAGGGCTTGATTCGTTGGCTCGACATGGCAGAGGAACGAGTGGAATTTCAAGGGCTTCCATCGCGGATCTGCTGGCTTGGCTACGGCGAGCGCCACCAGGCCGGGCTGGCCTTCAATGAACTGGTGCGGACCGGCCGGGTGCGAGCTCCCATCGTGATTGGCCGTGATCACCTCGACTCAGGGTCGGTGGCGTCTCCATACCGGGAGACTGAAGCGATGCGCGACGGATCGGACGCCATCGCCGACTGGCCGATACTCAACGCGTTGCTCAATACAGCGTCGGGGGCGGCCTGGGTTGCGGTGCACCATGGTGGAGGCGTTGGCATGGGGAAGTCGATTCATGCCGGTGCCCAGGTTGTGGCAGAGGGAACTGAACAGTCGGCCAAGCGAGTCGAGCTGGTGCTGACCAACGACCCCGGCACCGGAGTGATGCGCCATGCCGACGCCGGGTATGACCGGGCGCTGGAGGTCGCGGACACCCGCGGGGTTCGCATCCCTATGACGGAGTCGTGACCGACCTCGTCCTCACCGGGATCGGCCAGCTGGTCACCAACGATCCTCAGCGCGACGGGCTCCTCGGATTGGTGGACGAGGCCGCAGTAGCTATCAAGGCCGGCCGGGTGGCCTGGGTGGGTCCCGAGCGCGAGTTGTTGCGCGACCTGCGCGACCTGCCAGAGCTCGACTGTGCGGGACGGTCGGTCCTACCGGGTTTCATCGACGCCCACACCCACCTGGCGTTTGCCGGCAACCGGGCAGAAGAGTTCGCCAGGCGTCTCCGCGGCAAGACCTACGAGGAGATCCTGGCAGCCGGTGGAGGAATCCATGCCACGGTGGAAGCCACCCGGGGCACCGACAGCATGCGCCTTCTCGATTCGTCGATTCAGCGGGCCAAACGGATGCTGGGCTATGGCACCACCACCGTGGAGATCAAGTCCGGGTACGGCCTCGAAACAGAAACCGAGATCAACCAGCTCGAAGTGGCTGCTGCCATCGATGATGAGCTGGCGATTGACGTGGTTCCTACCTTCCTGGGCGCCCACGTGATCCCCAAGGAGTTCACCGGGGACAGGGCCGGATATATCCGCCTGGTGATTGACGAGATGCTCCCGGCTGCAGCCCCACTGGCGAAGTACTGCGACGTTTTCTGCGATGAGGGGGCATTCACGGTCGATGAGGCTCGGGAGATTCTGGCTGCAGCGTCCGAGCATGGGTTACGGGCCCGCATGCACGCCAACCAGCTTGGCCATTCGGGCGGGGCCGCCCTGGCAGCCGAGCTTGGAGCCGTCACGGCCGACCACCTGGACAACATCACCTCAGATGATGTGGCGGCGCTCAAGGCGGCAGGGACGGTGGCGGTGCTGCTGCCGACGGTGTCGCTTTCCTTGCGGCTGCCGGCCCCTCCGGCCCGTCGGCTGTGGGACGCCGGAGTGCCGGTCGCCATCGCCACCGACTGCAACCCCGGAACCTCATACGTGGAGAACATGCAACTGGTCATCGCCATCGCTTCGCTCGAGGCCTCACTGAGCCCCGAAGAGGCCGTCTGGGCCGCCACGCGAGGCGGAGCCATGGCCATCGAGGCGGAAGACAAGGGAGTGATCAAACCGGGGGCAGTTGCCGATTTCGTAGTGCTCGAAGCCGACAGCTACGTTGAAATCCCCTACCGGCCGGGGACAGATCTAGTGCGCATCGTCATCAAGAACGGAGAAGTTGTCGCCGGGTAAAACCGCCTAACCGCTCCTCACCAGTAGCGCTGTTCTTGAAAGACCCGCACTTCGTTTCAGTTGGTGAGTCATTCCTACCGGTAGATGAAAGTCATAATCAGCGCCATCCGCCCTTTCGACACCGAGTGTCGGGGCGACCTGGCCGCACTCGACGTACAGACGGAGGACGGCGACATATTCGCGGTCATCGTCTCAGCCGACACGGCCTTGACGCTGCTGCAGCCGTTGATGGATTCCGGCGCGGTCGTC
>CAXMOO010000068.1:0-2569 GCA_964195005.1 uncultured Gammaproteobacteria bacterium
CTCGCGCACTACCGTGAGAATCGCCTCGTTCTTGGAGGCGAAGAGGTGATAGGAGCTGCCGGGACGCACCTTGTCCCGGTCGAGAATGGCCGCCATAGTGTTTCCGTCTAAACCGGCCCGCGCCAGCAGCCAGCGGGTCGAATCGAGGATGCGATCCCGGGTCTGGAGACCTGCGCGATACCTAGCCATCGTTGCACGGTAACATATGAATGTGGAATAATCACTCAAAATAGGCTGTTTATTCAAAAAGATGAGAAAAACGGTCTCGCCAGGCCGTTACGAGGCCGATTGGACGAATATGAGCCACTACAAGACGAACCTCCGGGACATAGAGTTCAACCTCTTTGAGGCCTACCGCACCCAGGAATACTTGGGAGAGGCCCCCTTCGACGAGATGGACGAGGACAGCGTTCGTCAGATCCTTCGAGAGATCGATCGGCTTGCTCGCGAGGACTTCGCTGCCAGCTTCACTGTTGCCGACCGCACCCCGGTGGTCTTACAGGAAGACGGCGAAGTCGAACTACCGGCAGAAGTCAAAGCGAGCCTTGACGCGGTCTACGACGGGGGCTGGGACCGCCTCGGCTATAGCGCTGAGCTCGGCGGCTTCGGCGCCCCGCCCTCGCTCACCTGGGCGGTCGAGGAGCTATTGGTGGGCGCCAACCCTGCCGTCTACTTCTACGTCACCGGCGGGATGATGGCGGCCGTGCTCGGCGAGGAGGGCACCTCCGAGCAGGTCGAAAGGTTCGTAAAGCCGGCGATTGAGCGCCGCTGGGGTGGCACGATGGTCCTCACCGAGCCCGACGCCGGCTCGGATGTCGGCGCCGGTGTCACCAGAGCCATCCAGGTGGATGGTGATACCTATCACATCGAAGGAGTCAAGCGCTTCATAACCAGTGGCGAGTCCGACTACCACGAGAACATTCTCCATCTGGTTCTCGCCCGCCCTGAAGGGGCCGGTCCCGGGACCAAGGGACTGTCGATGTTCGTGGTCCCCAAGTACCTGGTGAACGAAGACGGGAGCCTTGGAGAGCGCAACGGAGTGTTTGCCACGAATATCGAAAAGAAGATGGGGATCAAGGGCTCAACTACAGCAGAGCTCAGCTTTGGCATCGACCAGCCGGCAGTCGGTTATCTGGTGGGCGGCGTCCACGAAGGCATCCGCCAAATGTTCAAGGTCATCGAGCACGCCCGCATGCTGATCGGGCTCAAATCTGTCGCCACCCTCTCTACGGCCTACCTCAACGCACTCGACTATGCCCGGGTCCGCAAGCAGGGTGCTCACATAACCCAGGCCAGGGACAAGAAGGCCCCGCGTACCGAGATCATCAATCATCCCGACGTGCGGCGGATGCTCATGGAGCAGAAGGCCCATGTCGAAGGGATGCGGGCCCTCATCTATTACGCCGGCTGGGTGCAGGATCAGGCCCGGCTCTTTCCTGAGGACGATTCATGGGAGCGGCGCAACGACCTGCTGCTTCCGCTCATCAAGGGTTATTCGTCCGAGAAGGCCTTTCAACTTCTGGCCCAATCCCTCCAGGTCTTCGGTGGCTCCGGCTTCACGATGGACTACCCCATGGAGCAGTACATCCGCGATGCCAAGATCGACACGATCTACGAAGGCACCACCGGTATTCAGGCCCTCGACCTCTTTTTCCGCAAGATCGTGCGTGACCAGGGGGCGACGCTCACCAAGCTCGCGGAAGAAATCGCCGAGACCGTGAAGGGAGGCGGATCGGCCGACTCATTCGCCACCGAGCGGGGGCTGCTCGGCGAGGCGCTGGAAGAAGTGCAAAACCACCTCAACGCCATGATCAGCCCATTGATGGCCTCCGGGGCGAACCCCGAAGAAATTTACAAGCCTGCGCTGCACGCCAACGACCTGCTCGAGAGCTTGGCGGAGCTGCTCATCGGCTGGTTGCTGATTCGCCATGCCGAAATCGCCGAGGCGAGCCGTGCCGCCGACGAAGCCTTCTACGACGGCAAGGTGGCATCTGCCCGCTACTTCGCGCGCACCGTGCTTCCCAAGTCGGCTTTGCGCCGCGAGCTGGCCGAAACCGAGGACGGCCTTCTGATGGCTCTGGAAGACGACCGTTTCTAGCTCCCTCCAGGAATGGGCCGGTTAGCCGATAACCGTCGGATGAGCATCGACGACCGCCTGGTCCATCGGGCATATACGCTGGTGGAGGCTGGAGTTCCGATCGACGCCGCCATCGAGGACCTGGTGACTGTGGCGCACGGCAGCAGTTCTTCACTCGAGGCGGCTTGCGTCAAAGCCGACCGATACTCGCCGATCGATGTTGCTTCGGGGGCCGAGGCGCTCGAGTTGGCGGGTTTCGACCCCGATTTGGGCCGATTGGCCGGGCGGCGACACTCACAAATATCCGAGCTTCTCGGGCGGGCCTTTCGCGCCGTCGCCTAGTGACCAGGAGCCGGCGGCGGGGCGGTGCTCTGACGTACGATCAGCGAGGGAGGGACGACGACGTTTTGGGCGGGCCGGTCGGCATCCCTGAGCCGGGCCATTACGAGCTCGGCCGCCTGCATTCCCATTTTCCGACCGGCTTGGCTGATT
>CAXMOO010000069.1:0-14999 GCA_964195005.1 uncultured Gammaproteobacteria bacterium
GTGCCGGCCCGGCATGGCTGCCACAGTTCGCAAAGCGGCCTCCATGGAGTCGGGATTGGCGTTATACGCATCGTTGACCACTGTGAAACGGCCAGGGTGGACCTCCATTCGCCACAAGGAAGGTCTCGCCAGCGCCAGACCGGCGGCGACATCAGGCAAGGCTCGGCCCAGAATCAGGGCCGCGGCCGCGGCCGCGGCCGCGTTGCTCGCCTGATGGGCCCCGGCGAGTTGCAAACCCACCCGGGCCTGCTCGCCTTGTGACCTCAGCGTAAATCTTGGCCTCCCGATCTCGTCAAGCTCAAGCGCACCGATCTCGACATCGGCTCCCCGACCACCGAATGTCACCACTTCTATCCCACCCTGAAAGGCCCAGTCGATCAGCTGCTCTTGTGCCGCCGGTAGCACTGCCACCCCGCCGTCCAAGCCCTCGACCAGTTCCCACTTGGCCTGACGCACATTGTCCACGTCTCCCAGGGTGGCGATGTGGCTGAGGCCGATACCGGTGATCACCGCCACATCCGGCTCGATAATCGGCATCAGGTTGCGAATGTGACCGATGCCGCGGCTTCCGACCTCGAGGACGAGCACCTCCGTGTCGTCTGGAGCCATGAGCACTGTGAGGGGCACACCCACTTCGTTATTGAACGACTTGGGGGATGCCCAGGTACCAACCCCCAGGGCTGAAGCCAGCAAGTCTTTGGTGGAGGTCTTTCCAGTGCTGCCTGTGATTCCGACTGATTGGGCGTTCAGCTCCCGGCGCCGCTGGGCTCCGAGGGCGCCGAGGGCCTGCAGCGTGTCGGTGGCCTCCACCCGTGGTTCGAGCTGAGACCCCGCCTCAACAAGAATCGCTGCAGCGCCGTCGTTGAGGGCTTGGATTGCGAAGTCATGCCCGTCAAAAAATTCGCCCCGCAAAGCAACAAACAGCGACGCCGGCGGCACGTGACGCGAGTCGGTGGTGACCGCGGTGATTGTTGCCTGCCCGAATGCAGTTCCCCTGACCGTGGCGGCGACATCGTCGAGCGACCATTTCACGCGCCGATCACCGCCTCTCTGGCTACGACCCGGTCGTCGAAGGGAATAACCCGTCCGCCGATCTCTTGTCCCGGCTCATGGCCTTTTCCGAGTATCAGGACCACGTCTCCCGCCTCGGCGATCGATATGGCCATCTCGATTGCCGTCCTGCGGTTTGGCTCCAGCACCAACTCGGCAGCTTCGCCGGCACCCGCGGCCACCTGAGCCACGATCTCAGCCGGGTCCTCGGTGCGGGGGTTGTCGGACGTAATGAAGGCAACATCGGCCCGTGAGACAGCCTCGCCCATGGCAGGTCGCTTGGCCTGGTCGCGGTCTCCCCCCGCCCCGACGACCACCAGGGTTCGGCCGGCAACCAGCGGCCTGACCGTGTCCAAGACTTCATTGATCCCATCAGGCGTGTGGGCGTAGTCGACCAGAATCCGGAACTCCTGCCCGGCATCTATTACCTCCATGCGACCGGGAATCGGCTCCATGTTCATGAGCCCGGTCCCAATCGCTTCGAGGGAGAGACCAAGCACCCGGGCACAGCCGGCTGCCACCAAAGCGTTGGATACGTTGAAGGATCCACCGATCGGGAGTTCGATGGGTACGGCGCCCTCCGGGGTAACAAGGTCGAACCGCGACATTTCAAGCCCGTCGACGAGGCTCCTGGCGCGGATGATCCCCCGGCTGCCAGTCGTGATGACATCCCGGTCGGTGAGCTCGACCAGCCTGCGGCCCCAGACCTCATCCACACATATCACCGCCGAACCGGCCCCGTCGGCGAAGAGCCGGGCCTTGGCTGCAAAGTACTCCTCCATGTCGGTGTGAAAGTCGAGGTGATCCTGCGAGAGGTTGGTGAAGGCCACGACACGGAATTCCGTCGCATCCACTCGCCCGAGCACGACGGCGTGGGACGACACCTCAACGGCTGCGACCTGAACCTTCTTGGCAACCATCCTGGCGAGCAGGCGCTGGAAGTCCGTCGCCTCAGGAGAGGTGCGCTCGATGTCCACGCGGTCATCACCAATTCGTGCCCCGACCGTCCCGACGACGCCCGGCAGGCGCCCGGAGGCTGACACCACGGAAGCCAACATGTGAGTCACGGTCGTTTTGCCATTGGTTCCGGTTACACCGACTACATCCAGGCGCCGGGAGGGGTGACCATGCACCTCGGCAGCCAGTAGCGGAAGAACTCGCCTGGTGTCGGCCACCACGATTTGCGGTAACGCGACGTCCGCCAGGTCTTCGACGCACGCCGCAGAGGCGTTGGCGCCGGCAATGAAGTCATGGCCATCGCGATTCGAGCCCCGAATAGCAACAAAAAGGTCGCCGGGCCCGGCCGACCGACTGTCGTGGGTAACGTCATTGATCTCAACATCGGCCGGCCCGACCAACTGGCCTGCGGTCACGGTTGCGAGACGCCCAAGAGTCACCTGCTCAGCCCCCATCCTGCGGTACCCCGAGCTGGTGAAGTGCGAACTGCATAATCTGTGCGAAAGCCGGAGCGGCCGCCGAACCGCCGGTGCGCTGGCGACGAACAGTTGGCGAGTCAATGAACACCCCGATCGCCAACCGGGGCCGGGCTGTGGGGCCAATGCCGATGAAACTGGCGACCACGTCGTCGCCGTAGCAGCCGATAACCTCCGTCCCCGGGCAGGCCAGGTGTGGCTCGAACTTCACAGTCGTCCCGGTCTTGCCGGCAACCGAGTAACCCTCGACCCTGGCCCTGGTGCCGGTGCCGACCTCGACCACACCGGCCAGCATCCGGCGCATGACCTGCGCGGTCTCCACCGAAAGGACCCTCTGGCGTTGCTGAGGATCGACAATGCTGCCCCCGTTGGCATCGATCACTTCTTTCACGAGTCTCGGCTGGATCCACACGCCGTCGTTTCCTACCGTGGCAAACACAGCCGTCATCTGGAGGCGGGTTACGTCGACGAAGTAACCGATTGCGGTCGACGCCCCACACGAGTCGCACCATTGCTGGGCCTCGCGCAGCAGGCCGGGGGCCTCTCCGGGAAAATCGATGCCGGTGGGAGCCCCGAGCCCGAAACCCTGCAGATATCGATAGAGGAGCGCGTCGCCCAGCTCCTGCTGGACCAGAATCGTCCCTACGTTGGAGGACTTGGCAACAATGTCCGAAACGGTCCATTCCTGCGTCTCGTGCTCACTGAAGTCGCGGTACTCGCGGTCAAACACCTCAATGAAGTCCGGGACTTCAAACACTCGATCGGGTGTAACAACCCCCTCCTCGATGGCAGCCGCAATAGTGATCAGCTTTTGGGTTGAGCCTGGCTCATAGACGTCGGTAACAATCCGATTACGGAACACCTCGGGGTCATCTCCGATGTCATTGGGATCAAAAGTTGGATAACTCGCCATGGAAAGCACATCGCCGTTGGTCACGTCTAGGACGACAATGTGGACGCCTTTGGCTCCCGTCTTATCCGCGGTTTCAGCCGCCACTAGTTCGGCCATGAACTGCAGCTCTCCGTCGATAGTAAGAACCACATCTCGCCCTGGCCGCGACTGCTTCACCTCATACTGGCCTTGCGGTATCACCCGACCCCGGCCCGACCGTTCAAAGAGCAACTCCCCTGGTTCGCCCGTCAGAACATCGTCATATGAGGCCTCAATGCCTTCCAGGCCTTCGTTGTCAAGGCCGACGAAACCCAGGACCTGGGCTGCCAGGGTACCCGAGGGGTAGACGCGCTTGGGTTCGGGAATCAGGTGGATCCCGTCGAGGTCGAGGTCCACCACGGCTTGGGCGGTTTCCCGCCGCAGCTTGCGGGCAATGTATGAGAAGCTGCCATCTTTCTCGAGAACGCCCAGGAGGTCGACAATCGGTCGACCAACCACCGGCGACAAGGCAGTAGCGGTCGCCAGTGGATCGGTGACCTCCTGCGGATTGGCGTAGACCGTGGTGGCTTCAATAGTGAGTGCGAGCTCTCGGCCATCGCGGTCGTAGATCGTGCCCCGATCGGCGTCGAGGGTGATCCGTCGTAAGCGCTGGTCGAGTGCCTGATCCTCGAGCTCGGCCGCCTGGACTCCTTGCACCAGTATCAATCTGGCCCCCAGCAGAAGCCAGGCACCTAGGAACAGGCCACCGACAAGGAAGAGTCGGACGTGCTGGGGGCGCCACCTGCTGCGCCCCACCTCTACTCCCCGGGCCGGCCCGAGTCGCCGCTAAGGACTGCAGCGCTCAGCCCGGCCGTCATTGTTCCCCCAGCGTGGCAAGCACGGTCGGTGCGTCGACACCAGCCAGATCCCCGATTTCGTCGGTAGGCACCGGCATCGGCGCAAACAGGGTGCGCCCCGTTGGCGGCAGAATCATGCCCATGGTTTCCGCCTCGGCGTAGATCCGCTCCGGCGATTCCAGCTGGGCAACCTGCAGGCGAAGCTCATCGAACTCTGCCTCCTGCTGCTCAATGGAGGTCTCGAGGGTGGTGAGCTGGAAAGCAGCCCTGTCGAGGTGAACCCTCGAGTAGATCAAGGCGAAAAATAGAGCCACTGCCAACAAGAGCCAGCCAAGCTGACGAACCTGGACACGGACCCTCACCGACCCGCTAATGACACGAAGCCCCGGCCGAATCGCAGGAGCCGGCGCAAGGCGGGAAGCCATCAGGCGATCTTCTCCGCAGCTCGCAACTTGGCGCTTCTAGCCCGGGGGTTCTCGGCTATTTCCTCCTCCGTGGGACGTACCACCTTGCGGTTGAGGAGACGGAAACTGGGAGCGACGGCCGGCACCGGCATGGGTGAGGAGGCACCATCCGATGAGGAAGCGGCCGATACCAGCCGCCGCTTGACTGTTCGATCTTCGAGAGAGTGGTAGGAGATCACCACGACCCGCCCCGCGGGGACAAGGATCTCGAGTGCGGCATCAAGGCCCTCCGCCAGGGCGTCGAGCTCGTCGTTGACGGCGATCCTGAGAGCTTGGAACGTCCTCCGGGCCGGGTGGCCCCCCCGACGACGCGTCGCGGCCGGGATGGCAACCTTGACAATTTCGGCCAATTGCGCGGTGTCGGTGATCGGGCGGGCCCGGACAATGGCACGGGCGATACGCCGGGCAAATCGCTCTTCTCCGTACCGGGCAATAACCCGGGCAAGCTCTTCCTGAGGCCATTCGTTGACAAGCTGCTCTGCCCTGAGGTCGCCAGCACCCATGCGCATATCAAGAGGGCCGCTTCGACGAAAGCCAAAACCTCGCGCGGCGTCGTCAATCTGTAGAGAGGAAAGTCCAAGATCAAAGAAGACACCCGTGATCGCATCGAAACCGGCCTCCTCAGTAACTTCGGAGAGCAGTCGGAAATCGGATGTCACGAAGGTAACCCTGGGGCCGAGCATCGCGGCGCGGCCGGCCGCTTCCGGGTCCCGGTCGAGCGCCAAAATTCGGACGTTCGGGTCGAGGACGTCCAGGAGCCGCCGGGTGTGTCCCCCTCCGCCGAATGTGGCGTCGATGATCACCCCGGAGCTGATGGGACGGAAGAGATCGGCCACTTGCTCGACCATGACGGGCCGGTGAAGCGGAGCCTGGTGCATTGTCAGCCCCCCGGAGCGCTGGCGCCAACATGGAAGCGGGCGGAGTAAGGGGCCTTCCATTTGGCATCCGGGGGGCTGGCGATGAACCCTGCCCTCGATCTTGCTTTACGTCCTCCATTGACATCTCAAATACCGTGCTCGCTGAGCGCTTCTTCGATGTCTGCGTAGTAGTCGTCCGCACTCGAAGTGATTTCCTGCCACTTCGAGCTATCCCATAGCTCAACTCGCTCCCCCACTCCGACAACAGCGATCTCCTTATCGAGCGCTGCGTAGGAACGAAGGTTCGTAGGAACCTGAATGCGGCCCTGTTTGTCGGGACGCTGGTCCATAGCTCCGGCGAAGAAAGCACGAGCATAGTTGCGGAACTTGCGATCCGTGCGAGGTAGTGACCTGATGCGCTCGACTTCCTGCTCCCACTGTTCGAGCGTGAAAACAAAGAGGCAGCGCTCCTGTCCCTTGGTGATGACACAACCCTTGGCCAGTTCGTCTCGGAAGCGGCTCGGCAGAACAACGCGTCCTTTAGGGTCAATCGTGTGTTGGTATTCACCCAAAAACACTGTGCGTCCATCCTGTCCGTCAGTCCTCGGTGGGCCTCACCGGCCCGTGGTTGGTCCTCCACTTCGCACCACTATGGTCCCTTCCCCCCCACATGTCAACTTTATGTACCACTCCTCCCGTCACTTCTCGGCCGCGCTCCGAGCACATTTGCGTCAAGGGCCGACAAGTCGACTGCTGCCGCCACAACCCGAGACATAGGACGGCCGGCGCCGCAGGCGCCAGGCCCAGGACGGACCACATTGCCCCCTGTGGATTACTCGGCCCCGCCCCAGGCACCTCTGCCTCACGGGCCGAGAGGTCGACTGCTGCCGCCGCAACCCGAGACTTAGGACGGTCGGCGCCGCAACATCATCTGTCACTTCTCGGCCGCGCTCCACGCACCCTTGCGTCTAGGGCCGGGAAGTCGACTGCTACCGCCGCAACCCAGGACTCCGGACGGGCGGCCGCGAAGCGGCCAGCCCCAGCAACAACCACATTGTTTTCCCGTCACTTCTCAGCCCTGCTACTTCGTCGCGGCTTCTGACCCGGCCCGACCCCGCGGCCGGGATCGTCGCAACAGGCGGCCGCTGCAGCCCGGCCCTGAGGGCTACGCCTGGCGGCGCTTCAGCTCGGTGCGAAGGGCGTCGTCGGAGTACGACATCAAATCGGGGCTCCAATCCTGAGACGGAATTGAGACCGGAGTGTCGCTGCCGAGCAGATCCTCCACCGTATCCCGCAGGGTGCGGGCCCAGGCTCGACCGGTGGCGGTCTGGTGCAGGCTGAGGGTGCCGTCGGTGTTCACCACGTAGGCCCGAGCCTCCATTTGCGGGTTGGCCTTGGATCCCTTTTCGCCGTAGACGAGCAACACGCAAGGAGCTCCAATGTCCTGAATGCCGCCGGTCGCGACGAACTCCCCGTGGTAGGCCCATCCCGACGACTTGTCGGTATCGACGTGCTCCACCACCTTGGCCCAGTTCTTGCGACGCTCATCTCCAACCAGCGGCACATCTATAGGTACGGTCACGACCGGTTCCATGTCGCTAACTGTATTGCCGCTGCCACCCGACTTGAAGCACGGCGCATTAGTTCCGCTTGCTTCCGGCGATCTGCTCCACCCGGGACCAGACCCGGAGCATGTTCTGGCCGCAGATCCGGGCCAGGCTTTCGTCCGAGTATCCCCGTCGCATCAGCTCGGCCAACAGGTTGGGGTATTGGCCGACGTCACTCAGCCCGTCCGGCAGCTCGCCATCGACCCCTTCGAAATCCGACCCGATCCCAACATGCTCGTCACCAACCAGCTCGACGACGTGATCGACGTGATCCGCCACGTCCGTGAGGTTCGTTGCCGGTAGCGGGCTCGCTTCCTTGAGTTGATCAAAGTGAGCGTCGGCCTCAGGCTCGCCATCCTCGAGGCTACGGCCCGCCATGAACTGGTGATGGGCATCCATGATCCCCTCCATCACGAGGTTGGCCTCCTCGGTGAGGAAGGCCGATCCGAAGTTGATGCCGACGACACCTCCTCGGGCTGCGAGAACCTCGATCATTTCGTCGCTGATGTTGCGCTCCCAGCCCGGCGTGAATCGGCGGCACGATGAATGCGAAGCAATCGCCGGGGCTTCCGCCAGCTTCATCACATGAAAGAACGTCTCGTCCGACACATGGGAGATGTCGACCATCACCCCCAGCCGGTTCATGGCGGGAACCAGCTGTGTTCCGAAGGGGCTCAAACCTCCCCACTGTGAGGACCGGTCATACGACGAGTCGCATATGTCGTTGTTGCGGGAATGGGTCAGAGTTATGTATCTGATCCCCCGGGCATGAAAGACCTCGAGATTGGACAATGAGCCCTCGAGCGCCGCGCCATTTTCCATGCCCAGCGGGAGTGAGATGAGCCCGGCGGCGGTATGGTCCAGAACGTCCCCCATCGAGTGCGGGATGGCGAATTTATCTGGTGACTGGTGGGCCAATCCCTCCACGATGTCGATCAGAGAGTGGGCCTTCTCGGTGGCACCGCCTTTTTGGTAGCTAGCGGGAACGTAGATCGACATGAAAGGAGCATTGAGGCCTCCTTGCATTGCCCGTGGGTAGTCGAACTCGCCGTCGCTGGTGGATCGAGACACATCGGCCGGCTTTTTGGAAAGGCGATCGGGCAGGTCGACGTGAGTGTCAACGATTATTAGATCGTGGGCCAGATGCCCGGCTCGCGCTTCAAACCCGGCGTCCGTCACCTCAGCGTCCTCGAGATTGTGTCACCGTCCTTGCCCGCCCATTGATTCCCCGGTCGTTTAGCCAGCCTCGAGATGGTACTTAGGCATGGGGCTCCACTGGTGGAGTAGGGAAAGCTGCGCCCCTGAGCCGAGCGAGGTGATGCCGGCCGAGTGGACCTGCCCAACCGAGCCCAGAGGACATCATGATCTACCAAAACGATCGACGGTAGGCTCGTCGTCTGATGCTCTCGAATCGCTCCATCCTGGTCACCGGAGGCTCTTCCGGCATCGGACGCGAGCTCGTGCGCCGGTACGTCGCCCACGGAGCAAAAGTGATGACGGTCGCTCGCCGCGAAGCCGAGCTGCTGAAGACAATCGCGGGACTCGACCGACAACACGTGTTTGTCGTCCCGGCCGATCTCGGCAGCGCCAAGGGTCGCCACGTAGTCGCAACTGAGGCGATGCGCCTGGCTCCCATCGATGTGGTGGTCCACGCCGCCGGCGCTCTAGGACCGAAGGCGCCGCTAGGCAGCTATCCGGAAGATGCCTGGCATGAGGTACTCCACATGAACCTCACATCCATCCACCTGCTGCACCAGGAGCTGGTGCCGCTGCTTGTGCCCACCGCAACCATCATCGGCCTTGCCAGCTCTGTCGGCCGCAAGGGGCGCCGGGGCTGGGGCGCGTATGCCGTGTCCAAGGCTGCGCTCGACGGGTGGCTGGAGGTATTGGCAGACGAGTGGGACGGAAAGGTCTACTCGGTCAACCCGGGCGGGACTGCCACCCCGATGCGGGCCGAAGCCATGCCGGAGGAGGACCCGACCACCATCCCCACCCCGGCCGACATTTCACCGATCTTCTTGCGGTTGGCTGCCGAGCATGCCAGCGAGGATTCAGGCGCCAAGCTCAACGCCCGCGATTTCGTTGGTACCGATCCCTGGGCACCGGTGGCAAAGGATCACGACACCCAGGTAGGCTGACCGCGAAAAGGAGGGCATGTGAACATCGTCATTGCCACTGATGGAGCGCTCGACGCTGCCACCACCGCGGAAATGGTGGCATCGCTGGCAGCCGGCGGCACAGTCACGGTGCTGACGGTGGTCGAAGTCCCCCGCCGCTTGCTTTCCGATTTGCGGACGGTCTATGGAGAGCGGTCGAGCCCTGCCGTGGATGCCGACGCCGAATATGTGGGCATTGCCCCGGCCGAGCCCGACGTGGGAAGGGATTTCCCGGGCGAAGACAGCATCATCGATCAGTACCTCGCCAACCAGCGCGCCGAAAGAACCGGCCCCGTAGTCGCAGCCCTCGAGGCTGCCGGTGTGCCTGTCACCGTGGAGATTCTCGAGAGCGAAAACACGGCTCGTACGATTATCACCTCCCTCAAGGAGTCCAAGGCCGACCTGGCGGTGCTGGGTACTCACGGGCTCGGACTGTTCGAAGGCCTGCTCGGGGCCGTCGGCACGAAGGTGACACGGCATGCGCCCTGTTCGGTCCTCCTTGTCCGGTCGTAACTCCGAACCCACTCCCTACACCGACCAGCAACTAATCTCGCTCTCATGCGGGCCTTGATCCTCAACGCAACTTACGAGCCACTTTCAATTGTTTCAGCGCGGCGGGCCGTCGTCCTCGTGTTACGCCAGAAAGCAGTGGTCGTCGAGGACAGCGGCGACGTTTGGCATTCGGAGCGTGCCACCCATCTGCTGCCCACAGTCATAAGGTTGCGGACCTTCGTCAAGGTCCCGTACGCCAGACGGGTCGCCCTCAACCGACGAGCGGTCTTTGCGCGTGACCGCCACTCTTGCCAGTACTGCGGTACCGCGGCCGAGAACATCGACCATGTTGTGCCCCGGTCCCGGGGCGGCACGCACTCGTGGGAGAATGTGGTCGCGTCGTGTCGAAGATGCAATCTCCACAAGGGAAATCGCACACCCAGAGAAGCCGGCATGCGCCTGCAGGTTTCGCCACAGGCACCGCGCCGCCATGGCTGGGTGCTGGTGAACCTGGGAGCGCCTCCCCACCCCAGCTGGCAGCCATACCTGGCAGGCTCGTTCTAACTGTGGCCGATGCCGGTTCCTTGGCTGCCGCCTATTGCTCGCTGGCCGGGATCAGCTGAACGATGACCTCGTCCTCGTCATCGAGCTCCTCATCGTCGGAGTCCTCCGCGCCGGCCGGATAGGCCCATTCGTAGTAATCCTCGAGTCGGGCAAGCAGGTCACGCATCAACATGCGCTCCTTGCTCGGCTGCAGCAGAAGCTTATGGTCCGCCTCGTCGATTGAAAGAACTGTTACTCCGCGGCGGCGCAGGTCCCAGATCATGATCTCTTGAATCATGAGATCGGACGAGAGCGCCTCGAGCGATGACATCACAACGCCGTCGGCCCGGCCACTCGAGACCACCCCCAGGAGAGCCTGGTAGCCGTCTCTCTCGAGGGCATGGCCCTCCTGGCGTAGGTCCTGGCAGACGGAGACCAGGTTGTGCCCGGTAGTCCTCACCCATCTGCGCAACGTCTCGCCCTGGACAAAAGCCGGATCGCCCTCTTCAGGGCCAGAGCCCTCCCTCAAGTATCCAGCGACTCGCATCTCACCTCGATCGGCACCAGCGTCACGTAGCGTATCAGGCCGTGGACCCTGGGTGGTGACTCGCGTCTATCCCGCTTGGGACAAAGCCGCCCAGGCAGCCCTGGCAAGGGCAAAGGCCTTCTCGGCGCCGATCATGGCAGAGCCAACATGAAAGCTCCCATCGTGGCGTTGCAGCAACACCGTCACCACCGCTCGCTCCCCCATGGCATGCTCCGCGACTTCGATCAGAACCGGCGCCGGCTGGTCTCCCGAAAGCTCTCCAACAGCCGCGACCACCGCTTCCTGAACGCCGGCGTCGCTGGGCCGCCCTCGCCGGGTCACGCTCCGCCCACCATCGGTTTCGATGGTGACCGCGACCCCGTCACGGTCCTCCTGGACACGCACCTGCGCCAACAATTCACCGGGTAGCCCGGGCATGAGGGTGGATTCCTCAGTTTCCAGTCTCGGTATTGGATCGGGCGACATTGTGACCGGGACCTGCTCGGGAGAGCGGATGAAGACGTCGACGTCCGGACGCGGCGGAGCCTCAGCTAGTTCGGCAGCTGCCGATATGAGTGTGGTGGGTACCAGGCCGGGCCCCGCCAGAATCTTGGCGGATTCAGCCGGGGGTGGGGGTGGACCGCTTGGCTCTACATGATCCTGCGGTGGGGCCATCTTCCCCCTGAGGCCGCGCCCGGCCAGGACATCACGCACCATGCCCGACACTTCTGTCGCATCGGCATCGGCTTCCAGCCTGATTCGCACTCCATCGGCAAACCCGTCCGACACCTCCGCGTCGGCCACTCCGGGAATCGCTCGCAGGGCGGCTTTGAGGTCGGCAGAATCTTCTGTCATCTCTGCTCCCGGCGCCACTCGAGAAATTCCACGAAGTCTGACCTACTAGGCCTGGCATCGGCAGAACCGTATGCGGTTTGCAGGCGCCATCGAATGTACGCGCGGCGCGGCATCGGCAGAAAAGGACGCTGAGACCACCACTTGCGCGGCGTGAAAGCCACCCAGGTGCGCAGAGCCTCGGGCCAGAGCCCAGGCCGGCGGATCAGCTCCCGCAGTAAAGAGCTTGCAAACATCGAGACCCCAACTCTAATTGCCCCCCAGGCTTGATAGGCTGATCCAGTTCAGCCTGCGAGGAGGATTGTTGACTGCGGAACCGACGCCCGACGACGCCGCATGGTTTATCGAGCGATTTCAATCGATCGTCACCAACATCGAGCGGGTCATCCAGGGCAAACGCGACGAGATCGGGCTGGTCGTCCAAACCATGCTCGCGGGCGGCCATGCGCTGGTGGAGGATGTTCCCGGGGTCGGAAAGACGCTTCTCGCCAAGTCGCTCGCGCGATCAATCGACTGCAGTTTTCACCGCATCCAATTCACACCGGACCTGCTTCCCTCTGACCTCACAGGCGTTTCCGTATGGGACCGGGATCGAGGCAAGTTCGTGTTCCGCCGGGGGCCCGTCTTCTCCAACATCGTGCTCGGCGACGAGATCAACCGTGCCAGCCCGAAGACGCAATCGGCATTGCTGGAGGCTATGGAGGAACGCCAGGTCACAGTCGACGGTCTCACCCGTGAGCTCCCGCCGCCGTTCATGGTGATCGCCACCCAGAACCCGATCGAGCACGAAGGCACCTACCCCCTCCCCGAGGCTCAGCTCGACCGCTTCATGACGCGGATCACCCTCGGCTACCCGGCACGCAATAAGGAACTGGAGATGCTTGATGCACACGGTGTCCGGTCGGTTTTCGAAGACTTGACCCCGGTGTTGAACGGCGAGGATGTAGTCAGGATGACGGAATACGCCGAGACCGTCCATGTGTCTCCCGAGTTGAAGGGTTACCTGGTCGACATCTCCGAAGCCACCCGCCGCGATCCCGACCTGCTGCTCGGAGCGTCGCCCCGCGCCACGCTCTACATGCAGCGGGCGGCCCGTGTCCGGGCGGCCGCCGCCGGGCGAGGCTACACCTCCCCGGATGACGTCAAGGCTTTGCTGCGTCCGATGCTGAGCCATCGGATGATCTTGCGTCCCGAAGCTCAAATGCGCGCCGCCTCGATCAGCGACGTCCTCGATCGGATCGCGGCCAGCGTCCCGGTCCCGGGAACCGTCACCGTCCAATGATCACCGTCCGCGGCTGGGCAGCTCTGGGAGCCGCCGCCGCGCTGGGCCTCCTCTGGGTGGCATTCGGAGAGGACGAGCTGCTTGCCGGGGGTGCCTTCCTGGTAGGCGCGATCGCCATCGGAAGCTTGATCGTTCGCCGCTCTCGGCCCGATGCCGTCCTCACACGCCACATAACCCCGGTCAACCTGTATGAGGGTGACCGCGCCCGGGTGGAGATAAGCGTCTTTGCCCGCCGTCCGCTGCGACCTCTGATTATCGAAGACGAGGTTTCCCGCTTGGGCCGAGCCCGCTTTGCCACGGCCAGGGCAGGCCGCAACAGCACCGTGACCGCCCACTACGAGATCCTCTGCCGCCCCCGCGGTGTGTATCAAATCGGGCCGGCGGAGTTGGTGATCTCGGACCCGTTCGGTTTGGCGGCAGTGCGGGCCACCGCCGGCCACATCGACCGGCTCGTTGTTTTCCCCACCGTCGAGCCTCTGGAAGAATTTCCGGTGGTACGCAGTAACGATCCGTCGGTCCAGTCTGCCCACCCTTCTCACGCCCCCCACGGAGGGGATGACTTTTTCACTCTGCGCGAGTACCGGGTTGGGGACGACCTCCGCCGGGTTCACTGGCCTTCAACCGCCAAACGCGACGAGCTCATGATCCAGCAGCTCGAAATACCGTGGCAGTCCCGCGCAATGATCCTCGTCGACCCCAGGGCTTCGGTACACACCGAGGCAGGCTTCGAACAAGCGGTAAGAGGCGCAGCTTCAGTCCTTCACCACTTCCACAGTGGCGGTTTCGTTCCCCAGCTTTGGCTCGGCGACACCACCCGGCCGCCGGCTCCCGTGCCGTACGAAATGGCCATGGAGCGCCTGGCTGCCGTGCAGCTCACGAAGGCACTCGACCTCACCAGCGCAGTATTCCGGATGCGCCAACACGGCCTCAGCGGTGGGGCACTGATGCTGATAACCGGGACACCGGATGAGCAGAACTTGGCCATATTTCAGACACTCAAGCGCGACTATGCCCGAACTGTGCTTATGGTGGTTGCCGACGACGAGCCGGAATCGATCGGGCCCTTCAAGCTCGGTGGAGCGGCGACGGTCGTGGTACCTGCAGATGGCGACTGGGCTCCGGCCTGGTCCGAAGCAATGAGGATGAGATGGCCTATCGCCTCACTTGGATAGCCGGCGTCGGGCTACTCGGCCTGGTGATTGCCCGTCTCAGCCGGCTGCTCCTGCCAACTGAGTCGGGGCTTCCCTGGCCTGTCGTATTGATCATGGCGGCTGCGTTGGGAGGGATCGTTACCTGGGCCGCCACTCAGGCTCGCCTCGGCGCCGGCTGGGTGGTGCTGATCAACGTCGTCCTGTTCGGGCTCTTTCTGTTTATCTACGTCGGAGGTGACATTGCGGAGTCGGCCATTCCGCCGCTCGACGTTATCGACGACGTCAGACACGAAATGGGCGACGCTCTGACCGTTTTCCGGTTCTCGGCTCCACCGGTGGTTCCGCTTGTCGGGCTCGTGGCCCTGATTGGAGTGCTTTTGTGGGCCCTGACGGGGCTGGCAGTGTGGGGAGTGCTGCGAAACAACCCTTACCTGGCAGTGGTGCCGTCGGTGGTGCTATATCTTCAGCTGGCCGTCATCGATCGCCAGGACGCTGCCTGGGGTTGGATGTTGGCTTTCCTGGTCCTGGTCGGCCTTGGTCTGGTGGCGATCGCCGCCGACCAGCGATCGGGCGGGAGCCATGCCGGCAGCGGGTTTCAGGCGGCGCGTGTGCGAAGTGTTGCAGTTCCGTTGCTGTCGGTCGCGGTGGTCGCCGCCGGCTCACTGGCGGCAACGTCGGCCCTGGGTGATCAGGTACCAGAGAGCGGCGTATTCGATTGGCGGACCCAGGCCGGGCTTGGCACCGGTTACGGAAGCATCTCGTACAACCCGTTCATTGACATCCAGCGATCGTTGGTGTCTAACACCGACATTCCGATCTTCACGGCGAAGTTGGAGGGTGAAAACACCGACGACGTCT
>CAXMOO010000070.1:0-15156 GCA_964195005.1 uncultured Gammaproteobacteria bacterium
CCTCTCAATGATCATCTTTCCAGAAGGCACCAGAGCTCGCGACGGCGCTCTCCAGGAATACAAGCAAGCCGGGACCCTGGCTCTGCTGCGGGCCGCTCCCGACCTGGATGTCCTGCCCGTGGCACTTGATGGGGGATGGAAGGTGATGAAGCACAACTTCCTTCCGATTCCGTTCGGAACCCGGCTACGAATGCGAGTGGGTGATCCCATTCCCCGCGAGGCCGATGAAGACCGGGGCAAGTTGATCGAGCAGGCTCGTCGCTTTGTGGACGACACACTCAACGAATGGCGGGGGGTCGAAGCCTCAGACTAAGAGGCGGCGGGAATTCGCGATTGGCGGTGGGCGATGCTCACGTTGATAGCCCTGCCACCGATTTCTTCGCGGTCGAGGGCTTGAATGGCGCGGGTGCATTCTTCCTCGCTGCCCATCACGACAAAGCCGAATCCGCGGGATCGGCCCGTGGTGCCATCCAGGACTACCTCGGCGCTCAGGACGGTTCCGTGGTCCTGGAACAGCTCCCTGAGGCCGTCGTCAGTTTGAGACCAGGGGATGTTGCCCACAAAGAGTTTTGTTGTCACCTGCCGCCCGCTTAGTCGCGCTCGATTGTACGCGCGCCGGTCGCCGGAAACCGAGTCCTGGATCGGAAGGTTTTCGCGAGGCGAAGCCTGATGGTCACTAGCCTCGCCTGTATGTACGTTGGCGCGCTCGACCAGGGCACAACCAGCACCCGATTCATGATCTTCGACCGATCGGGGAATGTCGTCGCCTCTGCCCAGCAGGAGCACGAACAGATTTACCCCGAGCCGGGATGGGTGGAACACGACGCGGTGGAGATCCGACAGCGGATTGATGCGGTGATGGCTGAGGCGCTCGACCAGCCCGGCCTGGCCGCTGTCGATTTATCTGCAATAGGCATCACCAACCAGCGCGAGACCACCGTCTTGTGGGACCAGCACTCGGGTGAGCCGGTTCACAATGCTCTGGTCTGGCAAGACACCCGAACTGCCGGGTTGGTTGGCGATCTGGCAGGTGATGAAGGTCAGGATCGCTTCCGCCAGATCACCGGGTTGCCGCTTGCCACCTACTTCTCGGGGCCCAAGATTCGTTGGCTGCTCGATCACGTCGACGGTCTTGCCTCCCGGGCTGAGTCGGGTGAGGTTTTGTTCGGCACTATGGACTCTTTCGCTCTCTGGCATCTGACCGGAGGCCCCGACGGAGGAGTTCATGCCACGGACGTGACGAATGCCAGCCGCACGATGCTGATGAACCTCGAGACCCTCGACTGGGACGACGGCCTCCTCGAGGCGATGGGCGTGCCCCGGGCCCTATTGCCTGATATTCGCTCTTCTTCCGAGGTCTACGGCGAATCGGTTGGCAAGGTGCCCGGGGTACCGGTGGCGGGGATTCTCGGCGATCAGCAAGCAGCCCTTTTCGGGCAGGGCGGTTTCGATCCCGGCGATGCCAAAAACACTTACGGCACGGGGTGCTTCATGCTTCTCAACACGGGGACTCGGCCCGTGCCCTCCAAGAGCGGCTTGCTGACTACCGTCGGGTACCAGCTCGGTACCGAGCCGGCGGTATATGCGCTGGAGGGTTCTATTGCCATCGCCGGGGCCCTGGTCCAGTGGTTGCGCGACAACCTCGGTCTGATTGAGTCGGCAGAGCAGATCGAGGCGTTGGCGGCGTCGGTGGAAGACAACGGGGGCGTCTATTTCGTGCCCGCCTTCTCCGGGCTCTTCGCCCCCCACTGGCGACCGGATGCCCGGGGTGTCATCGCCGGCTTGACACGGTACGTCACTAAGGCCCACCTGGCGCGAGCGGTACTCGAGGCCACCGCCTGGCAGACTCGGGAAGTGCTCGATGCCATGCGAGCAGATGCGGATGTCGAATTGAAAGCTTTGAAGGTGGATGGCGGCATGGTGCAGAACCAACTTCTCATGCAGTTCCAGGCCGATGTGCTTGGGGTCCCGGTAGTCCGCCCTCTGGTGAGTGAAACCACTGCCCTCGGCGCCGCGTACGTTGCCGGGCTGGCCACCGGTTTCTGGCAAGGTATCGACGAGCTGCGCGTTAATTGGGGCGAAGGAGAGCGGTGGGAACCGCGGATGGATCCCGGGTTACGGGAAGCAGAGTATGAGCAGTGGAAGAAGGCGGTAGCTCGCACGTTGGAGTGGGTGGATTGATATGAACGTCCCGCTGTCTCTCACAGTCGGCCGTATCGCGGCCGTGCCGGTTGTCATGGGTCTCGTGCTCTCTGAGGACGACATCAACCACAACTTCGGCATCGCCGCTGCCATCTTCACGATTGCTGCCCTAACCGACTACGCCGACGGTTACCTGGCGCGGCGCTGGGGCCAGACCTCGGTATTTGGTGCCTTCCTCGACCTCACGGCCGACAAGCTCCTCGTGACCGGGACACTGGCAGCCCTTCTGGTCGTAGATCGGGTGAACATATGGCTCGCGTTCGTGATCATCGCCCGCGAGATCGCCATCATGGCCCTCCGGGGTGTCGTGGCTTCCGACGGCGAGACGTTGCCGCCCTCAGGTTGGGGCAAATGGAAGGCAGCAATTCAGTTTGTGGCTATTGGCCTCGCCATCGTGAGGCTGGAGGATAAGTGGGGGCCGCTGTTTCTCGATGAGTGGGCCATCACTCTGGCAACGGCCATCACGCTGATCTCGGCGGTGGACTATGTGGTCCGATACCGCTCGGTGTTCTTCGAACGTGCTTGAGGCACTTACCATCCTGGCCGGGTATCTCATCGGCAGCATCGAAGTTGGTGGGCTCACTGCTCGACGTCACGGCGTCGACATCTACGCGACTGGTAGTGGTAATCCGGGGGCATCCAACATCTCGCGGACTCTGGGCCGTCGCCAGGGTGCCGTGGTCCTGGTCGCCGACGTTCTCAAAGGGTTCGTCGCGGCCGCCATTGGTGAACTGGTGGGCGGCAGCGAGCTCGTCGGGTTCGCGGCCGGAGCGATGGCTGTGGTTGGTCACTGCTTTCCCGTCTGGCACGGGTTTCAGGGAGGGAAGGGAGTGTCAACCGCCGGCGGCATGCTGATATGGACCATTCCCGGGCTCGGGCTGGCCCTCGGCATCATCTGGGGCGCGATAGTGGCCGTCACCCGGAAGCCGTCGCTTGGCTCGCTCACGATCGCCATCCTTGCCGTTCCCGGAGTTGCAATCTGGGCAGGCCACGGTTGGTCGGCTGTGATCATGGCGGCGGTGAGCTTGCTGGTCGTTGCCAGGCACCGCGACAACATTGGGCGCATGTTTCGTGGCGGTGAGCAGACTCTCTGAGATGAGCCGGCCGGTCTCGGCAGATACCATCAATGCGATGAGTGCGATTGCAGTAACCGGGCTCGAGAAATTCTACGGCGACCTCGCCGCGGTTGGCGGGATAGATCTCACCGTTGCCGAGGGTGAGGTCTTGGCTCTGGTAGGGCCCAACGGGGCCGGGAAGTCCACGACCGTGGAAATTCTCGAAGGGCATCGACGCCGAACCCGGGGGAGTGTTGAGGTGCTTGGCTTCGACCCCGAGACCGGGGGACGCTCGTTCCGCGAACGCATCGGCATAGTTCTTCAACAGACCGCTCTGGAGCCGGAGCTCGAAGTCGCGGAGATATTGGCGACGTATGCCGCGATTTATCCCAAGTCGCTCCCGGTGGACGAAGTGGTTGAGATTGTCGGGTTGCAGGAGAAGCGCCGGGCCCGGGTCAAGACATTGTCCGGCGGCCAGCAGCGACGCCTGGAGCTGGCGCTCGGCATCATCGGCGACCCTGACGTGATTTTCCTTGACGAGCCGACGACCGGGTTCGACCCTTCGGCGCGGCGCCAGGCCTGGAGTCTGATAGACAACCTGCGTCAGCTCGGCAAGACCATCTTGTTGACCACCCATTACATGGACGAGGCGCAGAATCTGGCAGATCGGGTGGCCGTTATTGCTGGTGGCGTCATCGTGGCGGAGGGCACCCCGGCGGCCATCGGTGGCCGCGCCGAGGGCGAAGCCAGGATCAGGTTTCGCGTCGGAGGAGGCGTAACCGGGGAGGATCTTCCACCGGTGGCCCGGGCCGGTTTGGACGAGAGCGACGGGCAGGTAACTCTTGAGACTTCCACTCCCACCGAAGCCTTGAGTGAAATCACCAGCTGGGCCCTGGAACGGGGTCTGGAGCTCGAGGGGCTCACGGTTGAGCGCCCGACATTGGAGGACATCTACTTGCGCCTGACCGGTGGGGGTGGCGATGGGTAGAGATTTCAGGCTCGTCCTGCAGCAGATCAAATATCAGAACAGGATCTTTTGGCGGACGCCGGTCGGGGCATTCTTCACTCTGGTTTTCCCTTTGATGTTCTTGCTGCTGTTTACTGCCATATTCGGGAACGACGAGATCGAGGAGCTTGGAGTCACGACGGCTCAGTTCTATGCCCCGGCGTTGGCGGTATTCGGAGCTGCTTCGGCCACCTACACCAACCTGGGCATTACCACTGCCATTGCCCGGGATCTGGGAATCCTCAAGAAAGTCAGGGGGACACCGCTTCCGCCCTGGATCTATGTCGTCGGTCGGGTCGGGTCGGCGGTGTGGCTGGCGCTCTTGGCCGGCGGGCTGATGATGAGCGTCGGGGTGATTTTCTTCAACGTCGAGATCATCGGACGCACCTTTCTGGCCGCCCTTATCTCGTTCCTCCTCGGCGCAGGAGCCTTTGCAGCTCTCGGGCTCATGTTGGCAGCTCTGGTGCCGTCGGGTGATGCCGCGCCGGCTGTGGCCAACGCAACCCTGCTCCCGATTGCCTTCATCTCGGACGTTTTCATTGTCAATGCCAATCCCCCAGCCTGGATCGAGTTTGTCGGGAATCTGTTTCCACTCAAACATTTCGTTGCCGCCTTCGGCGATGCCTTCAACCCCGGCCTAACCGGCAGTGGCTTCAGCTGGTCTGCAGGCCCCGGGGAATACGCCATCGGAGCTCATCTGGCCGTTATCGCCGTGTGGGGTGTCGGTGGCGCCATCCTCGCCCTGCGCTTCTTCACCTGGGAGCCGCGCGGTGGGGAGAACTCGCGGCGGGGGCGCAGTAGGGTCTCGGGTAACTAGACGAACCGCGGTTAGGTCTAATCGCATTGAAGGAGTAGGTCGGTTGCCGGTCGAAGAACATTACGAGCTCTTAGACGCAGTTACGCCTGCCGTGAGGGCGCTCATCGACGCGCACAAGGGTCGCCGGGAGCATTGGTATGCCCACGAGCTGGTGCCGTGGGAAAAGGGGCGCAACTACCGCGAGGAGCCATGGGACGAAAGCCAATGCACGATCTCGCCCGAGGCGCGGACGTCGCTGGTCCTCAACCTGCTTACAGAGGACAACCTGCCCTACTACCACTCAGAGATCGAGTCGCATGTTGGAGGCAATGAGACGTTCAAGGAGTGGAACCACCTGTGGACCGCGGAGGAGGGTCAGCACGCCATAGCCATCCGCAGCTATCTGCTGACCACCCGAAACGCCGATCCGGTGGAGCTGGAGAATGATCGCCTGGCAACGATGACAGAGGGCTTTCACTCGGGAGCCCCGGACCCCATCAACGTCTTCGTCTATACCGCTGCCCAGGAGTTGGCGACCCGGGTGAGTCACCGTAACGCCGGCAAGATCACCGACGATCCGGTGGCATATGAGTTGATGAGTCGAATCGCGGTCGACGAGAACCATCATTTCATGTTCTATCGGGGAGTAGTCCAAGCCATGCTCGAGCAGGAGCCTGCGGCCACCCTCGAAGCCATCTATCAACAGTTCAAGACCTTCCAGATGCCGGGGGTCGCCATGCCCCATTTCCTGCGCCGGGCCGTCGAGATGGCCAAGGCCGGCGTGTACAACCTGCGGATACACCATGACCGGGTCGTCGTTCCGTTAATCCGGGATTGGGGTATAGAGCGCATCACCGGCCTCTCCGCCCAGGCCCAGGAACTTCAAGAGCAGATCATGGAATTCCCCCGTACTCTTCTGCGCCAGGCTGAATTGTTCGAACGCCGAATCGGCGTTACCGCCTCCTGACCGCACACTCCGGGTCGCGCCATGTCCATTGAAGCAGTTGTTGTTTCGCTGCTGATTTTTCTGGCCAGGCTGGTGGATCAGTCGCTCGGGACCATGCGAATCATCTATCTGTTCCGTGGTCGGCGCCGACTGGCCGGGGCGCTCGGTTTTTTCGAGTCGGCAACCTGGCTCCTGGCGGTCAGCCAGGTGGTGACAAATGTCGACGAGCCAATCAAGGTGGTCGCGTTTGCTGGAGGGTTCGCCGCAGGGACGATGCTGGGGGGCACAGTTGAGAAGTGGCTCGCCCTCGGGCAAGGAGTCCTCAGGGTGGTGGCGCCTTTCGAATCTCCCCAGTCGGCAGGTGCTTTGCGCGCTGCCGGCTTCGCCGTCACTGTTATCAATGCCGAGGGTCGTGACGGTCCGGTGCGCCTGGCGTTGTCGGTGGTTCCCCGCAAGCGAAGGAGGGAGGCGCTCGAGATCGTTAGCCGGGTGAATCCGGCTGCGTTCGTGACGTTCGAGGACGTCGAGACTCTCAACCTGGCATTGACGAAGGGCTCACGCGTCCGCAAGTGACGGGACGGTCCCATTGCTCTTAGGCTGCATCTGACTGAAAAGGAGCGCCAGTTGGAGCTAATCGAAGCCCTCTACACCACCCGGGCGATGCGTCGCGTGAAGCCTGACCCCATCCCGGACGACATCGTTGCCCAGATCATGGATGCGGCTATTCGAGCCCCATCGCCCGGCAACACCCAACAATGGCGGTTCGTCACGGTGAGCGATCGCGACGTGATGGCCCAACTGGGCGAGCTGTATGGTCGATCCTGGGACCGGCTCAACGAAACTGCCTACGCGGGACGCAGGGAGGCCGCCGCAGAGCGGGGCGATGATCAGACCTTGAGAGTGATGTCATCTGCCGGTTGGCTGGCGGCCAATTTCGCTCAGGTTCCCCTGGCCGTCCTGGCGTTCACTCGCAACGATGTCGACGGGTCGGGAATTTACCCGGCGGTGTGGAATCTGATGTTGGCAGCCCGCGGCCATGGAATTGGAGCCACCCTCACCACCGTGCTCCATAATTTTGCCGCGGATGAGGTTGCGCAGCTGCTCGGCGTTCCCGCTGCCAAGGGGTGGCGGAACGCGGCGTGCGTAACCCTGGGGTACCCCCTCGGGAAGTGGGGAGTCGCCAACCGCCCACCTGTTCATGAGGTTGTTTACGCCGACAGTTGGGGCAATCCGCCCGCCTGGCAGCCAGTCGACCCGATGTGGAGTTACTGAGGTCCCTCGTCGGCGTCGTCATGGTCAACGAAGATCGAGCGTACTGATCGCCAGATTCGCTTCAACCCACTCTCGATCCCATCCTCCACTTCGAGCAGGCGGCGCTCCACCTGCAGCTCCATCTCTTTTGCTTGCCGCGATCGCAGCAGTTGAGGGGCGAGCGGGGCCCAATCGATGGCCCGCAGGGCGGCGAACATGAGGGCCCCGGTTATGGCGGCGACGCCGACGGCTGAAGTCAGCACCACCATGGGCGGGAATTCCAGAGCGAAAAACGTCCGCGTGACGGGAAGCAGGAAGATGAGCGCGAGCAACCCGCCCATGCTCATCACCAGCGTGCGTCGCGCCGGATTGAAGGGCCGAGAGATTATCGCCAGCACGAAGAGGCCCACCAGCACCAGCACCAGCGTTGCCGTGGTCCTCGCTTCATTGAGATTCACGTCGGCCTGGTCCCTGGCCAGCGAATAGGCAGAGAACGTAGCGGCCGCGGCCAATAGCCCGGCGGGCACTGAGAATTTGATTACCCGGCCCATGAATCCCGGCTTGGCTCTTTGCGCCGATGGCGCCAGAGCCAGGAAGAACGACGGCAAGCCGATTGTGAGCGTTCCCACGAGTGTTAAGTGGCGGGGCAGGAATGGGAACACCCACCCGGCAACGCCGATGGCGATCGCCAGCAGGAATGCGTAAACCGTCTTGGTCACATAGAGTTTGGACACCCGCTCAATGTTGGCGATGACCCGCCGCCCTTCGGCCACCACTTGGGGCACAGTCGCAAATGAGGAATCGAGCAGCACCAGCTGGGCCACCGACCGGGAAGCTCCGCTGCCGGAGCCCATGGCGATGCCGATGTCGGCACTCTTGAGGGCCAGCACGTCGTTGACGCCGTCGCCGGTCATGGCGACCACGTGCCCGTTGGCTTGTAGGGCCTCGACCATTTCTCGCTTCTGGTGAGGGGTCACTCGCCCAAAGACGCTGCGCTTCTCCATGATCTCAGCTAAAGCCACCTTGTCGGCCGGCAGATCCCTGGCATCAACCGGAGCGCCATCGGCCGGCACCCCGGTGAGCTCTGCGATCTTGCCGACGGTCTGGGGATGGTCCCCGCTTATCACTTTGATGGCGACGTTCTGAGCTTCGAAGAACTTGACGATTTCGGGGGCCTCGGGCTTGATCTGGTCGGCGAGTAGAACGAAAGCGACCGGCTGCAGCCCCCCGGGCAACAGCTCGGTGTCGAGTGGATCTGCGGTTCGTGCCAGGAGCACAATTCGAGTGCCTCGCACCGCCAGTAGCTCGGCCTTGTGGCTAGCTTCGGAGTCGGTTCCAACCAGGATCACGTCAGGCGCCCCCAGGACCCAGGTGCCGTGACGCTCGAACTCAGCCCCGCTCCACTTGCGGGCCGATGAGAATGGGATGGCCCGGACCAGCGACCAATCGGCAGGCTTGGGGTAGGCCGTACCGACTGCGGCCAACGTGGCGTTGGGATGGGGATCCGACGCTGCGATCGCGCCAAGCGCCTCGCTGAAGTCTTCACCGTTGGTGGGAATAACCTCCTCGACGGACAGCTTCCCTTGAGTCAGGGTACCGGTCTTGTCGAGGCAAATAACGTCGACTCTGGCAAGGCCCTCGAGGGCAGGCAGCTCCTGGACCAGCACACTTCGGCGGCCAAGCCGTACCACGCCGACTGCGAAGGCGACACTGGTAACCAGCACGAGGCCTTGCGGCACCATCGCCACCGTTCCGGCAACCGCACCCTGTAGTGCTCTTTTGAGGTTCGCCTCAGCGTTGAGCTGACTCCACACCAGCAGGATCACGGTTGGAGGGACGAGCCAAGAAACGGTCTTGAGAATGAAGTCGATGCCGGTGCGGAGCTCCGACCTCACCAGGCTGAACTTCTTCGCTTCTTCTGCCAATTTCACTGCATAGGCATCCTTCCCGATCCTGGTGGCCATGTAGCGGCCCCCGCCGGCACTCACGAACGAGCCGGACAGCACCTGATCGCCGGGCTCTTTCGTTACGGCGTCCGACTCGCCGGTCAACAACGACTCGTCGACCTCGAAGTTGTTTGAGGTCAGCACCTGTCCGTCGACGACGATCTGGTCGCCGGGACCTACCTCGAGCACGTCCTGCAGCACCAGAGCACGCACGTCGACTTCTTTGGTCTTACCGTCCCTGACGATCTGAGCACGGGGTGCCGCCAGCAATGCCAGCCGGTCGAGCGTTCGTTTGGCTTTGAGTTCCTGGTAGATACCGATCAGGGTGTTGATGATCATGACCCCGGCGAACAGCGCGTCCTGAACTGGAGCAACAAGCAGGATGACCACTAGAAGGGCGCTGATGAGGATATTGAATCGGGTGACTACGTTGGCGCGCACGATTTCCCGCACCGTTCGGCTGGGGCCATCGGGCACGGCGTTGACCTTGCCTGCCGCCTCCCGCTCGCGCACCTGTCGTTTGGAGAGGCCTGTCTCGGCGAAACGGGCTGCGTCGGGTTTGGTGGTTGTCACGGGCCTCAAATTAGTTGCGAAAGGCGAGTAGCGCCGTAAGCCTACGGAGCCCAGGTGGCGACAACGCCGTCTGTCAGGCGTTGGGCCGGCACGTTTTCCTCGATCTTCTGTATCCAGACGCCGGATTCTCCACCAACTTCGCCGGCAAACACGAAGGAACTGCTGTCGGGGGAGAGGAAAGAGTGGCTGTTGGAGTATTGGCTGAAGAAGGGCAAGTATCGTGCCACGAGTGTGGCGGAAGGCACGAAGCCCTCGAAGCTGGTGGTTGTGGTGCCGTCCCAGACACCCCACCGGAGAAGCAGGTCTTCGGAGGTCCTATCAGGTGCCAGGTAGAGCAGGCGAGTTCCGTCTCCGCCCCAGAAGAAGGCAGTCACCTCGGGCGCCACTTCCACCGGGCCATCGACGGTGTCGGCAATAAGGGGTCCGAGTGCCGGCTGCGCTGAGCCGGCTCTGATGTCGACATAAGCGACGGTTGTGCCATCGGGGCTCAACGCGGCGGCCACCTCATCCGGGTACTGGTGGATTTCTCGCGTCTCCTCTCCGTCGGTGGTGGCGAGTATCAGCACGTTGGCATCATCACGCACGACCGAATAGAGCAGGGAGTCGCCCTCCCAACCCGGGGCCGAGAAGCCGCCCGGGCCGATGGGAAAGTCGTCTGTGCGGCCGTCGGTGCGCAAGAAGTACATCTCGTTGCCCCCCACGTGAGAGAGGACTCGATCCGAGTCCGGGGACCAGGCGAAGTAGTACGGCTGGCCCTGGTCGATGTGCCGGACGGTTCCGGTCGAGATGTCGATCAAGCCGAGCCCGATGCCCGAAAAATCACTGCCCAAGAATGCGAGCGACGAGGCGTCGGGTGACCAGTAGAGGTAGAAGCCTGCAACAGGAGTCTCGACCTCGACGTCGGTGATCTCCTCCCCCATAGTGAGGATGTGGATCGAAGAATTGATCGCTTGCGCCTGCAAGCCGACTCGCACGGCGCCGCCGGCCGCGATTTGCCCCGGCCCGGCTGCCACGCCGCTTTGCACGAAAGCCAATTGGGAACCGTCGGGAGACCATGTCGGTTGCGAGTAGAAGGTGGTCGTTCCGCCATCGAAGGTGAGCCGCGTTTCGGTGCCCGTCCGCGGATCGACCACGACGATGTTGCTATCGGCAGTTTGGACGGCGATGAGGGTGCCGGCTGCGGCATCGTCACCTCCGGTGCAGGCCGCAGCGACGAGTAAGAGCGCTGCCGCAAGGGGTTTCATCGATGTCAGCCTGGCAGGGTGCAGTCCCTAACGCGGGAGCACCTTGTCGGTAGCTTCCCTGGCTTGCACCTCGTAACGGATCTGTTGATAAGCCTCATCGTGTCCGCGCCGGCGGAGCCGTCCCCGGAGGTAATCGAACGCGTATGTAGCCGCGTATTTCAGGTTGCCGGTTTGGCGCCACTGGCTCACATGGACCGCCTCGTGGATCACAAGCCGGGCTAGCTGGGCACGGGGCCGGCGGTACCAGCGGCTGTGCATGTATACGACGTAGGGCAGGGCAATGGCTGCGTTGCGCCGCAACACCAGCTTCTCTAAGAGACTCGATGCCTCCCGGACCAGGAGTCGCTCCAGATCGACGCCCGGAGCCACTACCTGTACGGAGGCGGGGTCGATGCCGGCGGCTTCCAGCGCTTCGATGGCCGGGAAGTTGTGCCGCATGTGGAGGGGGCGGCTCACAGCGCCACCACTGCGATTGCTCCGACCACGAAGCAGTAGAGGGCGAACGGTCGCAACCCCCAATTGGTCAACACCCGGATCAGGACCGAGATCGCGAAATAGCCCGATACCGCAGCAACGACGACGCCGATCGCCAATTCCCACTCCAAACCGCCTTCTCCTGCCAGGTCGAGCAGCTGTTTGGCTCCCCCTCCGAGTATCACCGGTATCGCCAGCAAGAATGAGAAACGGACCGCTTCCACCTCGCTGAAGTGACGTCCGAGCGAAGCCGTGATGGTCATACCCGAACGGGACACACCGGGAATCAGAGCAAACGCCTGAGCCCCGCCGACGACAAGGGCATCGGTGACTGTGGAATCTTCCAGCGTCCGGAGGCGTCGCACTATCCATCCTGAGGCCAGCAATACGACACCGGTTCCGATTAGCGCCAGGCCGACCCGAAACGGGCTCTCAAACGCCTCGTCGAGGGCCGATTCCAGAGTCAGCCCGACAATTACAGCCGGGATGGTGCCAATGGCCAGGAGTTTGATGATGTGGCGGGCGCGCGGATCACGATCGGGCCGGGTCAGCCAGGCCACGTCCTTGCGGAAATACCAGAGAACTGCCGCCAGTGTCCCGAGGTGAAGCACCGCGGTGGTAGCAAGCCCCGGCGGCTGTTTGTTGAGGAATTCCGGGACCAGCACAAGGTGGCCACTCGAAGAAATCGGAAGGAACTCGGTGAGGCCTTGAACTAAGCCCCAGAGTGCGGCGTCGAACACGGCAATTACATTACCGGTTGGCCGCGTTCTCCAGCCCCCTTCCCTTCCGCGTGGGTGCGTTCTACGTTCTCCCCGTGTATTGGTTTGGCCGCCCGCCCTACGTCCGGTGGGTCGCGGCAGGCGCCTTGCTGGTGGTGGCAGTCCTGCTCGAGTTCCGACCGGCCAATAACGTGCTGCATCCCTTCACGGCCGAGGTCGTCGAAGCCGGCTCGCCCCTCGACGTGGAATGGCGCAAGGTCCCGGAGGGCCTGTTTCCGACACCCGATCTGGCCGGGGCCGTTGCTACCCACGTCTTGGAAGCAGGGGAGCCGGTAGCACCTTCAGATGTCACGGCCGCCGGCTCACTTCCTTCCGGGTGGTGGCAACTGGCCCTGGAAGTGTCTTTTGCTCTCGTCCCCGGAGCCGATGTCCAGATCGTGCTCACCGAATCTTCGCGAACGGTCCAGGCCGTTGTGGTCCGGATGGGTGCTGCCGATTCCCTCCAGGGACCTGTGGCTCTGGTGGCGGTGCCGGCCGAGGATGCCGCCGCGGTGGCGCGGGCGGTAGCCAGCAGGAGCTTTGTGGTCCTGGCGGCTTCATAGGAGAACACGCGTAGAGCACTCGACTCAACCCCCGAGCGTGGCGTGCTCAATTGGCTAAACTGATCGCCGGGGCGAACGCTGTTGCCCCGGTTCAGTCGAAGGGCCGTGAGGCCGAAGTAGTTGTCACGTTCATGGATGTTGAAGTAGCAGTAATACCTGCCGCCGGGCGCGGGACCCGGATGCGCCCCGCCACCCGGGCGCTTCCCAAAGCGATGCTCCCGATCGTCGATCGTCCGGCCATCCAGTGGGTGGTGGAAGAAGCAGCGGCGGCCGGGGCCCGGGAGGTCTTCGTGGTAGTCGACCCGGGTGTGGGGACACTCATCGACCGGCATTTCAACTCCCAGGAGGAGGGTCCGCTTCCCGGGCTGGAAGGCGTCCAGGTTCATGCCGTTGTCCAGGATGTGCCAAAGGGCCTTGGCGACGCGGTGCGGACCGCTCAGGCCGGGGTTGGCAGCCGGCCGTTCTTCTGCTTGCTGGTGGACAACCTGGTTTATCCCGATCGTGCGGTCCTGCCCCTGATGGCCGAGGCGGCCGAGGCCAAGTCGGTGGTTTGCCTGCGGGAACTGAGCACCGACTATCTCGCTCGCTATGGATTCATTGTTCCCGGTGACTGGATTTCGGAAAGCGTGGTCAAGGTGCTTGGTGCCATCGAGAAGCCGGGCGTCGAAGCGGCGCCCTCCAAGCTCGGCCTCATCGGGCGCTATCTCTTCACTGCCCCAATTTTCGATGCCCTCAATGATGTGGAACCGGGTGTCGGCGGCGAGATCCAGCTCACCGACGCCATCCACGCCATCGGGGAGGCGAACCTCTGCCTCGGCTACGTTTCCGAACACGATCTGCTCGACAGCGGCACCCCGATGGGGTACCTCGAGACCTCGACAATTCTGGGGGCGTCACACGGTGACTTCGGTGCTCGCTATCGTGCCTTCCTGAAGGAGTTTTCCGAGGGTCTTTAAGGTCCGGAGGAGGAGCGATGGGTGATTTGCCCCATCTCGATGCGGCGGGCAATGCCCATATGGTTGATGTTGGAGCCAAACCTGACTCCGACCGGGTGGCTGAAGCAGAGAGCACCATTCACCTCGACCTGGAAACCAGGACGGCCCTGTTCGGTGGCGACCTGCCCAAGGGTGACGCCCTGGCGGTAGCCCGGGTGGCGGGGATTCAAGCGGCCAAGCGGACGTCCGATCTGATCCCACTATGTCATCCGTTAGGCCTAACGTCGGTGTCAGTGGAGATCGAACAGGTTCCAGAAGGGGCCCGGGTGGTGTCGCGAGTGGCATCCACCGGTCCGACCGGGGTTGAGATGGAGGCTTTGACTGCGGCGTCAATTGCCACCCTCTCGCTGTACGACATGGTGAAATCCCTTCAGCGCGGTGCCGAGATCGGTCCGCTACGGTTGCTCCGCAAATCCGGTGGGAGGTCCGGCGAATGGGTGAGATGAGAGCCGGCGTGTTGACGATTAGTGATCGAGTCAGCCGGGGTGAGGCTGAGGATGTTTCTGGCCCCACGGCCATTGCCATACTGGCCGGGCTCGGATTCGAAGTCGATTGGCAGGTGGTCCCGGACGAGAAGGCCGACATTCAGACGGCTATTCGCGGCTGGATCAATGACGGGCTCGAACTGGTGGTCACAACCGGGGGCACTGGCTTTGGGCGCCGCGATATCACACCCGAGGCAACCTCAGAGCTGATAGACCGCCCGGCCCCGGGCCTGATCGAAGCGGCCCGGGTGGCGTCGCTTGCCAAGAGCCCCAACGCCATGCTTTCCAGGGGTGTGGCCGGAATTGCCGGCACCACGCTGTGTATCAACCTCCCCGGCTCCACGGGTGGCGTAGAGGACTGGTTGGAGGTGATGCGACCGAGCCTGGTTCACGCGGTCGCTCTCCTGCGTGACGAGAAGACGAGCCACACGGGGCACTAATGCACCGCCGCCCATGTGCAGTTATTTGCTGTTGTGTCAGGAAGTTTTCGCGGGCTAATGTGGCAAAGAGCGTTGGAGTGAGGACCATAGGGTGGAATTACTAGTAGTGCTGATAGTGCTTGGAGGCCTCTGGTCTGCGCTACTTCTGCCGTCTTTCCTTCACTCTCGCGACGACGCCCCGATGGCGTCGACCAGGTCTTTCGATCGGCGACTCGCCAGATTGGCCTCCTTGCGTCCGGAGTCAATTGACCCCGTTGCGCTGGCCCGGGGCCGGCTGCAGGCGAGGCGGCGCCGGGTGATGGTCGGTTTGATCGCGGCCGCGTTGGTAACACTCATTGCCGCCATTGCGACGGCCTCCATACCGCTTCTGTTGTTTAGCCTTGCCTTCGACGGCATGTTCGTTCTCTACATGGTGGCTCTCC
>CAXMOO010000071.1:0-32758 GCA_964195005.1 uncultured Gammaproteobacteria bacterium
AATGTCCGCAGTCGGCGACCATCTCGGTCTGCAGGTTGGGCACCCAGCGATCCATGCCGTCTGCGAGCGATGCCGGCAGGACGGGATCACAGTCGGGGGTGATCATCAAAGTCGGTACCTCGATGATCGAGTTTGCCAGGTGGGCCGTAGCCGCGTGGTTGGCGTCGATGTTCCGGTAATAGTTGACGGGCCCACTGATCCCGTTGGCGACAAAGGCGTCTAGGAATACGGCGAATTCCTCGTCTGACAGGAAGTCACGATTGGCGGTTACGGCCTGATAGAAGCCGGCCAGTTTTCCACCAGGATCTGAAGCGAACCACTGCTCGGTCTTGCCCGGCTCCTGGAACCGCAACACATAACCAAAGCGATCGCTCAGCTTCTCCCGCAAGTAGTCGGTGGGCGGAAAGGCAGCACACCAGCCCCGATAGGGAACGGCGAGGCTGACAAGCCGGGCCACCCTTTCGGGATGGAGCACGGCTGTAGTCCAGGTGATGACTGCCCCCCAATCGTGGCCAACGAGTGCGGCCTGCTCGACGTCGAGCCCATCGAGCAGGCCCACCAGGTCGGCGACCAGCGTGAGCAGGCCGTATGCCTCGAGTTCGACGGGCTGGTCGGAATCTCCGTAGCCACGCAGGTCGGGAACGATCGGCCGCAGTCCGGCACCGGCCAACGCCGGAACCTGATGACGCCACGAGTAACCAAGCTCGGGGAATCCGTGACACAAGACGACAGGAAATCCACTGCCTTCATCATTGACTGCCAGGCGAATGCCGTTGGTCGCCACCATCCGCTTCATTCCTTTACCTCCAGCCCGAGGGCCGTCTCGGCGCCTTCGATTCTCTGGCCTCCCGCGAGCACAGGAGCGAACAACTCACCGACGTCATCCAGCCGGCTCCAGATGTTCGAAATGTTGAAGCGGTCGGGCGTGATCTTGTCCAGTTCGTCCCAATGGAACGGGGTGGAAACCTGCGCACCCGGCACCGGGCGCACCGAGTAGACCGAAGCGATGGTCTTGCCGGCTACGTTCTGGTTGTGGTCGATGAAGACTTTGCCGGCCCGTTTGGGGATGTCCCATACCATTGTCACATTGTCGGGGTCGGCGGCGGTCAGCACCCGGCCGACGGCTTCCACGAAGCGGCGAACCCGGCCATAGCTGTAACCGGGGTCGACCGGAACGTAGATGTGCAGGCCGGTGGCTCCCGACGTCTTGGGGTAGCCGCGCAGGCTCAGACTGTCCAGGGCCACCTTGAGGTGGCCGGCCAGATCGACGACCTGCTGCCAGGTGGCGCCCTCGGCAGGGTCGAGATCGAAGATGGCGAAGTCCGGGTGATCGACGGTTGCCACTTTCGAAAGCCACGGGTGGATTTCGATGCAGCCCATGTTGGCGAGCCACATCAAAGATGGCCGGTCGGGCGCCGTGCAGAACTCGATTGGAGCGCCTCGCACCTCTGAATAGATGGGGGCAACCGGCATCCACCCGGGCTTGTGGGATGGAGCTTGCTTTTCATAGAAGAAATCCCCGCTGGCCCCGTCCGGGAACCGGGCCATCACGATGGCTCGATCCTCCAGATGGGGGAGCAGCACCGGGGCAATCGAGGCGTAGTACTGAATGAGATCCCCTTTGGTGTATCCATCAGGGAAGAACGGCTTATCGGGGTTTGACATCCGTAAAGGCCGGCGCAGGCGGGTGGCCCGGAAGCCTCCGGCGTCGGCAACAATCTCGAGAGGGTGAGGAAAGGCGACTTTTCCCGATGCGAGAGGGCGGGCCCCCGGCGTCGGCTCCTCGGACGAGGCCAGAGCGGCGCCGATGTCGGCCCACACTGCGCGATGGCTGGCATCGTCGCGAGATTCGGAAACGATCGTGAGGTCGACATCGAACTCGGCGGCGGCTTCAATCACCGGCTCGACGGGATTGGATCCTTCGCCGTAGCGGATATGGCGAATCTCACCGCCGGCTCCGAAGAGGTTATGGCTGTAGTGGCTGTGAAGGGGCTGCAGCTTCCAGGCGGGAAACTGGTCGAAGAGGAAGGTGTAAACCGAACGTACTGCTTCCAGGTCAATTAGCCGGCCGTCGGTGGTGGCATGGACGTGGGCCCAATCCACCACCGGCCGCACCCAGGAGAACTCCGAGGCCATCAGCGCGATATCTCCCAGGTTGCCGAAAGCGTTGGTGTTTCCTGTTGTCTCTAATCCGAGCGAGACCCCCAGGTCGCGGATCCTCGGTTCGATGGACCGCATTGCTTCGAGAGCGGTCGTTAGCAGCTGCTCCGACGTGCGCTCACGATCATGCCCGGGATGGACCACCACGACCGTTGCTCCCAATTGCCGCCCGAGTTTCATGGTGTGCTCGACTGCTGCCCGGGTTTTCCGATAACGATCCGGATCGTCGATGGTGAGCATGGCGAAATAGGGGGCGTGCACCGAGAGGCTGATCCCCCGTGCGGCCGCCAGGTGCCCAAACGAGGTGCAGCGATCCTCTTTCCACGGGAACCCCTTCGTGAACGCCAGCTCGAACGCCCGGTGGCCCTGGGCGGCGAGTGAGTCGAGGAAAGCCGGGTCGTCCTCATGCTCAGCAGGAAGACTCGAGATTCCGAAAGAAACGCTCATGCGCTCATTGCACCCGGAACGTCCATGAGAATGAGCCCGGGTCGGGCAATCCCTGCGACCGTTGCCATTCGACTCGCAACTCGTGACTGCCGGGGGTCCACCGTTCGATGAACCGTCCGGGGCCCGGGCGCCAGGTGGCGACTCCGGTCCCGGTCTGGACGGTGAGTTCGGGCGGCGTGATGCGAAATCCGTCTACGAACAGGACCCCGTCGTATCCAGGGGCCATGTCCACCTCAACCGCGGTCTGGCGAATTACGGAGTCATTCGGCCGCGGGAAGAGCCGCTCGATCGGAGCGGGCAAGGCCACATCTTCCCCCGACGGGCTGAAGGCCACCGTGAGAACCACAACGGCGACGAGGACGAGTCCCAACCCCACGTAGATCAGACGGTAAGTAGAAGCCTTCATTTCCCCACGATGATACGGACTGCGGTCGGCAGCCAGGCTGGCCGTGGCGGAGAGCCGTCCTTGCCCGGACACTGATGTCCTGAGTCGCAAGTCATGCACAGAATCTTGCCGGCCCTCGACCCACCTGGCGGCGTCCTCCGCCTCGACGCAGTTACCACTGCGCCTTCGTTGTGCGTCCTTGCCAGGAGCGCCGATGGCTCGGCAATATCAGTACGAACTTACGACACAGGACATTAGGTAACGTGGCTTTGTGAAAGTGAATCCAGTCCTGGAGGCCATGGGGGGATATCCGCTGGCGGAGATCCAGATGCGCGCCCGCGCCTTGCGTGAAGCGGGAAAGCCGCTGATCGATTTCGCCATCGGCGATCCCCGCGAACCGACGCCGGAGTTCATCGGACAGGCGCTGCGGGATGCGGTCCCTGCAGTCTCTCAATACCCGACCACCATCGGCCTGGCGGAATTGCGAGAAGCCGTCGCCGCCTATCTGCATCGTCGCATGGGAGTCACTGTGGATCCCGACACCCAGATCATTCCCACCACCGGATCCAAGGAGGGAATCTTCCATACCCCGTTCGCTTTCGTAGAGCCGGGGGCCGGACAGGGTGTTGTGTACGGCACACCCGCGTACCCGGTCTACGAACGCGGCGCCCGATTTGCCGGTGCGGTCGTCGATCCCATCCGTCTTGACGGTGATTTCGTGCTGCGGGCCTCGGACATCAGAGATGAGATCTGGGACCGGGCCCGGATGGTGTGGTCCTGCTCCCCACACAATCCCACTGGTTCGGTCACGACTGTGGGTGAGTTGGCGGAGCTGCTCGAACGCTCTCGATCTGAAGGGGCCTTGTTCTTATCGGACGAGTGCTACGTCGACGTGTACGAGGATGATCCGCCCGGGTCGGTGCTTCAGGCGGCAGGGTCGGACCTGAGTGGGACCCTGGCCTTCTACAGCTGTTCCAAGCGCTCGGGGATGACCGGCTATCGCAGCGGGGCCATCATCGGCGACGCCGACGCGATTGCCGCATTAGTGGCATTTCGCTCGACCGCGGGGGTGGCCCCACCCGAGTTCGTCCAATCGGCCGCAGTGGCCGCCTGGTCCGACGATGACCATGCTGCAGAGCGGCGGGCCATTTTCGCTTCCAAACGTGCGGTGCTGCGCAAAGCGTTTGAACAGGTGGCTCTTCCGGTGGTTGCCTCTACCGCAGCCCTTTACCTATGGGTTGGGGTCGCGGACGACATCGACGCAACCAGGAAGCTGCTTGAACAAGGAGTGGTGGTATCTCCCGGCCGGGCCTTCGGTGAGGGCGGGGAAGGGTATATTCGCCTTGCCCTGGTTCCGACCCTCGAGGAATGTGAGCAAGCAGTGGACGTTCTAGTGGAGTGCCTCGGCACATGACAGACCGGGAAGCGATCGAAGCCGCCTATGCCAATCTCGACCTGCTGGCCGACGCTAAGCAACCCGTTGACCGGACCATCGCCGCTCTCGACGTCGGCGAGCTCCGTGTGGCCGAGAAAGTTGATGGCGAATGGCGCGTCAACACATGGGTGAAGGAAGCCATCTCGCTCTACTTCCGCCTGGCGCCGGTTCAGACAATGGAGGTCGGGCCTTTCGAGTATTACGACAAGATCCCCACCAAACACGACCTGGAAGCGGCAGGAGTGAGGGTGGTGCCACCGGGGACCGTGCGGTATGGAGCTTTTTGTGAGCCGGGGGTTGTGGTGATGCCGGGCTACGTGAACATCGGCGCCTATGTCGGAAGCGGAACCCTGGTGGACACCTGGGCCACAGTTGGCTCATGTGCCCAGGTGGGGAAGGACGTGCACATCTCGGGAGGTGTCGGCATCGGCGGCGTGCTCGAGCCACCAGGTGCCAGGCCGGTGATCATCGAAGATGGCGCGTTCATCGGGAGCCGTTCGATCCTGGTTGAAGGCGTGCTGGTGGAGGAAGGGGCCGTTCTCGGCGCTAACACCACCATCACATCATCTACGCCGATCATCGACGTCACCGGTGACAAGCCGGTCGAAGAGCGAGGCCGGGTCCCGGCCGGAGCGGTGGTCGTGCCGGGTACCAGACCGAAGGACTTCCCTGCCGGTACGTTTGATCTGCAGTGCGCTCTCATAATCGGCAAGCGGTCGGAGTCCACCGATCGTAAGACTTCGCTCAACGACGCTCTGCGCACATTTGAGGTCCCGGTGTGAACCTCGTCGACACTCTCGCCTGGCTGGTCGACATTCCCTCTGAAACCGGTCAGGAGGGCCGTCTGGCGACGGCACTAGCAGAACGCCTTCTGCCGAGTCTTGGGGAGCCGGGCGTTTCTCGCATCGGGAACAGCCTGGTCATAGGTCATCGGGGTGGAGCGCCGCTGATCTCGCTGTTCGGCCATACCGACACCGTGCCCCGGCAGGGGCAGGGGCCGGCTCGTGTCGAAGGCGACCGGCTGCATGGCCTCGGGTCTTCCGACATGAAGGCGGGCCTGGCCGTCATGGTTCATCTCCTGGAGGACGCTGAAGTCCGGGCCGGCCCATTCGACGTGATCGGGGTCTTCTACGCAGCGGAAGAGGGACCGCATGACGAAAACGAGCTCGAAGCCGTGCTCGACGAGGTCAAATGGCTTGAAGAGAGCGAGTTGGCGGTGGTCCTCGAGCCGACCGACCTCAGCCTCGAGTTAGGGTGCCAGGGAGTGATGAACGCACGCGTTTTTTTCAACGGCGTTGCCGCTCACAGCGCCCGGCCCTGGCTCGGCGAAAACGCGGTTACCCGAGCAGGCGCATGGCTTGCCGAAATGGCCAAAAAGTCCCCGGAGGTAGTGCAGGTTGGAGGCCTCGAGTTTCGGGAGGTGGTGACGGTCACCCGGGCGCATGGTGGAGTCGCCAATAACATTGTTCCGGCCCGCTTCGAGTGCAATGTCAACTATCGGTTCGCTCCCGACAAGACGATGGAGGACGCCCGTCGGCGTTTTGCCGAGCACCTCGAAGGAACCGACGAGTTCGAAATCGTGGATGCCGCTCCCGGCGGGAGGGTGGAGGAGGGCAACGCCCACATCGATCGCTTGGGAGCCCTCACCGGTGCGCCGCGGCGGCCCAAACAAGGCTGGACCGACGTGGCCCGCCTCTCCGCCCGGGATGTGCCGGCCATCAACTATGGCCCCGGCGAGGCGGATTTGGCTCACACCGTCGACGAGTCGGTACCCGTTGCCAATCTCGACGTGGCCTTCGAGTCCCTGCGTCAATTCCTAATCACCCGCTGAAGGCTCGGCCCGTCCCGCTACTAATGTTCCGCCTCGATGCCCATTGACATCGATATCGCCAAGGTGGCTCGACTCGCCAGGCTGGCGTTGAGTGATGAAGAGCTAGATCTCTACCGAGCCCAGTGTGAGGTTGTGCTGGAGCACGCCGCACTCGTGCAAGCGCTTCCCACCGAGGGAGTAGAGCCCACGTCCCACCCGCTAAGGCGCACCAACGCGTTTCGTGAGGACGTTGTCACCGAGTGCCTTGACACCGAAGAGGTGCTTGCTCAGGCCCCGGATCGGGACGGCAACTACTTCCTGGTTCCGCCCATCCTCGAGGAGCCATGACCGACCTCGCCGATCTGACGCTCAGCGAAGCTACTTCGGGGCTCCAGGGGGGAGAGATGACTGCCGTCGAGCTCCTGGAGGCGGTGCATCGCCGTGCCACCATGACCGAAGCACAGCTCCATGCCTACCTCAATATCGATCGGCCGGGAGCAGCCAGGGCCGCCGTTGCCGCCGACAGTGCCCTGGGGAACGGTGCCGCAGTGTCGAAACTGACGGGCATCCCCGTGGCTCTCAAGGACAATCTTGTCACCCGCGGCCTCGAGACAACCTGCTCTTCGAAGATCCTGGCCGGATACCTCCCGCCGTACGATGCCACCGTGGTCGGCCGGCTTCGAGAGGCCGGGTCGGTAATCGTTGGCAAAACCAATCTCGATGAATTCGCCATGGGGTCCTCTACGGAGAACTCGGCTTATGGCACGAGCCGTAATCCGTGGGATCCGGACCGGGTACCGGGTGGGAGCTCGGGTGGGTCGGCGGCGGCCGTTGCCGTCGGCTCGGCTTTGGCAGCTCTCGGCAGTGACACCGGCGGCTCAATCCGCCAGCCGGCGTCCCTGTGCGGCATAGTCGGTATGAAGCCGACATACGGCCTGGTGAGCCGATATGGGCTCATAGCCTTTGCTTCGTCGCTCGATCAGATCGGTCCATTGACCAGAACGGTGCCAGACTCGGTGACCGTGCTCGAGGCCATCGGCGGGTATGACCCTGCGGACTCGACCAGCCACCCGGGTAAGGTGCCAGATTTTCGGGCCGGCCTGGGGCGGGGTGTCGCCGGTGTGCGTATCGGAGTTGTGTCTGAATTGAGTGGAGAGGGAATCGATCCTCAGGTGCAGGCGGCCGTAGCGCGGATGGTCACCAGTCTCGAAGGGGAGGGAGCCAGAGTGACCGAGCTCTCCCTGCCCTCCTTCGAGTATGCGCTCTCGGCCTACTACCTCATCGCCCCCGCCGAATGCTCGGCCAATCTGGCGCGGTTCGATGGCGTCAGGTACGGGCTGCGCCGCCACGGAGACACGGTTGAGGAAATGATGGCCAACACCCGGGCCGAGGGTTTCGGGCCGGAGGTGACGCGACGCATTCTCCTCGGCACTTATGCCCTGTCGGCCGGTTACTACGACGCCTTCTACGGGCAGGCTCAGCGGGTCAGGACGCTCATCCTCAACGATTTCGACTCTGCCTACGGCCAAGTGGATGTGCTGGTCTCGCCGACGAGTCCGACGACCGCGTTCGAGGTAGGCGCCAGGGCGACGGATCCGCTGGCTATGTACATGTCTGACGTCTGCACTATCCCCAGCAACCTGTCGGGCCACCCTGCCATCTCGGTGCCCGTTGGCCTCGACGACGCCGGATTACCAATCGGCTTCCAGGTGATGGCTCCGGCCCTGGGGGAAGAAGTGCTCTTTCAGGTGGCGGCCGAGGTGGAGCGGATCGCCGGATTCAGCGACCGGCCGGCTTTGGCGAACTCCCGAGCCGACATATGAGGTTCGAACCGGTAATTGGCATCGAAACCCATGTGGAGCTGACTACCGCTTCCAAGATGTTCTGCGGTTGCCCGGTCGAATTCGGAGCCCCGCCCAATACCAACGTATGTCCCGTCTGTCTGGGCCTTCCCGGGGCGTTGCCGGTGGTGAACCACACGGCGGTGGAGTACGCCATGAAGATCGGGCTGGGTCTCCGGTGCGAGATAGCCCCCCACTCGGTGTTCAGCCGCAAGAACTACTTCTATCCCGACATGCCCAAGAACTATCAGATCTCTCAGTACGACTTGCCGCTGTGCATCGACGGGCACATCGACATCGAGACCGACGAAGGATCGGCTCGGATCGGGATTACGCGCGTCCATATGGAGGAAGACACGGGCAAGAGCACCCATCTGGGGACCGGCGGTCGGATCAGCGCCGGAAGTCAGACATTGCTCGATTTCAATCGCGCCGGCGTGCCGCTGATGGAGATCGTTTCCGAGCCCGACCTTCGGTCAGCCGTTCAGGCCCGGGTCTATGCCGAGGAGGTGCGGGGCGTGGTGAAACGCCTTGGCGTGTCTGACGTCAAGCTCGAGGAAGGGAGCATGCGCTTTGATGCCAACATTTCGCTTCGCCCCGAAGGCGCGTCCACATTCGGCACCAAAGTCGAGGTCAAAAACATGAACTCGCTCCGCTCTGTCCAGCGAGCGCTCGAGCACGAAATCGAGCGGCAGGCGGCTGTCCTCGAAGCAGGCGAGGAGGTCGTGCAGGAAACGAGGCACTGGAATGAGGAGGACGGCACGACTGCAGCGATGCGCTCCAAGGAGGAGGCGTTTGACTACCGGTATTTTCCCGAGCCCGATCTCGTGCCGGTCGCGGTCGATGAGGCCTGGTGTTCGGAGGTGGCATCCGGTTTGCCCGAGTTGCCGGCCCAGGCGCGAGAGCGTTACCGGGCGCAGGGGTTGGAGCCCACCACCGCCGGACTACTCAGTCGCGACGTTGATCTTGGTCGCGTTTTCGAGGACGCGGTCGGGGCCGGAGCCGACGCCAGGACGGTGGCCAACTGGTTGACAGGCGAGGTGACCGCCTGGCTCCGTAAGGAGTCACGGCTGTTGCCAGACAGCCATCTCGACGGCGCCGCGCTGGCAGAGCTGGAGGCGATGGTGGGGGCCGGCGACGTGTCTGCCACTGCCGCCAAGGACGTTCTGGCGGGCGTTCTCTCCGGTGAGGGCCGGCCGGCCGAGGTCGCCGAGAGTCGCGATCTGATTCAGGTGTCCGACTCGGCTTCTCTGGAGCCTGCCGTCGATGCGGTCCTGGCTGCAAACAGCGACGCTTTCGAGAAACTCAAGTCCGGTGACGAAAAGGTGATGGGATTTCTGATCGGTCAGGTAATGAGATCAACCGGTGGCAAGGCCGACCCGGCGGCCGTGACCAGGATCATCAAGGAGCGGGCGGGCTGACCGGCTACATTTCCGCAGTGACGTGTAGGCAGAAGAGAAGGTAGATGGACGTTGCTCTCCAACCGGACCGGTTAACACATGTCGAAGCCCGGGAGCGGGCTGCGACAATCTCAGATGTCCATTACGTGATGCATCTCGACATCGAGGCCAACGCCAAGACTTACCGTGGGGAATGCACCATACGCTTCCGGCGCCAGGGCATGGCGGCCACGTTCCTCGACTTCACAGGGACCTCGATCGATTTCTTCGCAATCAACGACCAGGAACTAGAGCCGGAGTGGCATGACAACCGCCTCTTGCTGCCGGCCGAGCTCCTGGCTCCCGAGAATGAAGTTCGGGTGCGGTACGTCAATTCTTACAACCACACCGGCGAAGGGCTCCACCAATTCGTCGACCCTGTGGACGAGGCCGAGTATCTGTACACACAGTTTGAGCCCTTTGGCGCCCACCGGATGTTTCCAGGTTTTGATCAACCGGACCTGAAAGCGACCTTCGAGATGTCGACGACCTCCCCGGCTGAGTGGCAGATCCTGACGGGATCGCGGATGGTATCGAGCGAAGAAGAACCGGACGGGCGGATGCGCCGCCTATTTGAGGAAACAGTTCCCATCAGCACCTATCTGGTTTCGTTGGTGGCCGGGCCCTACCAATCGGTCGAGTCCGAGCACAACGGAATGGATCTTGGGCTCTACTGCCGGGCCTCGCTCATGGAGCAGCTGGATCCTGACGAGTTGTTCGAGCTGACGAAGTGGGGGCTCGACTACTTCGAGGAATTCTTCGGCCACCCGTACCCCTTCACCAAGTACGACCAGATCTTTGTCCCCGAGTTCAACGCCGGGGCCATGGAAAACATCGGGAACGTGACTTTCAACGAGGGCTACATCTTTCGTGACCCTCCCACCGAGAATCAACGCCTGCGGCGAGCGGAGACACTGCTTCACGAGATGGCCCACCAATGGTTCGGCAATCTGGTCACTATGGAATGGTTTAGCGACCTGTGGCTCAACGAGAGCTTCGCCACGTTCATGTCGTTTCAGGCTCTCGAGCAGCTCGGGCAGTTTCCTAGCTCCTGGTTACATTTTCAGGCCGACATGAAGCGCTGGGCGTACACGCAGGATCAGCTCCCCACCAGCCATCGCATCGCAGACGATATCCCCTCGACCGACGAAACCTTTCTCAACTTCGATGGCATCACCTACGGGAAAGGATCCGCCGCCTTGCGACAGCTTGTCGCATTGGTGGGGGAGCAAGCCTTGCGGAAGGGCATGAAGGCATACTTCGCCGAGCACGCTTTCGGCAACGCCACGCTTCGAGATTTTCTGACCGCGGTCCAGCACGGGTCGGGGATGGAGCTTGACGACTGGTCACGCGTCTGGCTGGAGGCCCCCAGCCTCAACACGCTGGCGGCTGAGTGGAAGGCTGACTCCGGAAGGGTTGCCTCAATGCGACTCATTCAGACGGCACCGGCTGATTACCCCACGTTACGACCCCACTCGGTTGAGGTTGCCCTCGTCACCGAGGGCCATAGCGGCATCGAGGTGGCAGCCCACCGTGTGCGGATCGACGGTGCTGCTACCGAGGTACCCAACGTCATCGGGAAGCCAGAACCGCTACTGGTGTTTCCCAACTTCCGTGACTTGACCTTCGCCAAGATCAAGCTCGACGCCACTTCGCTTGACTTTGCTCGACACCGCCTGGACGAGATAGACGACGATCTTTTTCGTCAACTGCTGTGGGCCACCCTATGGGACATGGTGCGCGACCAGCATTTCTCCTGCCTTGATTACCTCGGCCTTGTTGAGGAGAAGTTGCCATCAGAAGTCAGCCTGCAAATCCTCAAGCTGGCAACCGACACGGCTACCTCGGCGATCAGACGTTATGTGCCGGAGGGCTCACGCCTCGCGGTGGGGTCGAGTTTTGTCATCACCGCCCTTGACGCTGCCACCGACGGGCCCTCGGCGGATGGTCGGGTGCTCTGGTTGCGGGCTTTGTTGCGGGTGGTCGAGTCCAAGGACGATCTGGTAAGGGTGGCGGCACTGGTGGACGGTGACGGCGGCGACGCGGTAGCCATCGATCAGGACATGAGGTGGGCGCTGGCAGTGCGTTGGGCGGCGGCCGGGTTCGAGGATGCCCGGGAGCGGGCTGCCCGGGAGCTCGAGCGCGATCCCAGCGACCGGGGTCAGCGGGCGATGATCACCATCGATGTGGCTCACCCCGATCCGGGGGCGAAAGAGGAGGCCTGGACCCGGATTCACGGCGACGGTTACGGCTCGCTTTATCTTGACAACGCGGCCATAGCCGGGTTCCAATGGCCCGGGCAGCGAGCTTTGTTGGAACCCTACGTTTCGCGATACTTCTCGAGCCTCGAAGAAGCCTTCGCAACTCGGGACCATGAGGCCGCTTCGTCCTACTTCCTGGGCTTGATGCCGGGGCACCGGGTGGATGTCGAGGCACTCAACCTGGCTCAGGAGACGCTGGCTGCAGTTTCGGGTGTGCCCCAGCTCGAGCGCATGCTCATCGAGTCCATCGACAGGCTCGAGCGGGCCATCGCCTGTCGAGATTTCGCCTAGTGCTCTGTCGCATAAATAGCGTGCATGTATCGCCGAGCAATCGGCGTCATCTGGCAAGGATCGACGACGAAGGCGCACTTCACCCGTGCGTCGAGGAGAAGGACGCAGCCGGGGGCGTCGAGAGCCGGCGAGACATGCGCAGGATTTGTGCGGCGGTGCACTAATAGCTAAATCACTCTGCGCAGAAAGATGCCGGCACCTACCTTGGGGCTGAACCATGTGGATTTGGGGGGCATGACATTGCCCGAATCAGCGACGGTCATAACGTCGGCGATGGTCGGCGGCCTTGTCACGAAGCCAACGGCTTGCTGGTCCCTACAGGTCTCGGCGAGGTCAGAAAGGTCGACTATTCCGGGCAGGTAGTTCAGCCTGGGGTCGGTGCGGGGATCCACTACGTCGCAGATTGGTCCCAGCACCTGGCTCTGCAGCATGGAAGCGTCGAGAGCAGCCGCAGGGCCGAGATGCTCCTCAGGCCGGAAGGTGAGCTCGTGCCACCCGCCGCCGGCAAAAAAACAAAGGTCGCCCTGCTTGACGGATCCGGTTTGGGCCAGAGATATGGGTCTGACATCGAATTGTCGCGACAGAGCTTCCGATACTGCCTCCGGTGACTTGTCCGGCATGTGCAGATACCTGTGATATCCGAGGATCTGCATCTGGTTGTCGGGAAAGAGTACCGCCAGGAGGCGACCCGCCGGTTGGTCGGGGCCGGCCGATAGCCGCTCGGCGAGGACGGTCTTGCCGGCAGTGCGATGGTGACCATCTGCGATGTAGAGAACGTCGATGTTGGCCAGAGCGGCGGATAGAGCCTTTGAGTCGGGGTACGGCCAGGCTTCCTGACGGCGTCCATCTGGCGTGGAGAGGTCCAGAGCCGGAGGGCTTGAAATGGCCTCGGCGACCAACTCGTCGATAGGGTCATCGTGGCGGTACGTCAAGGAAATCGGGTGAGTCGTTGCTCCAATCTCCTGGTGGGCATCGGCCACCGCTTCGGCTACTTCGTGCCTTGTGTTCTCGTGCGGACGCAGGCGCCCCTTGCCGTATGAAGCCACCTCTATTTCGGCGACGATGCCGACCTGCTGATGGCCGGCTTTGCTCACGCGGTACAGCCAGTAATCAGACGTTGGTTGGAATGTTCCGTCACTCGTGACCCGAGCCAGGTAGCGACGGGCGGTGTCACGGGTGACGGGAGCCTCGTATAGCAGTTCGACACTGGACTCGGGGTTGGCTTCGACTATCGCCCGCCGCTCGTCCTCCGACATGTCTTCGACGACCGGTGCCGCCACCCGGGGAGCAGCATCGGGGCTTACCACATACCCGGTGAGAGGCCGGATCACCTGAATGTGCTCATGAAAGACGCCAGAGCCTCTACGCCTTCCATCGGCATCGCGTTATAGAGGCTGGCTCTCAGGCCACCGACCGATCGGTGACCTCGCAGATTCAACATGTTCCTGGCGACGGCCTCCTCCAAGAACCTGGCTTCGTCCTCTTCGGATGGGAGCTGAAACACCACGTTCATATGGGACCGGGACCCGGGTTGGACCGGTCCTCGGTAATAACCGTCGCTTCCGTCGATTACGTCATAAATGAGGTCCGACCTGGCCTGGGCTGCTTTCTCGATGGCTCTCAGGCCGCCCTGGCGCTGGATCCATTTCAGCGTCTTTCCCGTCATGTAGATGGCAAAGACCGGGGGCGTGTTGTACAAGGAGTTCTTCGCAGCGTGTATGTCATAACGCAAGTAAGCCGCCAGGTCCCGGTTGGTTTCTTCCAGCACGGAATGGCGCACGAAGACGATGGTGAGCCCGGCGGGGCCGAGATTCTTCTGGGCTCCTCCGTAGACCAAATCGAACCGGTCCCAGGGAATGGCCCGCGACATGTAATCCGAAGACATGTCTGCGACGAGCCGGGCTTCGTTGGGCCACTCGCTCAGCCGGGTGCCGTGGATAGTCTCGTTGCTAGTGACGTGCAAGTATCGGGTGTTGTCCCGGATCTCGATGTCTTCGGGGCCGGGCATGGTGGTGTAGCCGGAATCGGCGCCGTCCCAAGCCGCGTAGGCCTTGCCGTGGTGCCCAGCGTCCTCCAAAGCCTTGGTTCCCCATGCCCCGGAAGCGAGATAGCCGGCTTGTTGGCCGGGCCCCAGCAAGTTGAGGGGCACCATAGCGAACTGAAGCGAGGCGCCTCCCTGGAGGAACAAGATGGCGAATTCGTCGGGTGCACCGAAGATCTCGCGCGAAAGATCGAGGGCCTCGTTATGGACCTCCTCATATTCGGGCGATCGATGGCTCATTTCGAGCAGGGACATCCCCCGACCCCGGTAGTCCACCAGCTCATCTTGCGCTTCCTCCAGCACGGCGAGGGGAAGGGTGCACGGACCCGCACTGAAGTTGATCGCCCTCATGTGCTTATGAGTACGTGAATTACGGTCTCTGTATTCTCGAGTTGGGCGATCGTCTCAGGAGTTATTTCCCCCTCGATCTGAAGAATGGCGATAGCTGCTTCTGCCCCCTGGAAGATGTGATTGGTCATCTGTCGAACGTTGTGGCCTGCGTCCCGCACGATTGAGAGCACTGCCGCCAGCACGCCGACGCGGTTCAAGTGACGGATGGAAAGAGTCTTGGTGCCGAGCACTTGCAGCTCGAGGTTCACCGTGTTGATGATGTTTCCCGCGACGTACTCGTCGATGATCTGGACAACACCGGCCGCCACCGCTTCCTGCGCCTGCGTCGTTGAGGCACCGATGTGGTGAGTGCCGTAGAACCGCGGATGTTTCGCCAGGGCCGAGTGTATTTCCTCACCACTCCTGGGCTCGTCTTCGTAAACGTCGAAGCCGGCCCACAAGTCCTTCTCATTCAAAGCCGTCAGCAGGGCGGCTTCGTCGACAAGGTCGGACCGGGAGGTGTTGATGAGGGTTGTTCCCGGTTTGAGCGCGTTCAGCAGTTGCTCATTGATGATGTGCTCGGTATCGGGGGAGGCGGGGAGATGAAAGCTGATGATCTCAACTGCCCCGGCTAGTTGCATGAGGTTATCGTGAAGTTCGATGTCGAGTTCGGCTACGCGCTCTGCTATTGCTGCCGATCGCTTCTTGACAAGCCCGTGCACCTGGAGCCCAAAAGCTGCTGCCCGGGCTGCCACCAGGAGGCCGATGGACCCCAGGCCCACAATTCCCAGGTTTCGGCCGTGAAGGCCCTTCGCTTCGGAGAAGTCTTTCTTATTCCAGACCCCGGCTCGGAGCTCGGAGACGTTGTCGGGGATGCGCCGGTCGACCGCCAGGATCAGGCCCATCGTCAACTCGGCGACGGCTATGGCGTTCCGGCCGGGGACGTTGGCAACGAAGATCCCGCGATTCGCGGCCGCCTGCGTGTCGATGGTGTTGGTGCCGGCTCCGGCCCGGATCACGAGGGATAAGTCGGAGGCCGACTCGAGATCCGATTCGGTGATCTCCGTCGAGCGGACAACCAGGATGTCGGACGTGCCGATTTCCCGGGCCAGGTCGGTGGTCCTGATGTCGGGCCGATACTCGACCTTGTGGCCCTTACCGATCAGCTCATCCACGTGCTCAGCCGGGAAGCTGTCCGCGATAAGGATCTTCATCGGTTACGGGACGACCATGATGGGGGTGCGCGATATGTGGACCAGCCGATCGGCTACGGACCCCACCATGAGGCGTTCTACGACCCCGGCTCCTCGCTGGCCGATAACGAGCAGGTCGACATTATGAGACTCGGCGGATGCCGCCAGCTGGTTGGCAGGGTCTCCGACCTCCTCGAAAGTCTCATATTCAATGTCCGAGAGGTCGAGAACCTCGATCGTCCTTTCGATGACTGCTCGCTGGGCGTCGCTGAGGGCATTGCCGAGTGTTTCAGCCGGGGGCGGAGACCCGACTATTCCCCACCAGCCTTCGGGAGGCCGAACGACTGTGACGAGGTGGAGCTTGGCGCCGGCCTGGCGGGCGATGGCTGCGCCGACATTGGCGGCCCGCATGCTCTGATCAGATCCGTCGATCGCCACCATGATGAGTTTGGGAGCCCAAGGGTCCATGATCCTTCTCTAGTGCCGTCAGTCTCAGTCTATTAACGGACCGGACGGCGCCATACTCGGGCATTGCGACGCTCGAGACGAGATTGCCAAGACTGTGACCGCTTGAGAAGGAGGATTCCCCCCAGCAGTGCCAGTAGTGCAACAAAGCCAGCCTCGAGCGCTATCCCCGTGAGGGGAAGCTGCTGAAGTGACTGGCTCGCGCTGTCTCCGAGCACGCCAACATCATCGCTGCCGCCATCCGAGGGTGGGGGCGACACCAACGGAACCACCGGCGGCGACACCAACGGAACCACGGGCGGAAGCACCGGCGAGGGCGAGGCAGCAGCGGTGAATACGGCGCACAGCGGGGCCACCGAGTGGGGGTTGAACTCGTCCGGATAGGCGGCATGCACCGCCCTCACCGCCGTTACGGGTTGAGTGATTGTCAAGGTGCCCATGTGGTAGCCGGCCAGGTCCACGTCCTCCGGAAGGTCAGGCGTGGCCGCCGAGACCATTACCGGGGTAGTTCCGGCACCCCATAACTCCAGGTACCACTGTTCCTTGGTTTGTGCTTGATGAGTCTTGGCGCTGTGGGCGTCCCAGGAGTACACCGATACTTCGTAGCTGCCGGGCGCCAACGACACAGGCACGGGCCCGGCGCTGGCTTTTGCAGAGTCCCATGCCAGCATCAGCTCCGTGCTGATACTGACAACGGTCACTCCCGTGCTGGATTGCGTGGGGCATTGCGGTGCGGTGGGAGCGGCCGCTCCACTGCCAGCACCTCCCCCATCCGCGCCGGCAGTGGCTGGAATCGCGAAAAAAGCCACAACCACGAGTGTGGTGGCCACGGACCATTTACGCATCGCCGATTCTTCCCCTCATTCCTTCTCCAAAGCTGACGATAGCACCGCTCCTCAGTGGAGAGCATCCGATTTAACTTCTTTTTCGCGATCTCAAAAGGCGGCCACGAGCCAACCCGCCGCCAGGCCGTAAAGGCCGGCAACGAGGTCGTCGGCCATCACTCCTCGAGAGCCGGGAAGCCGCTCGGCCGCCCCCACTCCTGGAGGGAACTTGGTTATATCGGCCAGGCGGGCAACCAGCCATCCGATCGCCAGCGGCCATCCGCCGAGCCCGATCATCGCCAGCCAGGCACCCGCGGTTTCGTCGATCACGATCCAGCCCGGGTCTCCTCGAGCGAACGGCCTTGCGGCCCAGAGCCCCAGTGCGACCACAGCGCCCACCAGAGCTGCTTCGAGCACGGGGCTGGTCACCAGAATGGCGAGCGGTACGGCGAGGGCGGCTCCAAATGTGCCGGCGCCGGCGTCGGAATTCCACAGCCGCCCTGGAATCAGGCCTAGACCAAGCGAGCTGGCGATAGCTTTCCGCATGCGTGCAAACTAGTGGGCATGGCCCGGGGCTAGGCTCGGGAGCGGTTCGAACCTGCAAAAATGGGGCTCTATGGAACCAGTCAAATACATATGGATGGATGGAGAGCTTGTCGATTGGGAGGCGGCGACGGTACATGTTTTGTCGCACAGCCTCCACTATGGGACCGGAGTTTTCGAGGGGATACGCGCCTACGAGACCGGGCAAGGCCCGGCAATCTTTCGACTGGATGATCACATGCGTCGCCTGGTACGGGGGGCTGCGGCGTACAGCTTGCCGGTCAACTTCAGCGCTGATGACCTGAGCAAGGCCGCCCGTGAGCTGGTGGCGACCAACAACCTCGAATCGTGTTACATCAGGCCCCTGGTCTTCCTCGGTACGGGCGCTATGGGCCTCAACCCGGCAGGCGCCGAACCGCATGTCATGATCGCCGCCTGGCGATGGGGAACTTATCTGGGTGACGCAGGATTTGAGGAGGGCATCAGGGTCGGAGTGTCTTCCTGGCGGCGAATCCACCAGTCCATGCTGATACCTGATGCCAAAGGGACCGGCCCATATCTGAACAGCGTGCTGGCGAGGCTCGAGGCCGAAGCCAACGGGTTTGATGAGGCCATCCTTCTCAACATGGACGGTCATATCGCCGAGGGAAGCGGCGAGAACCTCTTCATCGTCAGGGACGGGATCCTCCATACGCCGCCGGCACAAGCCGGCGCTCTCGATGGCATCACCCGACAGTCTGTGATGCGTTTGCTCACCGATGATGGATACGAGATCCGAGAGTCGAGCCTGAGCCGATCGGACGTCTATTACGCGGACGAAGCCTTCTTCACCGGCACCGCCGCCGAAGTTACCCCGATCCGGGAGATCGACCATCGTCTCATCGGCACCGGTGAGCCTGGGCCCGTCACGCGCAGGGCGCAGGAGCTCTTCATGGACACGGTCACCGGAAAACTGAGCGCCTACCTGGACTGGCTCGAGTTCGTGTAATGGGCCAGGAACCAAATATCGACATCGCCTTTGAGGATCAGCCGCGCGAAGAGTTGCGTCCTGCTGTGCCACAGCGCTGGCAGGCCGACCGGCCCGGCGACCTGAAGAGCCCGGATCAGGTCCCGTGGGGAGGCCCGTTTGGGACGCCAGGGCCCGACACGGGCTACGCCCTCAAGCTGGCGTCGGGGGTCGACATGAAGCTGGAGCCGGGCGAGGATCGCGGCAATGTCGAAAGGGCCATGGTCCATTTGATGGCGACCCGGGCATCGCATTTCGGGAGGGCGCCTACTAATGAGGACCTCAAGGTTGCGATGCTCCTCCTCGGCCTTGCCTCACCCGACCAGGTGCCGGAGGCCACCATGCGCCAGCTTTCCAGGGACCGAAAGTACTGGGCCCCGCGGGCAGCCAGAAGTAGTGCCGTCGCCCGCCAAATGGTTGCCCGTGTGCCGCCCGGGTTGTTGGGGGTCTCATTGGAGGACGTGCGTCATCGCCTGGCGCTGGGTGAGATACCGTTGGGTCGCTAGCTGCCAACGCGTAAGACCAATAACTCATGAAGATCGTTCGTACCCGAACCCAGAAGGATGACATCACCTACGGGGCTGTCGAGGCGGAGGGGATCCGGCTCTACCGGGGAACGCCCTTCGTAGCCTGGGAGCCCACGGAAGTAGTTGTTCCCTTTGACGACACTTCCCTCCTTTCACCCAGCATCCCCACCAAGGTGGTGGCCATAGGGCGCAACTACGGGTCTCACGCCGCCGAGCGTCAAGTTGAGGTGCCGGACGAGCCGCTCATCTTCATAAAACCGTCGACCTCTGTGATCGGTCACGCCGCCGGCGTGAGAATTCCCCCTCACTCCGGACAGGTCGAGCACGAAGCAGAGCTGGCGATCGTGATCGGCAAGGTCACACGAAACGTGGCTGTGGAGGACGCTGCTCAACACATCCTCGGTTACACGATCGGTCAAGACATCACCGCCCGAGATCTTCAGCGAAGAGACGGACAGTGGGCCAGGGCCAAGGGCTTCGACACGTTCTGTCCGCTCGGCCCCGCCATCGAGACGGAATTTGATCCGCTGGAAGGGCAGGGGCTCTATTGCCGTGTCAATGGTGAGCTTCGCCAGGAGGGTCTGTTGAGCGAGATGGTTTTTGGCCCTGGTGAGCTGGTGGCTTACATAAGCGGAGTGATGACTCTGCTACCGGGTGACGTCATCCTCACCGGCACTCCCGACGGAGTCGGGCCGCTTGCCGAGGGTGATCTGCTCGAAACTGAGATCGACGGCCTGGGCATTCTTCGTAACCCGATAGTTGGACCATGAGGGTGCGCTTCGCGCCTTCGCCGACCGGATTTCTCCATGTGGGGGCTACCCGCACCGCGCTTTTCAATTGGCTGGCGGCCCGGCATTCCGGCGGCGTGTTCATTCTCCGCAGCGACGACACCGACCAGGAGAGAGGCTCGGACGAGTTCTATGCCGACATTCTCGACGGGCTCAATTGGCTTGGCCTCCACTGGGACGAGGGCATCGAGGTCGGTGGTCCGTCTGAGCCCTATCGGCAGAGTGAGCGGCTGGAGCGTTACTCGGAGGTGGCGGCCCGGCTGGCAGCGGACGAGAAGGCCTACCGTTGTTTCTGCACCGCCGCCGAACTGGATGAGAGACGCAAGGCCGCTCAGGCCGAGGGCCGCCCGCCCGGTTACGACGGTCGATGTCGGACGCTCGAACCATCCGAAGTCGCCGGGCGGCTCGAAGCCAACGAGCCTGCTGTGTTGAGGCTGGCCGTTCCCCGGCCGGGGACCACCACATTCCAAGACGTCGTAAGGGAGGAGGTCAGCTTCGATCATGAGCACGTCGAGGATTTCGTGCTTCTGCGCTCTGACGGTTCTCCCACCTACCACCTGGCCAGCACGGTCGACGATGTCGATTTCGAGATCACCCATGTTGTCCGTGGCGAGGACTTGCTCTCTTCAACCCCCAAACACATCTTGATCACCGGAGCAATGGGTGCCGCCCCACCGGTATACGCCCATGTGTCATTGCTGCTGGGTCCTGACGGTCGCAAGCTGTCAAAACGTCACGGCGACACGGCTCTCCATTCCTACCGCAACGGGGGTTTCCTACCCGAGGCGGTTCTCAACTATCTGGGTTTGCTCGGTTGGAGTTTCGGCCACGACGAGTCCATCTTCTCCACTGCGGAGATGGTCGAGCGGTTCGAGCTCGACGACATTCAGAAGAACCCGGCCGTCTTCGACAATGACAAGCTGCTCTGGATGAACGGGGTCTACATTCGTGAGCTGGAGCTCGATGACTTCATTGCCAGGACCCGGCCGCTGGTTGAGGCCGACCTGGGAAGAGAGTTCACGGTGGAAGACTTGGAGACCTATCGCCCGGTAGCCCCTTTGATTCAGGAGCGGATGAAGGTGCTCACCGAAGCGCCGGATCAGGTGCGGTTCTTGTTCGTGAGTGACGTTGCTTACGACGATGCGGCGTGGAAGAAAGTCCTCGCCAAACCTGAGGCCAGGGTGTCGCTCGAGGGTGCTCTGTCACGGCTCGGTGACCTGGGGGAGTGGGTGTCAGAATCCATCGAGGGGGCGTTGCGCGAGATGCTGGCCGAACTGGGGCTCAACGCCAGCAAGGGACTGCAGCCGGTGCGAGTAGCGATCACCGGTTCCAGGATCAGCCCGCCACTCTTCGAATCGCTTGCTGCGCTCGGCAAGGAGGAAAGCCTCCGGCGTCTGCGAGATGTGTTCGGTCGCCTGTGAGCTTCCAAGAACAGATTGTTTTCGTGTACGTGCAAGATCTCCAACGGGCCGCCCGGTTCTATGGTGGAATCCTGGGATTGGACTTAGTCCTGGATCAGGGAGGCTGCTTCATTTATCAAGTGGCGGGGTCTGCCTACCTGGGGATCTGCGATCGTCCGGAAAGAGCAGGGATCGAGGGATCGCTCATGACTCTGGTGACCGGGGACGTCGACGAGTGGTTCGAGCGTCTCGTCGACGCCGGCGCCGAGATTATCCGGCCACCGCAACACAGTGCTGAATACCAGATCTACAATTTCTTCGCCCGTGATCCTGACGGCAATCGGCTGGAGATCCAACGCTTTGACGATGAGTCATGGAAGGTTGCAGAGGCCTGAGCACTTTGTATCCTGGCGAGCCGCCCTTCGGGGGTGGTGTAATCGGTAACACAGCAGGTTCTGGTCCTGTCGTTGAGGGTTCGAGTCCTTCCCCCCGAGCAGTCCTCTAGCCGGGCGCAACTGACGCCTGGAAGATGCTCTCAATGGCCTCATCTAGGGCACCATTGAATTCGTCGTCGCTCTGTTGAGCGGTCAAGCCCTCGGTCAGCGCTCGAGAGAAGCTGGCAACGACTCCGCGGTTGCTCGCCAGCCGGGCATTGGCATCATCGCGCGAGTACCCCCCCGACAGCGCCACTACCCGGAGCACCTTCGGATGTTCGACGAGCTCGCTGTAGAAGCCCGGCTCGTCGGGGAGCGTGAGTTTCAGCATGATCCGGCCACCTTCACCGATGCCTTCGAGATCGCGCAGGATCGCTGTCTTGAGCAGGGCCTCGGCTTCGGCCTTCTCAGGGCTGTGGATGTCGATCTCGGGCTCGAGGATGGGTACGAGGCCAACGGCGAGGATCTGTCTGCCGATTTCGAATTGCTGCGCCACCACCGCGTCGATTCCCACGGGGTTGGCCAGCTTGATGACCGAGCGCATCTTGGTGCCGACGACGCCCTTATTCAGGGCACGGTTGAGCAGCTCATCGAGCCCGGGTATGGGATTCATGAGCTGTACCCCGTCTGCCTCCTCAGCCAGGCCCTTGTCCACCTTGAGGAACGGGACGACACCCTTGACTTTCCAGAGATACTCGGCCGAGCCGCGGCTTTCGATGTCGCGATCCATCGTATTTTCAAACAGAATTGCTCCTATCACCCGATCGCCATCAAACGATTTGCTGGTGACAATCCGGGTGCGCATCTCATGGATGATGTCGAACATCTCGTCTTCGTTGGAAAAGGCGTCTTCGGTAAGGCCGTAGGTCAGGAGCGCCTTCGGTGTGCTTCCTCCACTCTGATCGAGCGCGGCGATGAAGCCGTGCCCCTGCTGGATTTTTTCGATTTGTTCTTCGTGCATGTGCCTCAGGATAGATCCAGGCCCTGTACCGCGAACCACCGCGGTGGCCAACTCTTGCCAGATTTCATCAAGAGGCTCATCGGCCGTCGTGTACGTCGGGGACACGACGTCTCTGTGCCGAAACTCGCTGACATGGTTCGGTCCTAGAGCACACCCTTGATGATCGCCGAGTGCATCGCGTCGGCAACGGCGTGAGTCGATATCACCGAAATATCTTCGAAGCCGGCTGCAGACAGGCTCTCCTCGTACTCCTGGAATGACAGGGCGCCGGCGATGCAGCCGGTGTAGTCACCTCGCTCGGCTCGCTCGGCAGCCGTCAGGCGGTCCTCGGCGACCACGTCGGTGATACCAATGCGGCCACCGGGCTTGAGCACACGTGCCATCTCCGAGAAGACGGCCTCCTTGTTGGTTGAGAGGTTGACGACGCAGTTGGAGATGATCACGTCGACTGATGAGTCGGGGAGTGGTATTTCCTCGATGTACCCCTTGAGGAATTCGACGTTGTCTGCCTTGGCCTCGGCCGCGTTCTTGCGAGCCAGCTCGAGCATCTCGTCCGTCATGTCGAGGCCGTAGGCCTTGCCGGCCGGGCCGACCCGTTTCGCGGAGAGCAAGACGTCGATGCCGCCCCCCGACCCGAGGTCGAGGACGGTCTCTCCCTCGTTGAGGTCGGCAACTGCGACCGGGTTGCCGCATCCGAGGCTTGCCAACTTGGCGGCGTCGGGCAGCTCGGCGCCGTCAAGGGCGTCGTATAGGCCGCTGCCGAATTTGTCCTCATCTTCGGGCCCGCAGCACGACGGGCCGCCATCGAGCACCAGGAGGGCGTCGGACGCATACCGTTTGCGGACGGTTTCGCGGAGGTTGTGGTCGATACTCATTGTTGATCTCTCTTTCCAAGGGGCGATTGCGGAGGCCTTCCCCATTACCGTTTCAGCGGCTGTGGGGAAGCGTTCGAGGCAACTTCGGTTCACCTCGTAGAGGCTGCTTGTGCCGGCCTTTGTCACATGAACGAATCCTGTGTCGGCCAGGGTCTTGAGGTGGTGGGACACCGTGGACTGGCCGATGTCGACCGCGTCCACTATCTCGCCGACCTTCATCGGCCCGTCGCTCGTGGCGAGCAGGTTGAGAATGACGATCCGCGAGGGGTCGCCGAGAGCCCTGAACCAGCTTGCCCACGTCTCTGCGTCGTTCCGTAATACATTCATCTATCATCGATGATAATAGATAAGGTGAAGATTCGGAAGTCCGCTCGGCGACTCCGGCAGATAACGACATGAGCACTCAAACGGAGGCGGTTAGGGTCCCGGACTGCGTGCCGATCAAACCCATCCCCCCGGTCTCCGGAAAGACTCTCGGAGCAGGGGCGTCTGTCGCATGGGCAAGATTCCCCGCGAGGAGCAATCTCCGAGCCTCGGCCTGGTTCGAAGACCTGACGGCATGTCGACCTACGTGACGACGCGAACGATCGCTCTTGTTTAAATGATGCGCACAAGTCAGAACCTCCCCGATCTAAGTCGATCGAGGAGGTTCTTGGTATCGGGGACAGTAAGCGTCAGACGATGCGAATCAGCGGACACACGAACCGATGTCCGGTATCGACCAGCGAACTCGCCTGCTCCACAACGTCAGCCGCGTTCGTCAGTTGCACCGTGATACCGAGCGCTTCGATGACCGCCCACCGGCCTCCGTTGTACCGACCAAAACCCGGAGCCGCATCTGACACAGGTTTGCATGTGGGGCAATCGGGGAAGACATAGAACGCGTCGAACGGGCCATTATCGGGAACATGGGCGGGGGTGACCGCGCTCTCGTATTGGACGTCGTTGGCCCAGAACACTCCGCCGGGAGGCCCAACGGGAAGTCCCGGTTCCAAAGTGTGAGCCCCGGCAGGCGCAGCGAGGGCAAAGAAGAGCCCCATCACTACGGCGATGATCAGAAATCGTTTCACGGTTTACTACCTCCGTTTCGGCGCCGGCACTTCCGACGTCCCTTATCAAGCTCGTCTGTGGATCTAAAGAGCCCGGAAACACAATGTGAACTCCCGCGAAACTTCATAACGACCGTGATGCGATTAGGGAACGGGCCTCCGCTCCCTGTCAGGTGTCCTATGGGAGCTCGCGGTTAGGGCGATTCCTCGCGGTAGGCGCGGTCGGTGTGGTTGGTGTTGCCGCCCGCTACTGCAGCAACGTCGGTGAGGCGGGGCACGAATTCGCCCGCGATGGACGTTGCGACTGCGCCTGCGATCGGAGCGATGACGGCGCCGAGTGGAATGATCACCGTGTTGGATCCGACCGAGACGTCGAAGTCGGGGATCACGAGGCTGACGATGGTCACCAGCACCCAAATGACCGATACAGCTGCGGCGATTCCAATCCAGGCGTGGCGCTGGTCGTCCAGGGTGGAGTGCCGCTCGACCAGGGCGCGGAGCACGAAACTGCTCGCGATTGCTCCCCAGATCCAGGTGATAGCGGGAATCAGCGGAAAAGTGTCCCGGTCGGCCCCGTAGACGAGCTCAGACGAGAACAGGCTGATGATCAACACCGCGATCCAGATGCTTCCGATCGCTAATGCCACCCAGCCAAGATTTCGCATGTCAGCCTCCGTGAGAGTCATTCTGGCACTTAACGACCAGTCCGCCGGGTTTGGTCATCACGCCTACAAGTAGTTAGTAGCTTCGGTTCGTGATTCGAAAGAGGGACCGTCTCGAAATCTATTGGCGTGAAGTCGGGCACACACTCGGTTTAGAGGACGCCCAGGTCCAGACGCGGCGCCCCCTCTTCAAGAGCAAGTTCAGTGTCACCGCTCATCTGGTTGGCACCCTCGGCAGGTTTGAGGTCGAAGCAGGTGTCCACCACTCCACTCACGAAGAGCACGACCCTGGCTTCACGTACGCGGCCGTGACTGTGGATGGTTTGCCTCCGGGGTTTGAGGTTGGACCATGGAAATCGCAACATTCACCCCCGCTCCTTGGTCCGCGGCCGATCTGGATTGCCTGCGGGTCATCGGGGGGCAAGGAGGTCAAGGCGGGCCGTCCGAGAACTACCAGCGTCGAAGTGGGCGGCCTGGTGACTGAATATGAGGGCTTTGATCTCGATACGTTCCTTACTCCCCGGCGCAGGCAAGTGATCTGTTCCCTTGACGGTCAACTGCACTGGATGGGAGGCAGGCATCAATTGCGAACCACAATGGCGGGGCATCCTTATCCGCGCAGACGGGACGTCTCACGCGCCGGGCAGGGTGATGTTGAAGCCAAGAGGAGATTGTCGGCAAGCCAGGGCAAGGTCGCGGAACTAGTCAGAACATGCATGCAGGAGGCTGAGGTGGTAGCACGAGAGCTGAGCGTCGGCCCATGAGCTGCCGACTATGCGCGCGGCGCTCGAACCGCAGGCAAAGATGAGCGGAGCGCATCCTCAGCGTGAGGGCGTTTTGGCACTTACCGCTTGTGCATAGGGCTTCTGGCGTGTTCTAGATGGTTTCCGCTGCCCGAATGAAGTCGTGCTCGACCCGTCCCATCACCCGGTGCGACCAGCGGCGCGAGAAGGCGGCGAGCAGCGCGGTGAGAACGATCGTCCCGGTGCGGTCGGGCCCTCGCCACCCGGGGTGCCCGATCCGGCGGGCACACCACCGGTAATGGCGGTCGGTGTGGAGGAGCATGAGGACGGCGGATGCGCGGGCCAGGCTGAACCGCTTGGTGGCGAGCTGCCCCGCCAGACGGGTGTAGGCGGAGGCATGGGGGAGGGCGGCGGCCATGAGGTGGCGGCGTGCTTCGCGGACGGGTTCGACCGCGTCGGTCCTGCCGAGGTGGGGGAGGAGTGAGGGGTCGTAGGCGACGCCGCGCGCCAGGTCGCGCTAGACGTCCCGGGTGATGTTGGCAAGCTGGATCAACTCGCCCACGGCGAGGGCGTCCCGACGCTGTTCGACGGTGAGCTCAGCTTCGATCACCAGCTGCAGCGCGAAGAGGACGGGCTCGCCGATGACGTGATGGCAGTAGCGGCTGAGCTGCTCGGCGTCGATCAACACTCCTCCCTGCTCCACGAACCGCCGTGACGACCAGACCATGCCGTCGGCCATCGCCTCCACGAGCTTGGCGATACGTTCCCGGTCGGCGCCCGGCAGCGTGGTGAACACCTGGTCCACCAGCCGGCAGCGTTCGACGAGAAGCACGTGCACCCGGTCCCGGTCGTCCCGGGCTGTCGTGGGCGCCGGCGGCGGTGGCTCCAGCGTCGTCATGCGGGCCGCGAAAGCCTCAAGGGCGGCTTCGCGATCGGCCGGGTCGCCCAGGTCCTCGTAGGTGTCGAGCATCCGACAGTAGAGATAGGCCACAGCGGCGGTTCGGGCCTGAGCTGCAGGAAGCATCAATATGCTCGTGGCGAACGTGCGGGCGGCATGGGGGAGGATCGCCCACACGAAGTCCATCGGGTCGTCGATTGCTGCCAGGCGGTCGAGGTCGGGTCGATCGCGATCGGCGCGGGCACCGCGTAGCAGCAACCAGGGACGGCGGAGGGCGAGCGGGATGCTCATTCAGCGGCGACGATGCCGAGGATGCCGTAGAACGACGGGTTGAACCGTTCGACGCGGTCGGCATGTTCTCGGTGTCCCACCATTTCCTCCCTGTGCCCCGACGCTAGTGCTGCAGACGCACCAGACCGACGGTCACTGAGCTCATCTCGCCCGTCGAGCCGCCGCTCCGGCTGAGGACCTCGGCCACCTGGTGTGACCCCCTAGGCTCCCCTGATGATGTCCGAGGCCGACTCGGATCGCGAGTCTCCGGCCCAGCCCACCGCCGGGGAGGAAACTGAAGGTGGAAATCCCAGAAGATCGAAAAGCCGCTGGCTCCGACCGCTGAGTGTTGTGGCGTCGATCGCGTTGGGGACCGCCTTGCTGGTCGGCGTCCTTCCCACCATGGCCGATTTCGGTGAGGTGTGGGACGCCATTGGAACCCTGACCTGGCTCGAAACCACGAGCCTGCTCGTCCTCGCCGGCTGGAGCATCATCACTTATCAGCTCATCATCATGGCGGCCCTGCCCGGCCTCACGTTGCTGCGGGCTTTCGTGGTGGGCCAAATATCGACTGCCGTCACGAACACTCTCCCCGGCGGCAGCGCCATCGGCGTCGGCGTTACCTTTGCCATGTTTTCTTCGTTCGGGTTCGGCGCCGGTTCGATCGCGATTGCCTCGGTAGTCACCGGTTTGTGGAACACGTTCGTCAAGTTGGCCCTCCCGGTGGTTGCGCTGGCGCTGCTCACGTTTCAGGGACGCAGTAACGCCGCGTTGCAGTCCGCGGCCCTCACCGGCGTGGCCGTCCTGATCGGGGCCATCGGTTTGCTCACGCTGATCATGTCGAGTGAGCGGGCCGCCCGTAGGGCGGGGGAATGGATCGGCGCTCTCGCCTCCCGGCTCGTCCGACCCTTCAAACGCGGGCCGTTCCAGCAGTGGGGGGCCCGGTTTGTGCGGTTCCGGTCGCAGAGCATCGACCTGCTGCGCCGCCGCTGGTTTTGGATTACCCTCGCCACGGTCGTCAGCCATCTTTCGCTCTTTGCCTTACTGCTGATTTCCTTGCGGCATATGAGCGTGTCGGTCGACACCATCACCGGGGCGGAAGCATTTGCCGCCTTCGCTGTGGTGCGGCTCCTCACGGCTATACCCATCACCCCTGGAAACGTTGGCATTGTCGAGGTCGGCCTCACTGCCGCGCTTGTGGTTGCAGGAGGCAAAGAATCGCTGGTGGTGGCAGCAGTGCTCATCTACAGAGCGCTCAGCTACGTCGCGCAGGTCCCGCTCGGCCTGGCCGCCTACATCGTCTGGCGATCCAAGAAGTCGTGGCGGGCGCCGCCGTCCACCGCTACCGGGTAAGGCTCCCGGGTGATCCGTCGGCGGCCGCTCCCTGGCCGTAGTGCGCCAGAAGATACTGTCGCCTTGAGAGGGCCTGTGACCCTCGACCGCAGTGATGGTGGTTGCGCCTGCTCGCAGCTCCAAATCGAAAGTTGACCGGCCCTCTGGGCCGGTCAACTTTCGATTCCGGTAGCCCCGACCAGATTTGAACTGGCGTTACCGCCTTGAGAGGGCGGCGTCCTAGGCCGCTAGACGACGGGGCCTCAACCAACAGGTGTGGAGTTTATGACTCTTCACCAATCATGTGTTGCCGTAGACGGGGATCGAGGCGCCGTTGATGACGGCGGACTCTGCCGAGAGGACGAATTCGACAACGGCGGCGATCTCGTCCGGTGTCGGCCAGTCGACGTAGTCGCCATACGGCATCGCTTCGCGTGTGGCCGGAGTGTCGATGACGGATGGGAGGACTGTGTTGGCAGTGATCTCGGTTCCCCGCAGCTCGTTGGCAACGGATTTGGTGAGGGCGATGACGCCGGCCTTGGCGATGTTGAAGGCTGCTTGCCCTGCTGGATTGTCCACCGCCGCCCGACTGGCGATTGTCACAATGCGACCCCGCCCAGCTTCCCGCAGGTAGGGGAGCGCGGCCCGTACCGCATAGAATGTGGAGCGGAGGTTGAGGTCGATCATGCGCTCGAATCGGACGTCATCTGTGTCTTCCACGTCACGACCGCCTGCCCAGCCACCAACCAGCGCCACGATCGAGTTGAGGCCGCCGAACCTCTCGGCGACGTCTTTGACGAATACGCCGAGAGCCTCCGGGTCTGAAGAGTCGGTTCGGCGCAGTAGCACCTGCTCGGGATCGGGGTTGACCTCGGCCTCAAAGGTTTCGGCTTCTTCTGGAACCAGGTAGGAAACACCGAGTTTGAACCCGCGCTTTATCAAGCGGGGAGTGAGGGCCCGGCCGAGGCCTCCGGTTCCTCCTGTGACAACTGCAATGTCCATGGGGATTGATTATCGCGCAAGCGAGGGGATCTTCAGAGCTCCAGGCGCTTGAAGGCTTCGGCGGCGGCAAGATTGACCGCTTGGCCTTGCTCGGCAGCCCAGTCGCGGACTCGTTCCTCGAAGGCTGCCCCGGCGTCCAGCATGCTGGTGTGGTGTTGGGATTGGTGGGCGAGCAGGGCGGCAATTTTCTGGTCGAGCGTCCCGCCGACGTCCTCCCAGTAGTCGGCCCGGGCCGGCCTCCACAGAAGCAGGAAATCAGGTCGGTGCGGTTCGAGTTTCTGCTCGGGGAAGAACAAAGGGTCGCGGGCGGCGAGTGCACCGTCTACCGCGGCCCAACCTGTGGCCCGGTGGTCGGGGTGGATCTCATAAAGCGCCCAGGGGTCATGGGAGAACATGACGTCGGGGCGATGAATCCGAATGAGTCGGGCCACCTCGGCCCGCACCTCGAGTGTGTATTCGAACACACCGTCGGGGTGGTCCAGGAAGACAACCTCCGAGGCACCGAGATGCTTGGCCGCCGCTTTCTGCTCCCGGGCGCGCAGTTCGGCGAGCTCGACCGGGTCGGTCTTCGGATCCCATGAACCCTTGGAGCCGTCTGTCATCACCACCATGGTCACCTCGCAACCTGCCTGGGCCCAGGCGGCGAGGGTTCCTCCGGCCCCGAATTCGATGTCGTCCGGATGAGCGCCGACTGCCAGGGCTCGCTCGGGGATTGGCAGGGGGGTGGTCCCGGTCACGTCCGGACCGTGTTCCAGGCGTCCGCCAGTCGGGGGTTTATTTGCAGAGCCGCTTGCAGGTCCCGGGGTGTGTCCATGTCGAGGGCCAAACCGCGTCGAACCACAATCTCGGCTCGGCCGTCGGCCAGACGCAGGTGCCGGTGGAAGCTACCCGGCCCGTAGGCGAACGGGAATTTCACGTCGCCGACTAACAGCGACGTGCCGCCGTCGTATGTAGGAGCCAGGACGGTGTCTCCCGGCCGCCACCTGGCCAGCGCGTCACGCAGCTCCTCAAAGGCCAGCAGGGGCAGGTCGGCGTGGAGAATGGCCCAGCCGCGGCCCTCACTCAGCGCCACGACAACGGCGGCGCTCGCAGCCGCGTTCAATCCGCCGGTGCCTGTTTCGGCTATGACTTCGGCACCCTGTGCGACAGCCCAGTCGCTCACCTCGGGGTCGCCGGTGACTACAGCCACCCGGGCTCCGGTTTCAGTGGCGACGGCGACTGTGCGCGCCGCCACCGTCCGGCCGAGTCGAGATCGTTGACCGGCGCTGAGCACAGGCGCGAGCCTGGCCTTGGCCACGCCGAACGGCTTCAACGGAATAGCGATGAGGAGATCCACAGCTCTACAGTCTCTGGGACGTTGCAGGGAGGATACCGACGTGAGATTCGGCGCATTTGTTCCACAGGGCTGGCGATTGGACCTGGGGGGGATTCCGATTGAACAACATTGGGACACGATGAAGTCCGTCGCTGTCACGATCGAGCGCTCCGGGTATGAGTCCCTGTTTGTGTATGACCACTTCCATACAGTTCCGGTCCCCACACAGGAGGTGACCTACGAGGCCTGGACCCTCATGGCGGCACTCGCCGCCGTCACCGACACCGTGCGTTTGGGCCAGATGTGCACATGCAACAGTTACCGTTCTCCCGCCTACCTTGCCAAGGTGGCAGCCTCGATCGACGTGATATCCGGTGGGCGGGTGGATATGGGCATCGGCGCCGGCTGGTATGTGCACGAATACGACGGCTACGGATATGAGTTCGCCAAACCCTCCGTTCGCATCGGGCGGCTGCGTGAGAGCGTCGAGATCATGCGGCGGATGTGGACCGAGCCCGAGGTCGACTACGACGGTAAGTACTACCGGCTGCAGGGTGCCATTTGTCAGCCGAAACCACTCCAGCAACCACACATCCCGCTGTGGATCGCCGGCGGGGGAGAAGAGCTGACTCTGAATGTGGCGGCCCGATACGCCCAGTACACCAACTTCGCCGACAACATCGAAGAGTTCGTCCACAAGTCGGAAGTGCTTCGCAAGCACTGTGAGGACGTCGGCACCGACTTTCATTCGATTACCCGCACGGCCCATCTCCTGACCGTGTGCGAGGAGACCGAGCAAGAGGTCGAGGACAGGATCGCATGGATCAAGAGCCACGTGGGCCAGTTCGCGCCCAGGGACAGGGCTGAAAAAGTTGGGGAGGCGTTTCGCCGCATGGCGGGCACGCCGGAGCAGCTGGTAGTGCGCCTGCGCCGCTGGGAGGAAGTCGGAATGAGCTACCCCATCCTTTACTTCGCCGAACCCGCCTTCGACCCCTCAGGGCTGGAGAGATTCGGCCGTGAGGTAATCCCCGCTCTCAATAATTGATGGACGGTTGACGGCGGGTAGGGTTCCAACCGGTGCAGCGTAAGACCAAGATCATTGCCACTCTCGGGCCGGCCGTCGACAGCCTCGAGCAGATATCCCGCCTGGTGGAGGCGGGGATGGACGCCGCCCGGATGAACTTTTCGCATGGCACTGCGGATGTGCACAAGCAGGTGTTCGATTGGGTGCATCAAGCTGCTGGGCGGCACGAGAGGGCCGTCACTCTTCTTCAGGACATTCAGGGTCCGAAGATCCGCGTTGGCAGCTTCCCTGATGATGCCATCACTCTTGAAGCCGGCCAGGAGGTGCGGCTCCTCTCCGGAGAGGAAATGGCATCGGCGGGCGAGATTTACGTCGGATACCTCGATCGGGTGCTCGATCTGCGACCCGGGTCCCAGGTTCTGCTCAGTGATGGCCGGATCTCGTTGGAGGTAGCCAAGCTGGAAGGCTCGGTCTTCGCCACCGTTATTCGAGGCGGCGAGTTGAGGAACCGCCAGGGCGCCGCCTTCCCCGGATTAGAGGTTGATCTGCCGACAGTCACCGACAAGGACCGCGTCGACCTCGAGGTCGGCGCTGAACTTGGAGTCGACATGGTGGCCGCGTCATTTGTGGCGTCGGCGGCCGACGTGGAGGAAGTGAGGAAGCTCGCCGGCGGGACGGTGCCGGTGATTGCAAAACTGGAGCGGTCGATTGGATACGAAGCTCTCGATGAAATAATCGCGACCTCCGACGGCGTCATGGTGGCCCGGGGCGACCTGGGAGTCGAGTTGTCCTTCGAATCTCTGCCGCGGATTCAGAAAGACATCATCTCCCGGACGAATACTGGGGGGAAGATCTCGATAACGGCAACCGAGATGCTCGAGTCGATGACTGAGAACCATCGTCCCACCCGGGCCGAAGTCACGGATGTTGCCAATGCCGTTTTCGACGGGACCGACGCGGTGATGCTCTCTGCTGAAACTGCCGTGGGCCGCTACCCCATCCGAGCC
>CAXMOO010000072.1:0-3576 GCA_964195005.1 uncultured Gammaproteobacteria bacterium
CCTTCCAGGTGGGTTCCCGGTCAGAGAAGGCCACGTTGGTGAAGGTCGTGACCGTGTCGACCGAAGGCGACTCACCATCCACCAATACCGGAGTAGCTACTTCCTGACGTATTGAGGGCCGGCTATACGAGAAAACGCCAATAGGGACTCAGGGACACCAAGTGGCCGACGCTTGTCACCTTGCGTCGCTGAGGAAAAGCACGCCGCGATGGGCGAGGGCGTACGAATGTTCTTGGACGGACTGGCCCCGAAGCCGGGCGAGGCGATTTCGATGATGACGGCCGCTGTCGACCGCTTAGCCCTCAACGCTGCTCGATCCGCCTAGGGACGCGAGGCTGACCGCTGAGCATCGCCTACACAGATGGTGGAAAGCCATCATTCTGGTTGGGGTCAGGTAGCGCATATTGCCGGTTATGCGCTACCTGATTTCCCGTCGAAGCTCGGGGAACGCGTACAGAATGCCGGATCGGTGCTGTCGCCATGGCGTGTCAATGTCGCCGCGACCCGCTGATCTGTGCGGTTGACGGGTACGGAAGTCGGAGGGGCTCTCACAGTCCTCGGATGGCGTTACCGAGATCGTCCCCGTACGACACCCAGCACACGACGACTTGGGGTGTTCGATAGTGTGACCTTCATGACTCTTCCCGCCGGTGTCGTCACGTTCCTCTTTACCGATGTGGAAGGCAGTACGCGTTTGTGGGAGGAATCGCCCGAATCGATGATGGAAGCCGTCCGCCAGCACGACGAGGCGATTGAGGGCGCCGCCCAAGAACACAACGGGATCGCGGTGCGACCCAGGGGTGAGGGTGACAGCAGGTTCATGGTCTTTGCCGGCGCCTCGGACGCAGTTGCGGCGGCGGCCGAGATGCAGCGGCGCCTCGCTACGACGGAGTGGGTCACCCCGAGGCCGCTGCTGGTGCGGATTGCCCTTCACACGGGTGCGGCGGATTTGCAGCTGGGGGACTATTACGGGGCGTCGGTGAACCGGGCAGCGCGGCTGCGCGCAATTGCCCACGGCGGCCAATCCATCATGTCGGCTTCGACCTGGGAACTGGTCCAAGATGAGCCCCTGGCGGGAATCACGATCCATGACATGGGGGAACATGGCCTCAAGGACCTCACCCGACCGGAGCACGTGTACCAGATCGACGTCGCCGGGCTTGCTGACAGCTTTCCCCCGCTGGCGTCGTTGGATGCGGTTCCCAACAACCTGCCGATCCAGCTGACCGACTTCGTCGGCCGCCAGGTCGAGCTTGAAAACGCTAAGAGCACGCTCGCCGAGACACGCTTGTTGACGATCCTGGCCCCGGGCGGGGCCGGCAAGACCCGGCTTGCCATCCAGGTTGCTGCGGACTTGTCTGCCGATTTCCCCGATGGGGTGTTCTTCGTGGACCTGGCCCCGATCAGCTCACCGGGCGACATTATCCAGACGGTTTCAGAGTCGCTGGGAATCGCCCTCTCAACCGATGAGGATCTGCAGACCCAGCTGTTGGCCTACCTCGCCGCCAAGGCCCAGCTGCTCGTGTTCGACAACTTCGAGGTCGTCGCCGAGGGCGCCGACATCGTTGCGGAGATACTGAAGGGCGCTCCCCGCGTCAAGATCATCGCCACCTCGCGCTCCAAACTCAACATCAGTGGCGAGACGGTGATGGCACTGCCCGGCATGGAGATCAACTGGGATTCCCCCGATGAGGCATACCAGGCCAGCAGTGTTCGGCTCTTCATCGATGCCTCCAAACGAACGGATGCCTCATTCTCCCTGTCGGTTGACGACCTCGAACCGCTTGGTCAGATCCTGGAGGTGGTTGGCGGTATGCCGTTGGGTATCGAACTGGCAGCGGCGTGGGTGGACATGTTGCCGATCGGCGAGATCGCAACCGAGATCGAAAAGAGCCTGGACTTTCTCGAGAGCGATGTGGGAGGTGTCCCGGATCGACACCGGAGCATGCGAGCGGTGTTTGACTATTCGTGGACGATGTTGAGCGAGGACGAACGTTGGATGTTCTCGGCGCTGTCGTTCTTCCGGGGTGGCTTCACCCGGGACGCGGCCGAGGCGGTAGCTGGGGCGTCGCTACGTAGTCTTGCCAACCTCGCCAGCAAATCGCTGCTGGTCCCCGACCTCGACTCGGGGCGATACTCCGTTCATGGGTTGTTGCGCCAGTACGCCGAGGCTGCGCTCCAAGAGGACAGGGTGCGGTGGGATGCAGCGAATGCTGCCCATGCGAGTTTCTATGCGAACCTCACCGCTCACGCCGAAGAGCTGATTCCGCTTAGCGACCAGAAACAAGCGATTCGCATTGTCGAAGACGACCTCGACAACATCAGGTCGGCGTTTCGGTACTCCTTGGCCAAGGGCGACGCGGCGGCCGCGAGGAAGTTCCTTATCGGTTTGTGGTTTCTTCACGAGATTCGGGGGTGGCACCAAGCCGCAGCCAGCTTGTTCGGAGAAGCGCTGGAAGCCCTCGAAGCCGAATCCAGGGATGAGGCGACCGAGATCGCCCGTGCGGCAGCCGCCGCCATGCAGGGCTGGTTCATGGCGCTTCTGGGCCAGCAAGAAGCCGGAGCGGACCAGGCCGGCGAGGCGGCGGCCAGGCTCGCCACCCTCCCGGATCTGCCGGCTCATCTGATGGCAATCCAATGCCAATGTGGAGGTTTGAACTACCTCAGCCGATGGGAGGAAGTCCGCGCCGCGAGCGTAGAGGGGGTTCGGATCGCCAATGAGGCCGGCGACGAGTGGTGGGTCGCTCAAATGGGGGCGTGGCGGGTATTGGCAGAAATGCGCTTAGGCAATGCCGACACCGCAACCAGGATTCTCGACGAGGCTTTAGTCGTTCTGTCCCGACGCGGTGACCATCGGGTCAGGTCCTGGGTCCTCCTTGCGAAGGCAATGTTCGCCCCCATGCAGGGCCGATCCGATGACGAGATCGACCTCTTCGAGAGCGTTGTCAAAGGCTCCAAGGAAATCGGCTATCGACGCGTGACCGAGACCGCACTCCAGTACCTCGGAGAGGCACAGGTTGACGCCGGCGAACTCGGGGCCGCCGAGGCCGCCTTCCTGGAAAGCCTCGCCATGTCCGAACAGATGGGATCAATACTCGAGATGGCAGACACGCTGGCCAGTGTCGCCCGAGTGCGAACGGATATGGGCGATGAAGAAGCAGCGGTGGCGATTCTGGCAAGTGTCCTCGCCGACCCGGTGAGCAGCCGATCAACGCGTTTCGAGAACATTTCCGTCAGCGAGACGGCCACAGAACTCCTCGCCAAGCTGGAGCAGGAACTCGATCCAGGAATCTATGCCGCGGCTCATGCCAGGGGAAGCGCAAAGAGCCTCGGAGTTACAGCCAAGGAACTGCTGCCGACCTGAGCTGACCCAGCGCCTTGGCGCTCAGAACACCCAGTCTGGGCGATATCGCCCAGCTCGCTGAGTGCTCGTGATCGGCACGTATTGAGCGGCGGCTCGAACCCGCCCATATCGGCACATATGCGCTACCTGTGGTTGGGTGAGGGTGCGTGCAGGCGGGTGCTTCCTGACGTGAGTCTGGAGGTACGAGATGGGTGTGGCAGAGACCGCGTTGA
>CAXMOO010000073.1:0-11737 GCA_964195005.1 uncultured Gammaproteobacteria bacterium
GTTCGAAAATATTGGCCTGGCACTGACCGCAGCGGCCCTCGCGGGTGTTGTGGCATGGGCCGGCTTGAAACGTCGACGCAAGAGCTCAGTTTGAAGAACTATGTAAAGACCTTTGTTCATCGTGAGGCGCTGGGCCAGATGTTCCGGCTGGGGCTCATCGGAGGTTTCAATACCGTTTTTACTCTCAGCTTGTCGGTTCTCTTTCGCGAGGTGTTCTCGATGCGCGACGAATGGGCCGTGACTTCGGCGTGGGTGGTCGGCACGCTGGTCTCATATACCCTCAACCGAACCTGGACCTTTTCGTTGGATACCGATGGAGCGAATGCCAGAGAGACGCTCCACTTCTTCGGAGTCAATGTCGTGGCCTGGGTCCTCACGGTCGCGATCGTGTGGCTTGCCGGGCGCATGTTTGGTGCGTTGAGCAATCTCGAGTTCATCTTTGCTCAGCTGGTGGCAGCGGCCATCATCGTGATTCCCAAGTTCGCGGCCTATCGAGACGTGGTGTTCCGGCGGAGCCTGGAGGATGCCAGGGAAGCCAGCGAGGGCGAATAGCGCCGGACCACAGGTCGCCCGTCGCACAAACCTACGACGCAGGGTCCTAGAGAATCTGCCGCATCTTGAATAGCCCCACCAGCGTACGGGGCACTCGAGCCAGGTAGGACGATCTGGCAGGCCGCAGGTTTTCGACTACCGCCGGGACCTCAGTTATCCGGTAGCCGGCCCGCTCCGCCCGGAGTATCAGCTCGGTGTCGAATAGATCTTCCCGGCTGACGACATCGGGCATCACATCCTGCAGCACCTTGCGGCGAATAGCTTTCATGCCGTGAGTGTCGGTGACCCTGGACTTGAACAAAACTCGCAGGAGAAGGTTGAAGGCTCTCGTGCCGATTTGGCGTAGGAGGGCTCTGTGGTCGTCTGTTCGGGGGTCCCGCTTGGAGGCGATGACGATGTCGGAATTGGGGCCGTGGTGCAGCAGTTCCTCGACGAAGTCTCGTGAGAAATAGTCAATGTCGAATGCGACTGCCCACTCGGAATCCACCATGGAAAAGCCCTCTCGCATAGCGCTTCCGTAGTCGGCCTTCTCCAGGTTGGTTACCTCCAGCCACGGGTAGGCCGCTTGCAGGTCTCGGGCGACTTTCAATGTTCCATCAGTTGATCCGTTCTCAACCAGGATCAGCCTGAACTCCAGGTCTGCCAACTGGTCGGCCAGGCGCGCCAGGGCTGTGGTCAGGAAGGCGGCCTCGTTGTGGACGGGGATAACGACGGTGAATTGTTCTGCCGGCATGCGAGCCGGAGTTTATGGCAATGGCTGCTGCGACGCCGGGGGCATCGTAGAATTGTCTGACTATGGATCTCGACGCCATCTTCAAGGCCTACGACATCCGGGGCCGAATCGACAACGGCGACCTGGATGCCGACATCGTCCACCGCATCGGCGCGGGCTTTGCTGTTTTCGCCGCTGAGCCTCGCATTGCGGTGGGGCGTGACATTCGAACTAGTTCTGAGGAGCTGGCGACCGCATTCATCGACGGTGTCCGCGGCCAGGGCGTCGACGTGGACGATCTCGGCTTGATTGCCACCGATATGAGCTACTACTACGCCGGGGCCTACTCCGCTCCGGCGGCCATGGTGACCGCCTCCCACCTACCGCTCAATTGGAACGGCATCAAGCTGAGCCTGGCCGGTGCCAAGCCGGTGTCGGGAGATACCGGGCTGGCCGACATCAAACGCCTTGCCTCCGAGCCGCCCGCGGATTCAGCGACAACCGGCCAGATCGCCAGGGTTGAGATTCTGAAGGGCTACATCGACCATCTGTACTCGGTAGTGGACGCCGACGCCTTTCAGCCGTTGAGAGTGGCCGTGGACGGCGGCAATGGCATGGCGGGAGTGGTGGTGGGGCCGGTTCTCGAGCGAGTGCCGGTGGTCCTCACCTCGCTCTATCTGACCCCCGACGGCACCTTTCCCAACCATCCTGCCGACCCGACGAGGCCGGAGAACCTGGTAGATCTCATTGCCGCCATCAAGAAGCAGCCGCATGACCTGGGGGTCGGGTTCGATGCCGACGCCGACAGAGCGATATTCGTAGACGATGCCGGGCAGCCGCTGTCGGGGTCGACGACAACCGCGATGGTGGCGAGCTGGTTTCTCAAGCGCAACCCCGGTGCCACCGTCGTTCACAACCTGATTTGTAGTCGAGCTGTGCCCGAGGCAATCGTGGCCGCCGGCGGGACGCCCGTCGAGACTCGAGTGGGGCATTCCTACATAAAGGCGGTGATGGCCGAGACCGACGCCATATTCGGTGGCGAGCATTCGGCGCACTTCTACTTCCGTGACAATTACCGGGCCGACTCCGGGACGCTGGCGATGCTGGTTCTAATGCAGCTTCTCAGCGAAGCCGACCGGCCGCTTTCGGAGCTGCGGAGGGCGTTCGAGCCCTACTCCCAGTCGGGTGAGATCAACTTTCGAGTCGACGATGTCAATGCCATGATGCAGGTCGTGGAGGAGGAGACCGGTGGCGACGTCACTCATCTGGACGGCTTGACCGTCTCCTGGGCAGACCGTTGGTTCAATTTGCGGCCGTCCAACACTGAGGCCTTGCTCAGGCTCAACGTCGAGGCGCCTGATGTCGAGGGCGTCGCCGAGCTGGTCACTCAGGTTGGCTCGATCATCACGGATCACGGCGGGGCCGAGGACTAGTGCTGGCACATTAAGGAGAAATCTTGGATTACGACATCGCTGATATCAGCCTGGCCGATGACGGGGAGAAGCGGATCGCCTGGGCTGCCCGGCGTATGCCGGTTCTTGCCTCGCTCCGCGACCGCTACGAACAGAGCCGCCCGTTCGAAGGCGTGAGATTCGGGGCATGCATGCATGTGACTACCGAAACCGCCAACCTGATGCGGACCTTGCGAGCCGGGGGAGGCGAGGTAACGCTGTGTGCTTCGAACCCTCTGTCAACCCAGGACGACGCGGCAGCCGCCCTGGTCGCCGATGGGATTCCGGTGTTCGCGGTGCGCAGAGAAGACACAGAGACCTACTACCGCCATTTGCAAGCCGTGCTCGACACCCGGCCAGATATCACAATGGATGACGGTGCCGACCTGGTGACGCTGCTTCACACTGAACGGACCGAGCTCACCCCGCTCGGCTCGATGGAAGAAACCACAACCGGGGTGATCCGCTTGCGAGCGATGGAGGCCGAAGGTGCTCTGCGCTTCCCGGTGGTGGCCGTAAACGACTCGGACACCAAGCATCTTTTCGACAACCGACACGGCACCGGCCAGTCGTCACTCGACGGCGTGCTGCGCAGCACCAACATGCTGATCGCCGGCCGAACAGTGGTCGTGATCGGATTCGGAGATTGTGGCCAGGGTGTGGCCGACCGCTCCGACGGCCTCGGCGCCAAGGTTGTGGTGGTGGAGGTGGATCCGGTGCGGGCCCTGTCCGCCGCCATGGAGGGATATCAGGTGATGACGGCCCTCGAGGCCGCCAGCGTGGGTGACCTTTTCGTGACGGTCACCGGCAATATCCACGTGTTGCGGGAAGAGCATTTTGAGGTCATGAAAGACGGAGCCATCTTGGCCAACGCGGGCCACTTCGACGTCGAGATCGATCTCGGCGCCCTGTCCAAGCTGGCTGTTTCCCGTAGAAAGATACGCCCGGCACTCGAAGAGTTTGCGATGGACGACGGGAGACGGCTCTTCGTATTGGCAGAAGGCAGGCTGGTGAATCTCGCGGCAGCCGAAGGCCACCCGGCAGACGTGATGGATATGTCGTTCGCCAACCAGGCGCTCGCTGCGGAGTGGATTCTTGACAACAAGGCGAAGCTCGAATCCAAGGTCTATAGGCTGCCGGCCGACCTGGACCAGGAGGTGGCAGCCCTCAAATTGACCGCCCTCGGGGGCGGCCTGGAGCTACTCACGCCCGAGCAAGAGTCCTACATGGTGTCATGGCGCCAGGGAACGTAGCTGATTCCCTACAGGCTGTGATCGTCATCGACCTGCTTGCGCTCGACGACGGGTCTCAGATCCACGACGACGTCGGGGGCCGGGACTAAGACGCCGGCCTCTGCTTCTTTGAGGACTTCCATAATCTCTTCGTCGATCAGCTCTTCCCGCTTGATGAGCGCGTCTCGGAGCGCCTCCACTAGATGCCGGTTAGCCGACAGCAGGCGGGTGACCTCCTCCTTGTTTACCTCCAGGAGCTCGTTCACTGCCTTTCGAGCCCGGGTATCTCCCAGGACCTTGGCAGCGGTATTCCCGCCGAATAGGCCTCCGTCGAGGGAGTTGAACGACACCAGGGAGCCGCCCATCCCCAGGCTGCCCACCATCGCTACCGCCACATCCGTGGCAGCCTTGAGGTCGGCAGCAGGTCCGCTCCCAGACTCACCGAAGAACAGCTCCTCTGCAACCATCCCGCCAAGCGATATCTTGATTGATGCGATCAGCTCAGTCCTGGTGTGAGTGAAGCGCTCTTCAATCGGACTGTGCGCGAGCAAACCCAGGGCTTCCTGTCGTTTGATGATCGAGAGCACCTCGAGACGCCTGGTCTCACCCACCAGGTGGGCGACCACGGCGTGGCCGGCCTCGTGAGTAGCGATGGTCAAGCGCTCAAGGGGGGCGTATTCGACAGGCTGGGGAAGGCCGATTTCCACCTCCATCCGGGCTTTGCGGACATCCGATAGCTGCAGAGCCTCCCGATCGTCTCGGAGCGCCAGGAGGAGGGCCTCATCAAACAACCTCTCGAGGGAGGCGGGGGTGTATCCCATGGTCGAGGCCGCCACCTCTTCCCGCGCCTCATCGATGTCCAGTTCGGAGTCATGCATCTTTCGCTCGAGGAAGTAGTCGATGAGCTCTCGCCGCCCCCCTCTGCCGGGTACGTCGAAATGCAGGATCCGGTCGAAGCGCCCGGGGCGGAGCAGCGCCGGATCGAGCGAGTCGGCCCGGTTGGTCGCGCCAATCAGAAGGATGTTGGAACGCTCGGGCATCCGCATCTTGATACGGCGGTGGGTAGGAAGGAAACGGTTCACGCGCCCGGAGGCCCAGTTGCGCAGCTTTATTCCTGTGGTGGGCTCGTCGAAGCTCTGCATCTGGATGAGCAGTTCGTTAACTACGCCGCCAACTCCCTCAGACACACCGGCTCGGGAGATTTGCATGGGCGATGCCGAGTTCATGCCGCCTCGCTTGACGCCGATGGCATCGATCTCCTCTATGAACCCAATTGCTCCTCCTTCGCGGCGGGCGGTTTTGCGCAGGCTTTTGAAGAAGGCCCTGATCTTGCGGCCGGTCATGCCGTACCACATGCTCTGGAAGGCTGTGGACGAGACAAACAGGTAGGGCACGCCGGCCTCTTTAGCCATGGCCTGTGCGACATGGGTCTTGCCGGTTCCGGGGGGGCCCTCGAAGAGAACGCCCCGCCTGGGCTTGCCGCCCATCTGGCCCGCGAATTTGCGATGGTCGAGGAATACCTGGAGGGTGTGTTGCACCTCGTTGAGAACTGGCCCGAGGCCGCGAACGTCGTCGAAGCCGACCTCGATCTGTTCTGGCATGTAGACAACGTGCGGAGAGCGACTGTTGGCCAACATCGGGGCCAGCATCATGACGCCGATCAGTAAGAAGAGGATTGCGAATGGGATCCACAGGCCGGCATCCTGCGGCAGGCTCGGCAAGGGGATTAATTCTTTCTGAGTCAGTGCCCGCCACCAGGCCCACATTGCGATGGGCGCCAGGAAGAAAAACAGACGTCGCAGCCGCTTATTCCGATGTCGCTCCTTGGCGCCGGCAACATCCAGCATTAGACGTTCCCCTTTCGTTCTCCTGCCAATCAACATAACCACTCTCTGTGGGTATGTCGAGCGGGCGGTGACATTTCCTCAGTCTCAAGGCGTCCACCAAACTGGCTCAAGTCCAGGCTGACTGCTGACTGCTGACTGACGACTGCTTCCTGCTTCTTCCACCACACATAGTGGTTGTGTCGGCGCAAGCGGGTACTTTGGGTGAATGATGTGCATGGCGTGTTTGCAACCCGGCCCCCGGCTGTGCTCCTCCTGCCGGCTGGCACTCCACAGAGCAGCACCGCGGCGGGTCGGCCAAGGATTGAGAGTCGCACCGGCCCTGGCTCATGAAGGAGTAGCCCGCAGCCTTGTTCATCAGCTCAAATATCGGGGGATGAATGGGGCGGCCCGCGCTTTGGCCATACGGATGGTGCCATGCCTCCCCGACCAGGCGCGGGCGCTGATTCCGATACCGAGGAGCTGGGCCCGCCTGGCACGCTTTGGGATCGACCCGGCCCGAGAGTTGGCCCGGGAACTCGGGATGCTGAGCGCGCTCCCGGTTGTTTCCTGTCTGGTGGCCCCGCTGTGGACGCCGGCCCACGCCGGCAGGCCCCGGGGCAGCCGCGCCCGGCCGAGCTTTCGAGTGGCCAGGCTCCCACCGCCCGGCTCAGTGCTGGTCGATGATGTAATCACCACCGGCGCCACGTTGGACTCAGCTTCCGGGGTTTTGGGGGTTACGTTCGCGGTGACGGCTACCAGCGCCGGCGTATAATTGAGGGTGACGTCATTGGCGAGAGGATATTTGCTTGGCGACCAACAGGGCACCTCCCGAATCGACTCGTTGAACCACCGCGATCGCACAAAAGGGGATGCATGGAAATCAAGGTCCACGGCAATCACACGCAGGTCACAGACGACATCCGTGACCTGGTACTCCAAAAGCTCGGTCACGCCGAACGGCTATTCGAAGGCAAGGTTGGGCTGACCGACGTGGAGCTCTCCGAGGAGAGCAACCCGCGGATGGCTGCCGACAAGTTCCGGGTGGAGATCACCGCGCCCGTGGCGGGCAACATTGTCCGGGTGCAAGCAGCCAGCCACGACCAGCATGTCGCCGTTGACACGGCGGTGGAGAAGTTCGAACGCAAGCTGCGCAGGCTCAAGGAACGCATCATTGATCGCTCACGTAGCGGCGCAAATAAACGACTCAATCAAACCCCCGGCGGGGCCGAAACAGAAGAGGAAACGCCGGAAATGGCTTCGATCGTTCGCTCTAAACAGTTCACGATGAAGCCGATGAGCCCCGAGGAGGCAGCGTTGCAGTTGGAGATGCTCGATCACAGCTTCTTTTTCTTTCTGAACGCAGTGACAGACAGCCATGCTGTTCTGTACCGCCGCCGCGACGGCCAGTTGGGTTTGATTGAGTCTGTATGACAAGAGTCTTAGTTGTAGATGATGCGCCGCTCTTCAGGACGGGCCTCAGGGCCGCCCTGACTGAGGCGAATTTCGATGTAGTTGGAGAGGCCGAGGACGCCCCGTCGGCCGTCATCGAGGCTGAACGACTTCAGCCAGACATCATCGTTCTCGACGTGCTCATGCCGGGCCAATCCGGCCTGGAAGTGGTGGACAAGCTTCTAGCCGCGGCACCCGACACCAGGGTCGTCCTTCTGACCGTCAGTGAGTCAGAAGAAGACCTCCTCACCGCCATCAAAGCCGGGGCTCGTGGCTACGTGATCAAAGACACTCCTTTTCCGGTGCTGGCCACGGCCATCATCGACGTCGTGGAGAACGGCGCTGTGGTTTCCCCTCGCATGGCGTCCAAGCTCTTCACTGTCGTTCAGCAAATGTTGCGCCATCGCGATTTGACCGCCAGCCGTAAGCCGACCCTCACCGGTCGGGAGATAGAGGTGTTACAACTGGTTGCCCAGGGATACACAAGCCGCGAAATCGGCGAGCAACTTTTCATCTCTGAAAACACGGTCAAAAACCATGTCCGCAATATCCTCGACAAGCTAGGTCTGCACTCGAGAAACGAAGCGGTCCTCTATGCGCTGCGGGAGAACCTGATCGATCTCGGCTGATGTCGGGCGAGAATTTCATCAAACACTCCTGGGAATCTTCCCGGCTCGCTCCTTGTTTTCATTCGATACAAGAGAGGTTGCCATTGTGGTGTCGCCCCGCGACCAGGACCAGCCCATGATTGTGGTCGGCGTGCCGACTGCCGACGGCTCGAGCATCGATGAGCCGGAAGCTCATCAGGTTGAGCTCGACCAGATCGCCGGTCTTGCACTGCCGGACGACGTGGGAATCAACCCCGCCTCGCTCGTCGAAAACGCCCCCGTGGTCGTCGACGAAGTGGCGTAAAGCCGACTCACAGCCACCGTTAGGATTAGGCGCCATGTCCGTTTTCCAGAAGATCCTTCACATTGGTGAGGGCAAACAACTCAAAGAGCTCGAAGGTCTCGTGGGGCAAGTCAATGCGTTCGAGCCGGCGATCGAAGCACTGAGCGACGACGAATTAGGGGCCAAGACACCAGAGTTCCGCCAACGGCTCAGTGCCGGTGAGACCCTGGACGACATTCAGACTGAGGCTTTCGCCGTGGTTCGGGAGGCGGCAAAGCGGGTCCTTGGCCAGCGCCACTTCGATGTCCAGGTGGTGGGAGCGGGAGCCCTTCACCTTGGCATGATCGCCGAGATGCGTACCGGTGAAGGCAAGACGCTGGTGTCGACCATGCCGTGCTACCTCAACGCCCTGGACGGCGGGGGAGTTCATGTGGTGACGGTCAACGACTATCTCGCCAAACGTGACTCCGAGTGGATGGGCGACATCTACCGCTTTCTCGGACTCGAGGTCGGCCTGATCCAGGCCCACATGGAGCCCCATGAGCGCAAGCCCTCCTATGACGCCGACATCACCTACGGCACTAACAACGAGTTCGGGTTCGACTATCTGCGAGACAACATGGCGATGCGACCCGAGGACATGGTGCAGCGCGGCCACGCCTTCGCGGTGGTCGACGAGGTCGACTCCATACTCGTTGATGAAGCCCGCACGCCCCTCATTATCAGCGGCCGGGTAGCTGACACAGCCAAGTGGTATCGCGACTTCGCCCGTATCGCCGATCGACTACAGCGGGATCTGCACTACGAAGTCGACGAGGCCAAGCGTCAGGTCCTGACTACCGAGGAGGGAGTAGCGCGCGTCGAGGAGACCCTCGGAATCGAGAACATGTACGACTACTCGAATGTAGACCTGGTCCACCATCTCGAGTCGTCGCTGCGAGCCAAGGAGCTGTTCGAAAGAGATGTCGAATACCTGGTCTCAGACGGAGAAGTCAAGATCGTCGACGAATTCACCGGGCGAGTTCTCGATGGGCGGAGGTATTCAGAGGGGCTCCATCAGGCGATAGAGGCCAAAGAGGGCGTGGCAATCAAGGACGAGAACCAGACACTGGCCACCATCACCCTCCAGAACTACTTCCGGATGTACGAGAAGTTGTCAGGCATGACCGGTACCGCACTCACCGAGGAGGCGGAGTTCAACCAGATCTACGGGTTGAGCGTCGTTGAAATCCCCACCAACGCTCCGATCGCCAGAGGCGACGAGCCCGACCTGGTCTACATGACGGAGAAGGCCAAGTTCGAGGCCGTGGCCGAGGATCTGGCCGAGCGGCATAAGAAGGGTCAGCCGGTATTGGTCGGCACCGTCTCCATCGAGAAGTCCGAGCGTCTTGCCGCGCTCCTCAAGCGGCGCAACATCCCGCATCAGGTGCTCAACGCCAAGCAACACGAGCGGGAGGCCCACGTCATCGCCCAGGCAGGCGGTGTTGGGGTCGTAACGGTCGCTACCAACATGGCCGGCCGCGGAGTCGACATTCGACTCGGCGGCAACCCTGAAGAACTAGCCCTCGCCGCCATGGCCCGTTCCCCCGAGCTCGAAGCTGGAAGCGATGAATACCAGGCGGAGCACCGGAAACAGCTGGACAGGTTTGAGGCGGAGACGCTCGCCGAACAGGAGAAGGTGCTCGGCTACGGAGGACTCTACGTACTGGCAACGGAGCGGCACGATTCCCGGCGCATCGACAACCAGCTGCGGGGCCGCTCTGGCCGGCAAGGCGATCCGGGGGAGTCACGCTTCTACCTGTCGCTGGAGGACGACCTCATGCGCCGGTTTGCCTCCGATCGCGTCAGCGGGATCATGGCCCGCCTCAAGATGCCCGAAGACGTTCCTATCGAGCACAAGATGGTCACAAAAGCCATCGAGCGGGCCCAGAGCCAGGTCGAGGCTCAGAACTTCGAGATTCGCAAGAACGTGCTGAAGTACGACGAGGTGATGAACCGCCAGCGGGAGGTGATTTACGACTGGAGGTCGGGGATCCTTCGCGAGGGCAAAGCCAGGGAGCTGGTGGTTGAGTGGATCGACGAGGTCGTCGATGAGATCGTTGCCGGCAGCATCGACCCGGCCGAGCCCCCGGCTCGATGGGAGTGGGACGACCTCTTTTCGCAACTTATTCAGCTCTACCCGCATTCATTGACCGAGGATGAATTCGATTCAGATGGCGGGATGACCGTCACGGACGTCGTTGAGCGCATCCAGGATGACGCCCGCAGCTACTACGAAAAGCGCGACGACGAGGTTGGGGCCGAGAACTTGCGCGAGCTGGAACAGCGGGTCCTGCTGTCGGTCATCGACAACAAATGGCGCGAGCACCTGGCTGAGATGGACTATCTGCGCGCCGGGATTGGGCTGCGGGCGATGGGTCAAAAGGATCCCCTGGTTGAGTACCAGCGCGAGGGCTACGACATGTTTGCCGATCTGGTGGCCGCGGTGAAACATGACACCCTGCGCTATCTGTATCACGTTCAGGTGACCCAGCGGCAGGCCGCATCGCAGGCGCCCAAGGTGGTTTCAGCGCAAGGTCCGATGGGCAAGAGGCCCCAGGCCGATTCCTCGGGCAAGGTCGGTCGTAATGAGCAATGCCCGTGCGGGTCGGGCAAGAAGTACAAGCGCTGCCATGGTGCGGTGGCATAGTGCCTCGGCTCGGTAATCTCTAGACGATGACAGAGCCTCGATCCATGCTGAAAGATTTTCGCGCCCGCCTCGCCGACGCCCGGAGGTTCCTTTGACGTCGACCAGAAGGCTAAGGACCTGGTCGAGCTGAGAAAGCAGGCGTCTGCTCCCGACCTGTGGGAAGACCCTGAGGCCGCCAAGAAGATCACCCGAATGCTGGCTCGCTACGAGCAAACTATTCAGAACGTCGAGCACTTTGAGAGGGAGCTCGACGACTCCGAGGTTCTGCTCGATCTAGCGGACGCGGAAAGCGATGCAGGCACGGCTGAGGAAGTCTCGGCGGAGCTGGTGGTCCTCGAGGCTCGGCTGGCCAGCCTCGAGCGCGAGAGCTTGTTCTTCGGAGAGTACGACGACAACGCCGCCATCCTTTCGATACACGCCGGAGCGGGTGGGGTCGACGCTCAGGACTGGGCCGAAATGCTGCTGCGGATGTACCGGCGTCACCTTGACAACAGCGGATTCGAGGTAGAGCTCGATGATCTACAACCGGGGGAGGAAGCCGGCATCAAGTCGGCCACGATGACGGTTCGAGGCGATTATGCATACGGCACTATTGAGGGTGAGCGCGGGGTTCATCGCCTTGTGCGCATCAGCCCTTTCGATGCCGCCAGTCGACGCCACACCTCATTCGCGGCCGTCGACGTCATACCTCAAGTCGACGAGGCGCCCTTCGAGATCAATGAGGAGGATCTTCGGATCGAGACCATGCGGGCGCAGGGAGCGGGGGGACAGCACGTCAACACCACCGATTCGGCAGTGCGGATCACCCACCTGCCCACCAACATCGTGGTCACCTGTCAGGCGGAGCGCTCTCAGCTGCAAAATCGGGTCCGGGCCATGGATCTTCTCCAGTCGCGCCTGGCGGAACTGGCCCGCCAGCAGCACGCCGACAAGCT
>CAXMOO010000074.1:0-4750 GCA_964195005.1 uncultured Gammaproteobacteria bacterium
TCGGTCCCTATCCGTAGCAAGCGCAGGAGTTTTGAGAGGAGCTGTCCCTAGTACGAGAGGACCGGGACGGACGTACCTCTGGTGTGCCAGTTGTTCTGCCAAGAGCATCGCTGGTTGGCTACGTACGGAACGGATAAGCGCTGAAGGCATCTAAGCGCGAAGCCGGCCTCGAGATAAGAACTCCCACCGGATTAACCGGGTAAGGCCCCTGGCAGAACACCAGGTTGATAGGCCGGACGTGAAAGTGGAGCAATCCATGAAGCTGACCGGTACTAATAGGCCGAGGACTTGGTCTGAATCCAAAACCAACTGTGCTCGCTATGGAGTGCTCAAGGAGCACTCAAAGATCTGCGGCGGTGATAGCGCCGGGGCCCCACCCGTTCCCATTCCGAACACGGAAGTTAAGCCCGGTAGCGCCGATGGTACTTGGGGGGGAACCCCCTGGGAGAGTAGGAAGCTGCCGCATTAATCAAACAAGAAAAGACCCCCAATTGGGGGTCTTTTCTTGTTGAGGATGCTGGCGCATCCTCAACGCCCAGGACCGGCTTTGCCGGCCTGGGAGAGTAGGCCCTGTTTTCTTGTGCCCTTCGGGCACATGCGCTCGCTTCGCTTGCGCGTGCCGCAGGTGTACGTGTTGGGAACGGTCTGACGCCAGGGGCATTTGACGTCTGGGAGGGCACCTGGTGACAAGCCCGGCATATCCGGCTTTGGCCCGCTAGGTTCAGCGTGACGGGCGTAGCTGAGCGTCGATGGGAAACATCGGGGGGCTTCGCCGTCACTGCATCCAGGAGGTGTGCCTATGTCAGATCAGCCATCAATCACAGCTGCGATCTTGGTTAGCTATTCAGTCGCCGACTTCGACCACTGGAAGGCTACGTTTGATAGCCATGAGCCCGACCGTATCGGAGCTGGCTATGTCGGGCATCACATCAATCGGGCTGAAAATGACCCCAACTCCATATCCCTCTACCTGGCGGTCGGGGACCTGGAGAAGGCGAAGGCCTTTGCCGCCTCTGACGAGCTAAAGGCAGCAATGCAGGAAGCCGGAGTTACCAGTGTCCCCGAGTTCCTATGGGTTAAGCCGGTTGCGGAGGACATAATATGGGACCAAGAGCTACCTGCCGTGATAGTCACCCACACCGTTGACGATTTCGATGCCTGGCTAGCCGAGTACAAGAGTGCCGAAGCGGATGCGATGAGAGAGGCCGGGGGAATCATCGGCCACGCCGCCAACCAGGGGATCGACAACCCGTCTTTGGCTCTGGTCTACCACCAGGCAGAGTCGTTCGACACACTCCGGGCCTTCGCCGCCTCCGACCAATTGCGGGCGGTGATGAAGGAAGCGGGAGTTAACTCTGAGCCCGAGTTCTCGTACCACACCGGAGGCTGGGGCAAGCTCTACTAGGCGGTCCCCGGTTCAGAGGACTCTCTAGCTCGAAAGGGCTTGATCGCGCCCCGAGGCCCGAGCAGGTGCCGCTGGTAAATAACAGGTGCAGTGGCGTCGAGCAGGTAGCCTCAACTTCGGATTGAAAGACGAAGGGCTGATGAAGCGATTCTCGCGAGCTCTCGTCGTTGGAGTGGGGGCCACCCTGGCCCTCGGGTTCGCCGTAGGAGCTATTGCCCAGACCGATCCCGCCAGCACCGGCGACGAGGCTCTCGACGCGATTCGTGATCTGATTCCCGAAGGGTTTCCGGGCGAATTCGACCTGACCGAGGCCGACGCCGAGTTCGGCATGCTCGTCAGCCTCTTTGGCCAATCTTCTCAAGTTGCCGACTTTGGAACCGGAAGCCAGCTAACCGGGCCATGTGGTGGCTACGCCTACTCATATGACAAGGATGGGGCGCTAATTGACGCGGCAATGGACACGGGGGATAGTGGTCCGCCGGTCGATCTGCTCGAAGGAGGGCAGGCCTTCACGTCCGGGAATCCGTTCAAAGTCGATACCAGGGGTATCGTCACTTACTTCGGCTTTGCACCGCGGGTTGGTGACGGGCCGCTGAACCACACGTGGTTCATCAAGACATCCGGGATCAGCATCGACGAGGGCGGAGACCCGAACACGATCCGCAATAACCGCAACGTTGGCCTGGTCGATCTCGACAACGACCTCCCGGTCAAATTCTCGGCCAAGGTCAAGATCGAGGGTGAGATGATGTCGGAATCCCTAGCGACGTGTGTCGGCAAGGGACACGTCGATTTTCTCGGCAACGGTCTGACCGATCCGGTCGGCCTCGCCGGTCTCGCCTTGCTGGCCGGTGGATTCTTTGGCCTGTTGTTCAACTCCCGTCCGGCCATGACTTACAAGGGGTGATCGACCATGACCAGTAACAGTGGAGCAGCCCTCGTCAAGAAGGGGCACCCGATCCGGGGGATCTTGTGGGGGATCATGTTCGGCCTCGGATTGGCGGTTGTGCTCGTCGTCACGAAGGTCATCTTGCTCGAACTGTTGCAGCTGATCATCGTGTTAGTCGTTGGTATTGCAGCCGGTGTGCTCTGGAGCCTCTTTGGCCCGGTCAAGGCGCCGAAGGGGCCCGCACCGGCCTCAGCTGCCGGTGTTGCTACTGAGGAACCGCCGGAGCCCATCGGCGATGATTCGATGATCGGTGAAGGGGCTAGTGGCGATGGCGGGGAAGCGGGAGAGTCACCCGAGACCGGCACCGATCAAGCTCCGATGGGTGACGGCGAGGGGGATAGCGACAGCGGCGACAGCGACGGCAGTGATAGCGACGATGGCCAATGGCGGAGTAACAGCTGACGCGCCGGCATGACACGACCCCGGCCTCAAGTTGCCAAAGGATGCGGCGTGAGCAAACCGGCCGAGGCCGCAGAGACGGTTGAGTCAGACGCTAGAAGACGCCCAGGGTTAGCGCGCACGTGACGCTGGCCTCGGTGACAATTGTGACGAATTCTTCATCGACGCCGGCCGGCAAGCCGCTCAGGGGATCTACGTCACCGGCCGCTACCAACGCAAGCGAAAAGGCGAGGAAGTCGCTCAGCGCCACTCGTTTTTCCAGTTCTTCGGTTACGCACAGGCAGAGCGACAGCATGTCCTCCGGGGAGATGTCTTCGGGATCTTCGGTGCATCCCTCGACAAAGAGGGTCTTGACACCATCTGGCCAGGGCTCACCGAGATCCGTTTGGGAAACTGCCTGAGCCGCGACTAAGGCTGCCTCTGCCTCAGTTAGGTCCGCCTCCAGCGAGTCGGCCCAGGCTTGGGAATCTGCCAGCTCAGATTGTGCACGATCCCGGCTCGATTCGGCGTCCTCGATCTCGCTGCGAGCCAGATCGCGCTCGCTCTCGACCTTGTCGAGCTCCGCTAACAACTCCTGGTACTCGTCTGATTCGGTGACTTCCGGGCTACAGGCGGCGAACAACACAGCACCGAGTACGAAGGCGGCCACGATCTTGAACTGAATGCCCCGGGTCTCATGAGTCCCCATCTTGCTGAGGAACAGGCTGCCCGCAGCACGAGTGTATGAGATGGGGTCGCCTGATTGGGGGATTGTGGTACAGCCGATCCGATCGGTTGATCAGAGGGTCGTCGGGCTCGTCCTCGAGCCATCCGCGGTTTCGTCGCTCGCACATGGCGAGGTCCCGGGATGGTTAAGGAAGTTCCGCGGTCTTCCCCAGAGCGCTGCCGCCTGAACACCAGTCGGTGTCGAGGGGCCGTACGGAGGTGACGCATCGTTCGTCGACGGTCCCGAGCGCGGCGCACCTTGCCGGCGGCGCTAGCTTTGGCGCATGGGAGAAAAGGCCCACGGGCATAGCAAGGGACGCAAACCGCCCAGTTCCAAAGGGCACCGCGGTGGCGGATACGGCGCGTCGCGGGGGGGCAGGGGACGCTATGGGCGTGCCAAGGATGGCGGTTTTCAGCCTCGCCGGGAAGGCCAGGGACGTCGGAAAGACTCGGGAACCCGGCCTCAGCTTGATTTGTCCGCCGGCGCCCAACTGCCGCGTTGGGTTCAGGAGGAAGTCAATCGCAGCACCAGGAAGGAGCGTCGCCAGGCCGTCCTTCAATACCTCGAGGCCGCCGCGGAGGCTTTTGCCGATGCCAAATACGGCAAGGCGGCTCAACGGGCGGAACAGGCCAAGGAGGCCTCCTCATCTAACGCGACAATACGAGAAATACTCGGCCTCTCGTATTATCGGTTAGGCCGCTGGAAAGAGGCTCTCAAGGAGCTGCGAGGGTTCCGGCGTATTGCCGGGGAAACCACCCACATGCCGGTGGAGATGGACTGCCTGCGGGCGCTCGAACGATCTCATGATGTGGAAAAGGTCTGGGCGCAGCTACACGATCTCGGCGGACGCCGGGACACGATGCGGGAAGCCCGCGTGGTGTACGGCTCATACTTGCTCGATGCCGGCCGGCTCGATGAGGCGTGGAAGGTGATCAATCCCAAGAAGATCCACAAGGAGGCTGACGAGAGCTCGCTGCGGCAGTGGTATGTGGCGGCCCGGGTGGCCGCTCGTCTGGGCGATAACTCGAGTGCTCGTCAGCTTGTAAGTGCGATTACCACAGCCGATCCCGGCTTCCCCGGGCTCGACCAGCTAGAGCAGGAGATCGCGGCCTCGTAACGCTCGCTCTCGCCTCAACGTTGCGAGAGCCAGCGTTGGATGCCGGTGATTTGCATGGGCCAGAATGTGTTCCTGTCGTATTGGTCGATTGCCTCTTCGCTGAGGCCTTCAGCCCGATAGCCCTCGAGCACCCAGGCCCGCATCTGTTCGGTGTCGTCCGCCGCATCGTCGAGG
>CAXMOO010000075.1:0-2133 GCA_964195005.1 uncultured Gammaproteobacteria bacterium
CAGGCGCTGAACCGAGCTAGCCCTGTCTGTCTCTGATGACATCTACGCACCGTGGCCGATGGGGTTTCATCTCACCTGAGCTCGTCTGGTGCGTCCGGGGGTCTTAAGATCTGACGGCTGTGGATCTCTTCCTTGCCGCCCTCTTTATATTCTCGCTGCGCCTCGTTGACGTGTCGCTGGGGACGCTGCGCATCGTGCTGCTTACCCGCGGCATTCAGTGGCAAGCCGGGCTGGTGGGATTCTTCCAAGCGCTCACCTGGGTGATCGCTGCCGGCCAGGTGATCAACAATCTGGAAGACCCGATACGCATTTTGGCTTTCGCCGCTGGATTCGCTGGAGGCACGGTGTTGGGGGTCGCGGTGGAGCGTTGGCTGGCCGTGGGCACGACGATCCTGCGCGTCGTGGCCCCCGTCGACAGCCCGCAGGTTGCCGCAGCTCTGCGGGAGGAAGGCTTCAAGGTGACCGTTCTCAACGGTGAGGGCCGTGACGGTGATGTGCGTCTGACGTTCACAGTGATCCCTCGCCGTATGTCCAAAGCGGCTGTTGAGGTCATTCGTGGGATCAACCCGGACGCTTTCGTCGTCCTCGAAGATGTGCGCGCGCCTGAACCCCGTTATCGCAAATCAACCGCGGTGCGCAGCTAGCAACCCGGTGCAGGTCGTAAGGGCCTACTCGCGTTATCAGCCTCATGTAACAATTTCGAACACTTGGGGATGCGAGGGCGGCCGGACCTGAGGTGCCGAAAGGCGGTGTCACAGGCGCTCAGAATGCGCCGTACAATCTGGCAACATGACATCTGACGACCGGCCGAACGTCCGTCCGATTCCTCCGAGCGAGGACTACGAGAAAGTCGCCTGGCAGACGGTCCGTCCGTTTCCTCCCAGCGAGGACGACGAAAGAGTGGCCCCCGGAGATTCGCGATCTAGTGATCGGGCCGATAAGCCGGCCGGCAAGTGGCCATGGTCGTTCATCGGTCGACGGTTCATCGAAGGCATACCGTTTATCAAGAAAAACAGATGACGTTGACCTGATCCGCCATGCTGTCACCGCGTTGGCCCTCATCGGCCGACTTGAGCCTCCGTCGATGACGATCTCTAAGCGCTGTCAACCTCTGGTGACATTCTCGACGCTGGCCGAGGCCAGCCCGGCTACGTCAAATCGCTTCGGAGCAGCGAGAACTGGATCGCATCGAACACCTCGTCCTCGGTCCACAGCCAGGACCTGAGCAGTCCCTCCTCCGTGAACCCGCATGTCCTCAGGAGGGCGAGCGACGCCGTGTTGTCGGACTTGACCTGGGCTTCGAGGCGGTGGATAACCGAATCACACCTAGCCCGCTAGCGGTCCTCCGCTCGGGCCACCAGGCGGTCCGGCTCGGCGGCATACAGGTCGGTTCGTCCGCAGTCGTGACATGTCCAGCCCTCGAGTCGCGTTGCTGACCAGGCGGCCCTCGACGTGTCACCGCGTCGGCGCACATACAGCTGGGTCTCGACCTCGGTGGGAATGAGTCGGCCGTCGCAGGCCGAGCACCGGGGGGGCGATGGCGCCTTAGCATCGGCTGGACTTCTGGTGTCGTGCGTCACTGGTATCTCCTCTTGCAGGGAACGCGCTCCTAACTAGCGGCATGCGGGCAGTGTCAATTTGCTGACAGTGGAAGAACGAGCGCGCCAATACCCATCAAGCTGTCGCCCCGTTGCCTAGGGGGCCGAACGGCCCTATTCGGGAGTGAATGCCGTGTCTACCTTCGCGTCTGAATATCCCTGGAAGGGGGCTTTGAGTGCCATCGGAAACATCTCGACGACCGCTGGGATGGCTGGGGTTTCTCGGCTTTCTTGGCTTCCTTGGTTTCAGCAGCTCGGCACTGTTCGCTCTGTTTGCTCTATTTGTGTTCTTCGGTGTTTGGCTGCTGCCTCGAAGGTAGATCAGGACACCGTCGCCAGGGTGTGTCGGTCTGAGAGCGGTCCTCTGGTGACATTCCGTCACGCTGGGGGAAAGGGGAGCGTCTTGATCCTCCGGGGCCGGTACACGAGACGTGGAGGGGTGCCCAGTGACTCGCTAGCTTCTTGGTGTTCTCTTCGAAGGGGGCCCTGATGGGCGGTTACGGCAGTGAGACTTTGGGCGGTGATTCACTGCCTC
>CAXMOO010000076.1:0-11052 GCA_964195005.1 uncultured Gammaproteobacteria bacterium
AACTACTTCACCCGACACTCCAAGCGCTTGACGGCTCGTCGCCAGAATGCGGGCATCGGGACATGCGACCAGCAGACGGCCTGCAAGCTCTGCACACGCTCCGAGAAGGTGCTCGCAATTGTCGAGGATAATCAGCACCGACTTCTGAGCCAGATGATCCGAGATCGTGTCCACGAGCGCAGTGCCGGGTCGTTCCCTCAACCGGAGAGCCGCAACGAGCGAATGTTGCACACCCCCGGAGTCGGATACGGACGCCAACTGGGCAATCCAAACCCCATCCGGGAATCTGTCGAGTGCCTTGACGCCAACTTCAATGGCCAGACGAGTTTTTCCTGTGCCACCGGGCCCGACCAGTGTGACCAGTCGAGAGTCACCGAGCCGCTGACTGATCGTGAGTAACTCCCCTGAGCGGCCGACAAACGTGTTCAGTGTTGCCGGAAGGTTGTGGGGCCGTCCGGACTCTGACTTCAGCGCCGGAAAAACATCATCCAACCCGGGGATCACGATCTGAAACAGATGTTCGGCGTGTGGAAGATCCTTCAGCTGATGGTCACCGAGATCACGCATTGTCACACCGTCGGAAAGCCTCCGGTTGACTAGCGCAAACGTTTCGGCCGACACCAGAACCTGCCCGCCGTGACCGGCAGCAGAGATCCGAGCCGCTCGATGCACATCCACTCCGACGTAATCCCGAGCGCCCAGAGTTCCCTCGCCGGTGTGGATACCTATCCGGACACGAAACTCCCCACCCGTCGGCCACATGTGATCAACGAAATCCCGCTGAATGCCAACCGCAGCGCTAACGGCATCAAAAGGGTTCGGGAACACACAAAAGAACGCGTCACCCTCGGTGTTCACCACGAGACCACCAGCCGCACCTACTCGAGTCGCAATGATTCTGGAATGGGCGTCAAGCGTGTCCGAATACCGCTCGCCCAACTCGTGCAACAACCGGGTCGAGCCCTCAACATCAGTGAAGACAAAGGTGACAGTTCCCGTCGGAAATTCCATTAAGTGAGAATTACCCCCTGTGAGTAACCCGCTCCATATGTGCCGGCATGCGCGGGTGCGTGTTGAGATTCGGTATTCGGGTTGGCGGGTGTTGCGAGCCTCATCGGGGCCGCAACGGGCTCATTCATCGTGGCCTGTCGCCAGGAGCCGGATCTGCTTTATCTTGTCCCCGTCGCGGGCGAAAGGTCCACCGCCGAGCGGGTGAAGGGCAATGACTGGCCGGGCCCCTTCGGCGTACTCCTCCATGGCTGCCTGGAAGTCGCGGTTGAGGCCTCGCAGCCGGGCAACGATGCGCTCCTCGAAGCGCCCTTGCAGCGAGTCGTCGATCTCGCCCCGGATCTCGAACGAGAGCAGGGGTCTCCAGGTCCCGTGCTCATCCTCGCTGACTCCCAGACAGTACGAGCGGGTGACGCGGGCCAGCTCAGGCTCGTCGTAGAGGCACTGCTCGAGATCCTCAGGGTAGATATTCGCTCCCATCACACTGACTGTTGAGTCCTTGCGCCCGTATACCCACACGAACGGGAGTCGCGGCACCTTCTCCGGCACGAGGTCGACCAGCTCCACGCCCGCCACAACGGCGCGGCGCCTCATCTCCGCGAACGTCGCGACGCCGCCCTCGTCGTGGATGTTGTACATGATGCGGGGCGAAAGCATGTGGAGCCGGTTGACGGTGAACACCAGCTCGCGCTCTGGTGTCACCGTGATGTGATGCTGGAGCGGGTTGTACTGGAACACCATGGGCAGGCGCGAGTCTGGCCCGAACAAACCCTCGCGAAACGCCGAGTTGATTCGGGCCTCGCGACGGATGGCGACGCTCATCGGACTCTCTCCGGCAAGGCCGATCTCGAGGTCGGTGGCACCGTAGCCGCTGTAGACAGGTTCGAATGCTTGGCGAAGATAGTCTCGCAACCCCTCGGACATCCCTTCGCCGCCGACGAGGGCCATCAGCCGGTACTCGGCTAACGGGAATCCCTGCTCCTCGGCTTCGTCGATCATCAGCTTGAGGAATGGCGGGTACCCGCACAGCAGGTATGCGACCTCCGAGCCGAAGAACTCGAGCGTCCGAAAGATCTTGTCGAGGTCGGGGCCGGTGTTCTTGACGATGCTGTTGCCTTGCAGGGCAACGCCCATGTTGATGCCGGTAGCCCAGGCACCCATCGAGAAGGCATTGATCGTGATCCATGGCTCGTCACCGAAGCAGAACCGGGCGAAGTGGCTGATGAATATGTGGCTCTCCTGGCGCTCGCGCAACGATCGCACCCAGTTGTACGGTGTCCCGGTGCTGCCGGACGATTCGTCGATGGCGGCGTCCCGGAAGCTGAGATGGCCGTCGACGCAACGTGCGGCCGTCGAGAACGCCTTGACGTAGTTTTCCTTGTCCGTGTACGGCTCGATGAACGAGTCCGGGTCGCTCGGGTAGGACCGGGCAGCGAGAAATGTGCCATAGGCCGGCACCCGCCGTGCGGCGTGCTCACGCGACCGGCGCGCTCGCCACAGTCCGATCTTGTGCTGCACCGGTTGGGGCACGACGGTGATCACCTTGAAGAACAGTCGATAGGAAGGCCCCACCCAGCGCAGCATCCAATCGATCGGCCGCAACACCATGCGCCGGCCGAGACGACGCCACGCCGGACGGGTGAGGTCGGCGGCGGATCTCCGCTTCATGCATCACCGTCCTTGTTCGAGCTCGCGGGGTTGCCGCCCGGAGGCGCCGGCCTGACATCGGAAAAGCCCACCATTGCCACGGCTAGCAGAGCAACCATCGACAAACTCGGACGCCTCAACAACCGGCCTCCCTAACAGACTCGATGGCCGCGTGCGCACTACCGCCATTGACAAGCAATAGCACCATAGTTGGTGTCCCCACCAGCTGATCGTCCAGCGACCGCCCCACCGGCGGATGCGGAGGCGGGAAGCAAAATGGTCACACTCACAGCCGAGAACCCCATGTCGGCGAAGGTCGCTCGTCCCAAACCCGGCGAGGCCGATCCAGGTGTCCCGATCTGCGAAGCAGATGGCTCCCCCACCGGGTCCGACCGGGTTGCGGCAGTGCTCGGGGCACTAGCCTCCGCGCCGACGCGAAGCGCCTCGCAACCGGGGAGGCGACGATCTAGGAGAGGATGCAGTCGCATGGCTCCGGCACCTGATGAAGACATTTCACCCGGCTCTTCTGGTGAGGGGGTCAGTGCCGGGCAAGGACCGGGATCTGGTTCCGTTTCTGGGCGCGGGGCCAACTGGTGCGGCGAGTGCGACACCGATCACCCCCAGTCACCGGAAGCGTTCCACTCGCCTCCAGGGTGGCAGAGCGATGCCATCTTCTATCAGATCTTTCCCGACCGCTTCGCCCGCTCAGACCGGTTGGCTAAGCACTCCAGCCTGGAAGCCTGGGATGACACTCCCACGGTCCATGGTTACAAAGGAGGCGACCTCTACGGGATCATCGACAAGCTGGATTGGATCACCGACCTGGGCTGCAACGCCCTCTACCTCAATCCCATCTTCCAGTCGGCTTCGAACCATCGCTATCACACCCATGACTACTTCCGGGTCGATCCACTCCTCGGAGGAGACGAGGCATTCGACGAGCTGCTGGAGACCTGCCACGACCGGGGAATCAAGGTGGTGCTCGACGGCGTGTTCAACCATGCCAGCCGTGGCTTCTTTCAGTTCAACGACCTCCTGGAGAGCGGCCCGGCTTCTCCGTGGGCGGATTGGTGGCACATCACCGACTGGCCGCTGCGGGCCTACGACCCGGACGAGCCGGCGGGCTACCAGGCCTGGTGGGGGTTGCATGCCCTGCCTAAGTTCAACATCGACAACCCCGAGGTGCGCGAGTTCCTCATGAGTGTGGGCGAATACTGGATCGACCGCGGCATCGACGGCTGGCGGCTCGACGTTCCCGAGGAGATCACCGCCGACGGGTTCTGGGAGGAGTTCCGCACTCGAGTTCGGGCCCGTAACCCGGACGCCTACATCGTGGGCGAGGTTTGGGGAGACGCCAGTTCCTGGACGGGGGGCGACCGGTTCGACGGCACTATGAACTACCTCCTCACCGGGTTCATCCTTCGCTACGTCGGCGGACACCGGGTCGTGGACTCGGTGGTCGACGGCATCACTTACGAGGTCAGGCCGCCGCACGATGCGGGCGGTTATGCGGACTCGGTCGACCATCTCCACAACATGTACGGACCCGACGGGCTGGAGGCTCACTTGACCCTCCTCGGCTCTCACGACACTCCGAGAGTCATCACTGCTGTCGGCAATGACGCTCAGACCGTCATACTGGCCGCCCTGCTCCAGCTGACGTTCCCGGGGGCGCCATGCATCTACTACGGCGACGAGATAGGTCTGGAAGGGAAGCGCGACCCCGACTGTCGGCGAGGCTTTCCCTGGGAACACGAGCACTCCTGGAATCAGGAGCTTCTCGAAGCAACTCGATCGCTGACCGCCGCGCGCCATGCTCACCCTGCTCTGCGCACCGGCATCTACCGTCGCCTGTGGCCGCCACCGGGCAACTACGGAAACGGGCTATATGTCTTCGAGCGCAGCAAAGACGGCGAGCGCCTGATCGTCGCCGTAAACAGCAGCGACTCGGCCGAATCGGCCCGGGTGCCCGACGTGGCCGGGGACCACTTCGAAACCTTGTGGGGATCGGGGGAAATCAATCGGGACGGCGATGTGGTCGGAATCGCTCTCAAACCCCGCTCCGGGGCCGTGTGGCGGGTTGTCGGCTAGCCGATCAGCTCTTTGACCGCGGCGGTAATCCCGCGTGGGGTGGCGATCAATCCGGGAAGTAGCGGGTCCGGCTGGTTGAAAACGCGGGGCGACCCATCCGGGAGCCAAACATCGCCTCCCGCCGCCGTCACCAGCGCAGTACCGGCGGCAACGTCCCACTCGTTCTTCGGTGTGAGTGTCCAGGTGGCATCGGCCAGGCCGGCCGCAACGAGCGCCATCTTGTAGGCGACCGAGCCCATCGGGCGGACGATGATGGGACCATCCCTGAAGTCGTCCCACTCACCGCGCCGAACCTCACTGCGGCTGGCCAACACTTCCGCACCCTTGAGCCGCCCCACCTCGCGCACACCAGTCGGCTCGCCGTTGAGCGTGACGCCGGACTCGAGCGATCCCACGACTCGATGGTTCATGACCTGGTTGTAGATTCCGCCGGCAACGGCAGTCCCGTCCTCAACCAGCCCAATCGAGACACACCATTCCGGAATCCCCGCAATGAACTCGCGGGTTCCGTCGAGAGGATCGACCACCCACACTCGGCGACACTCACGCCGTTCGGCAGTGTCCGCCGTTTCCTCCGACAACCACCCTTCATCCTCGACGGGAAGCAACTCGCGCAAAGCCCGATCGATCGCTTCGTCGGCTTCAGTCACCGGATCGCCCCCGCTCTTACGGGTGGCGTCGATGAAGCCCGGTGTGTAGTCCGCCAGGATCGCCGCCGCGGCGTCCAGGCCGCTTTCTATCCGCTCCAGATCATGGGCGCGTGTCATCTCACTCCTCAATGCTCCTGACCATCACAGTAGGCGAGCGGGCTTCAAAGTCCATTCACTCTCGCCGCTGCAGCACCTCGTTGTACAGGGCGAGATATTGGCCGGCAGAAGGGTCCCAGCCCCAATCCCGCTCCATGCCGTGCCGCTGCAATTCCGCCCAGCTCACTGGTTCGGACCGGAACACGGCCATGGCGTTCCGCACTGTTCCCGCCAACTCATCGGAGTCGTACTCCTCGAAACTGAACCCGTTGGCGCGGGCCGGGTCGTCTTTGGGGTCGACCACTGAAGTGGCGAGACCCCCGGTGGCCCGAACCACCGGAGGGGCTCCGTAGCGCATCGCATACAGGTTGCCGAGACCACCGGGCTCGAATAGTGACGGCATGAGATACGAGTCGCTCCCGGCCCAAACCAGGCGAGCAAGATCCTCGGTGTACGGAGCGTGCCACACAGCTCGGGGGTAATGCTCGACCCAGGCGTCCACCCGGTGATCCTCGTCGCCATTACCCACGGCCACCAGCCGCATCCCCTCCTCCACCAGCCCGGAGATGATCGGGTCGAGCAATTCGAGGCCTTTCTGGCCGGTCATGCGGCCCACCATCCCGAAGATCACGCCGTCCCCATCGAGGCCCGACACATCGAGGAGAACCGTGCGGGCCTGATCCCTGCCCGACAGGTCCACGCCGGTGAAAGGCTCCGGTATGGCCAGATCTTTGGCCGGATCGAAGCGATCGGTATCAATCCCATTCATGATCCCTACCACCGGGTGGAGGAGGCTCGCCAGGTGCTCATTCAGCCCTGAGGAGACCTCGGGATCCTCGGCGATCTGCCGGGCGTAACCCGGGCTGACGGTTGTGACCTGGTCGGCAGCCAGGACCCCGGCTTTCAGGTAGTTGGCCTGCCCGAACCACTCGAGGAGCTCGGCGGCGTTGGCAGCCTGGGCGAAAAGGCCGAGAGCTTCCTCGGCCGGCCCCAACACTGGATAGGCGGCGTTGTGCAGCGTGAGGATCGTCGGTCGGCGGCTGAGAAGTGCCGTTCCCGCCGTTTGCGCATCGTGCAGGTGAAGGATGTCGAAATCAGCTCCCACAGCGGCGGCTACCTGGCAGAAACGGCCCCACCGACGCCATTCATCCTCATAAGCGGCTCCCGGTTCCGGTCCGTAGATCCCGGGTCGATCAAACGACTCGGGGTCGTCGACCAACCACAGCGTTACGCCCTCGGATTGGAACGAGTAGATGGAATCGGCCGGACCGACTCCCGGGCCGACGTTGCCGAGATCGGTGAGGAACTGATACCTGGGAAGCAACACCGTCACATCGATATCGCGTCTTCTCAGCGCGTAGGCGAGGCCGGCGATGGCGTCTCCCAGGCCGCCGCTACTTGCCAGAGGCGTGAACTCGGCGACGACAAACAGGACTTTCATGCCGGGTGGTCTGTAGTGGAAATAGCGCGGTGATTATTTGTGCGGCGGACCACTAAATGGTCTGTCGTGGAAATAGCACAGTGTCTTTTTGGGCGATGGGACACTAACCGCCCTCGATTCGCTCCACCAGCTCGTCAAGTCGATCCGGAAAATGGTTGCCGACGATCATGGCCACCACAGGCAGCGCCAGCATGGCGGTGAAGCCATCGGCTTGCAGCTCGAGGCGGGCGTGAACAACGGTCTCGTCGATCGCCTCCTTCTCGAGCTGCACCTCGATGGTTCCCTTCCACTCCTCGGCCTTGATCCGCGCCTTCATTCGCTCGTGAATCTTTGACTCCGAGACCTGGAAACTCCCATGAAGATCGCTGCCGCCGATGTTGGCGGTCCACTCGCACGATTTGAGTCGTCCGTCGTCCTTATGCTCGATGTCGGAGATCTTTGATGCTCCAAGAAGGCCGCCCCACACCCCCGCGTCCTGCAGAGCGTCCCAGGCGGCATCGATCGAGGCCGCAGCGGTTCGAGTGTCCGAGAAGCGTGCCATGAGGAAGCAATCTAGAAGGTTGGTCGGTAATACTGTCGTGTAGATCGGCGTCCAGGGGCGCCAGTCGCAAGAACGCAGGCTTCCGGGAAGGTTGGGACCGACGCCGTTGTTGTAGCCGTCACCTTGTGGCACCCTTAGGCTTACAAAGCAGGAGGACCGCACATTGGCGGCATTGGATATCGCCGGATTCATAGCAGCAGTTAAAGAGCATGCCGTGGATCACCATTTCCATGTCCACGACGAGCGGCACTACGTTGAGACCTACTCCATGCGACAGAACTTCGAGGTCGACCTGCACCCCGAGTCGGCTTGCGGCGAGCCGCTCGACCTCCTCTTAGCTCTGGAAGTCGACCCGCGGGTGGTGTTCGATTTCGAGGACCACATCGCGAAGATCGGCGAAGACGAGGAGCCGGACGAGACGTTCCAGCTTCCCCTCAGCTTTCGTTGGGGTCTGCCACCCCTGGCTGAGCCACCCGACCTGCTCATTCTTGCCACAGAATTGGCGGGAGTCGGAGGCGCCGACCTGCCGCTGGAAATCTCCGGGATCGAGTCGACCGCCGCAGTTGGAGACTCGCCGGACCGGCGCCTGTCCATAGTCGGCAGCGTTGACCTGCTCCTGGCGGATGTTTATCGGGGAAGGCAGCCTTTGTGCGACGTCCTCGACCGCAGCCACGACGTCAGCAACTTCCTCCTGGAACGCGTCGCAGTCTGGGGTTGGAAGGAATAGTCCCCCTTGGGGAAGACCGGGAGCAAGGCGAAGGCGAGGAGGGGGAGCTTCACTTCTATGTCCTCCTGGGGGAGGACCGCCTGAGCGTGACGAGGGCGAGGAGGGGGAGCCTCACTGGAGGGAGCCGCCCCCCAAGGAGGCGGCGCGCGAACTACGCGAAAGGGTCGGCCGGAGCTGGTGCCTCGTCTGCCGGAGAGGCATCCCTGGGTTTCGTCGAGGTTTCAGGTGCCCTGGACTTGGGCTTGGAGCCTTTTGGCTTCTTGTCGATGTGAAGCTTGTCGGTTTGGACGACGTGAATGATCTCTTCCCAGTCACAAGCCATGGCGCATTTCCCGCAATAGACGGCACTGTCGCGTTTGACAACGGCCTCGCCGCCGCACCGTGAGCATTCCACGTTGTAACTCCTGTAAGAGGTCCTGGAGTCTCTATCGGATGCCCGGGCGCAACGCTTGAGTTGCCCCCAATTGGCGTTTAGCTGGGAAGGGTTCTTTCTGCCAGGAGCATCGAGACGTCCTTCACCTGAACGTTTTCGTCGGCGCCGATCTCCTTGAGGCCGTCGTCGAGCATGACGAAACAGAAGGGGCAGGCCACGGCGATCTCATCTGCTCCCGTGGCCACTGCTTCCTCGGTCCGCTCAATGTTGATCTTCTTGCCTGTGTGCTCCTCCATCCAGAAACGGCCCCCGCCGGCTCCACAGCAAAGGCCCTTGGTCCCGTTGCGGGGCATTTCGACCAGGTTGGCCACCGACTCAACAATGCCCCGCGGGGCGGCAAACACGTCGTTGTGGCGCCCCAGGTAGCACGAGTCATGGAAAGTCACCGTCTTGTTGTTGTCGCCGATGGGTGTGAGCTTCCCCGCTTCGAGGCACTGCATCAACACTTCACTGTGGTGGAAGACCTCGTACTCGCCCCCGAACTGCGGATACTCGTTGCGCAACGTGTTGAAGCAATGGGGGCATTGCGTGATGATCTTGGTGATCCCGAGATCGTTGAGCGTCTCAATGTTCTGCAAAGCCAGCTGCTGGAACACATACTCGTTTCCGGTCCGACGGGCCGGGTCGCCGGAACAGAGCTCTCCGGGCCCGAGGATGGCGAAGTCCAGTCCAGCTTCGTTCAGCAACCTGGCTGTGGAGATCGTCACCTTGCGGTTGCGATCGTCGAACGAGCCGGCACAGCCAACCCAGTAGAGCCACTCGGCAGTGACCCCGGCCTCTCCGAGAACCTTGACCTCGAAGTCGAGCTCCTTGACCCAGTCGGCTCTGGCGGCCTGGCCCATGCCGTAGGGGTTTGAGGAGTTCTCAAGAGCGACGTAAGTCTTGCCGAGCTCGGTCGGGAAATCCGACTCCATGAGTGATAGGTAGCGGCGCATGTCAAGGATCTTGTCGAGGATCTCGATGTTGACCGGGCAGATCTCGTCGCAGGCCCGACACGACGTGCAGGCCCACAGCTCTTCCGACGTGATCCGCTCGAATACCGAGTCGGCCGAAACCGTGACTTCCTCGTCGGAGCCGATGGGAGGTGACAGCGAATACCCGACGGTGGCAGTGGCCACCTCACCCAGTTTGAGAACGATCTCGCGGGGATCGAGCGCTTTGCCGGTGATGTTGGCCGGGCACACCGACGTGCAACGGCCGCACATCGTGCAGGCATCAGTATCGAACAACTGCTTCCACGTGAAATCGCCAACGGCTGATGCCCCCACCGTCTCGATGTCTGTGGCCTCGATCAAGTTCGGCATCTCCTGCATCGCCCCCTTGGGCCTCGGATGGGGGGATAGGAACAAGTTGGCGGGGGACGTCACCATGTGACGCAACTTGGTAGTGGGCAGCATCACCAGAAAGGCCACGAAGGCCAGGGCGTGAGTGATCCAGAGCACCTGATGGGTGCCTGCGGCGATCGACCCCGGCACCAGGTAGCTGAGGGGATATCCGACGAACGACCAGACCTCGTAATCGGGGCGGCCCTCTACCGCCAGCCTGGCAGCCTCCACCGCCAGGCCGGTGACAGCGATGACCCCCAACAGAAGAAGCGTCCACGCATCCTCCGGTCGGGTCTTGCCTCGCAGTCGCGAGGGTCGTTGGACGAAGCGACGTAGCAGCGCCCATCCGATGCCGGCAATGAAGACGAGGGCGAAGAGATCGAGAGTCGCCGAGAAGCCCTGATAGGTCCGGCCGGTGAGGAACTTCCAGTCTGCCGGCATGAGATGGTCGATCTCGAGGATGACGGTGCCCGCAAAAAGAACCAGGAAGCCGTAGTAGATCATGGAATGCATCAGGCCGGCCATCGGATCGCGCAGCAGGGTCTTCATCCGCAGGCCAGAGTCGAGCTGACGAATTCGCTGTATCCAGAGCCCGCTTCTGTCCTCGGCCGAGCCCCGTTCCCAGTTCTTGGCCCGGAGGGCGAACAGGTAGAACATCACGCCCAGGAAGGCGGCAACCCCGACGTAGAAGGCGGCGACGAGCGCCGAATCGATGTTGGTGAACACGTCGCGACGGATCGAGGCCTCGGCATGGCCGGGGATCGTGCCGACCAGTCCCGCAAGCAGCGTGGCCCCGGGCGCCAGGAAGGCCAGCACCAGGAGCAGGGTGCTGAGGCTTAGCCGGGAACGCCCACGGTCCGGGGGCGCTGCCTCGGTTACTTCCGGAGCCTCCGCAGTTTGGGTCACGAATCGAGTTTAGGAGTCTCCTCGATGCGCTCGCATCATCCGTCTAGGAGATAGAACCGGAAGTTAGTTGCCCTTTTTCTTGGCCTGCCCGGGAGGCATCCATCCCTCCGGCTTCGCCTCATCGGCGTCGGCCTCCTCGACCTCTTCGGCCTCGGCGCCATCGGAGTCGCCACCGCCGTCGGCTTTT
>CAXMOO010000077.1:0-19852 GCA_964195005.1 uncultured Gammaproteobacteria bacterium
GAGGTAGTCGCGGCACAACTCAACCAGGGCATCAGCCCGGCGTTGTTGGGGGGTACGAGTATCAGCCGGATCAGTCGACTCTGACAAGGCCCCAATAGCAGTCAACACAATCTGGCCACCTTCAGCGTCGAGATCAAAATCGCCTCGCACCATCCCTTCAAAAGTGGATGAAACGTTGAGACGCCGCTGCCGGAACCGCTGCTCACAGTCGTCGTGGTAATGGTCGAGGGCTTGGCGCCAATACTCAACCACCCGGTAAGTGTCCCGAGGGTTCAGCGGCTTAACAGCCTCAACCAACCCGGCCTCATGCTGCTCGAATACTTCCGGTTGGGCCCGACGGGCCGCCACCAGTTGATTAACCGTCGACACGCCAATATCACCAGCCACAAACGCCACCCCCTTAGCCGGCATCAAACACAGAGCCCGCGCCCGACCCAACCGCACCGTAGCCTCCCGCCCCGAAATGTTGCACCGATCACGCAACCACGCCGTCGTCGACAAATACCCGTGGTCCCTATAGGAGCCACGCTGATCAACAACAGCCAACCTTCGAGAACGCTGAGCACCAAGCCTTATCATCTGGAGATCAATCTCCACCAGATCATCCTCGAGCTGCCGGTCCTCCAACCGTCCCAGGTCCTCAACGGCAAACTCGTCCACAATTGAACGCAACGAGCTCACTTTCGACCTCTAACTCGACACACCCACAACCTATCACCCACCTGCGACACAACTCCGAGGGGGAGCCGGCGAGACACCCGAAAACCGGCTCGGCCTGGAAAACTCCACGTGGTGACACGAAGGTCACACTGATGTCGAACCTGAGGCGACCAAATGTGATACAGCGCGCTGGCAAGATGGCAGCAGTCTGCAGCTGAGCAAGGAGCAATCATGAAGGTAGCAGTCACCGGGGGAACAGGCTTCGTCGGTTCGCACACCGTCGCTGCACTAAATCGTGCCGGGCACGACGTTCACTTGCTTGTGAGGTCGCCCGAAAAGATCGAGCGCGCCTTGGGACCGCACGGCATCGAGACGCCAGAATTCACCGTTGGGGATGTAACCGACCCCGGCTCGGTCGACGCCCTCCTCGACGGGGCAGATGCCCTCGTCCATGGGGCCAACATCTTCACCTTTGACGTTCGCAACAAGGATGAAATGAAGCGCGTCAATGAACAGGGGACGGAGCTCGTCTTGAGCAGAGCCGTTAAACGCGGCCTCGATCCCATCATTCATGTTTCCTCGACTGTGGCGCTGCTCCCGGCTGAAGCACCGATGACCGAAGAGACACCTACCGGCAACCCGCCGCCCGCCTACGCGGCCACCAAAGCCTCGGCAGATCGAATCGCCCGCCGGCTCCAGAGCGAGGGTGTCCCGGTGGTCATCATCTACCCGGGACTCGCCTGGGGCCCTCATGACCCCACGCTCGGCGAGAGCTCCCATTTCGCCATGTCGATTCTGAAAGGGAGCATGCGGTTTCTCAACGATGGGCATGTCCCGATAAGCGATGTCCGTGACGTGGCCGAAGCCCACGCTCGAGTCATGGAGACCGGCCGCGGCCCACGACGTTTCATCGTTGTCGGCAGCAACCCGATGTTCCGGTCGCTGGTCGGCCAGGTCGGGGACCTCGTTGGGCGTAACTTCGGCTCCATTCGCGTCCCCGGCTGGATGGGTACGGGAACCGGCAAGTTATCTGACTGGGTGCAAGAAAGGTTCGGCTGGCATCTGCCTCTGTCGTACGAGCCACCGTGGTACGTCGCCAACGGCGATGTCGCAGACGGAAGCCGGGCCTCCGCAGAACTCGGCATTGACTACACCCCTCTCGAGACGACTTTGCGCGATGCGATTGCCTGGCTGCACAAAACAGGTCACGTAACCAGCAAGCAAGCGGGAGCTCTCGCGGGCGGCTGACCAATAACTTGGACTGGTGCAGCACTAGTTACTACATCATGGTCGCACCATCACGACGACCGGTCCCTCTTCTGACGCAGTGTCGTGAGTCATCGGACCTTGCCTTCGTGTCGGCTCGGGGCTGAGCTCATCCCGGAGCGCTCGAAGGGTCGGGAAGTAGGAACGAGGTCGTTGGCCCCTACCGACCAGAGCCGGCAATTGTTAGCTTGAGTCGGCCACAGCGAGTTACAGAGGTTATGGCGTGACCGGCAGCACAACATTGATTCTCGGGGGAGGGTGGGGCGGGCTCGCGACGGCCCATCACTTGCGCCGCGACCTGGCACCCGAGCACCGGATAGTGGTGGTGGAACGCAGCGACACGTTCTCGATGTGCGTGTCGTATCTGTGGCTCATGAACGGGAAGAGACAGAGCCTCACCCAGGTGCGGCGTGAAATGGCGACGCTGAAACGCCCGGGCATCGAATGGGTGCAAGCGGAAGCTCTCAGCCTCGACCCCACTGATCGAACGGTGGATACCAACGAGGGTCGGCTTACTGGAGACTATGTGGTGCTCGCTCTCGGGGCCGAGCTGGCACCCGATGCCGTTGCGGGCTTCGATGCGGCTGCCCACAACCTGTACGACGGAGCGGGAGCGGTGGGTTTGAGAGCAGCGTTGGGGAGTTTCACAGGTGGCCGAATTGTCGTTCTGGTTGCGGGTACGCCGTTTCGCTGTCCGGCGGCCCCGTATGAGGCCGCCATGCTGGTTGAGGCAGAGCTTCGGGAACGCGGCATTCGGGACCGGACGGAGATGTCCTTCTACACCCCCGAGCCCCGGCCGATGCTGGTCGCCGGGCGGGCGATCAGTGACGCGCTCGAGAACATGCTCAGCGAGAAAGGAATCGGCTACCACCCCCAGCACCAGGTAAAGAGCATCGAACCGGACACCCGGACTCTCCACTTCGCCGACAAGACCGTTCCATGCGACCTCCTCATTGGGATTCCCCCTCACCGCCCCCCTGCCCTGCTTGCGGCAGCCGGCCTGGCCGACGACACCGGATACGTCCCGGTGCATCCACAGACGTTGGAGATCCTCTCCAACCTGGAGAACTTGGAAGTGGCCTATCCGGGCGTGTACGCGATCGGAGATGTGACGTCGATCAGGCTGCTCAACCAGCTCCTGCTTCCCAAGGCCGGGGTGTTCGCGGAAGCCCAGGCTCAGGTTGTAGCCGATGCCATCGCTTCCGAAATAAGAGGCGAGCCGCGGTCCGCCAACTTCGACGGGCAAGGCTCCTGCTACGTCGAGACCGGGGATGGACTGGCGGCCTACGGCAGCGGCGACTTTTACGCCTATCCCGAACCACGCGTCAAGCTCGAGGACCCTACTACCGCGGCGCGACAGGCGAAGGAGGAGTATGAGCAGCTGCTGGATGCCTGGTTCGAGTAGTAGGCCCCGGCCCCGCTCAACACTCCGCCGAGTGCAATGGAGTCCAGGAGGCCGCCACAGGAATGAGTGCAACCTCGGGGCGGGGCTCTGAGGCCTCGGGCATCCAGGCTGTGGTCTCGGGTGTGGGATCGGTACTCGCCAGTGCTACCAGGCCGAGGAGTACGAGCCCGCTCTGATAGGAGCTGTGGAGACCCAGGCCTCCGAGCACCAGCAAAGCCAGACCGAGGGCGAGTGGCGCGTCCGTAGATCGGCATGAAAGAGCGGTGAACGCCAGGGCACCGAAGGCAACCGCGTAGACGAACGCCGGGAAGTATCCGGCCAACCCGAAATTCCACAGCAGGAGAATCTTGACCGTTGCCGGGCTGGCCAGGAGGGCCATGAACGTGGCGAGGGCAACGCCGGCGCCGATCAGCAGCGGGGCCCTGCGAACCTCGGTCCGAACCAGCATGGGTGACGCTATGCAAGCCAGAACAGCCAGCGCCTCGGCGAGGGGAAGCAGGCCGGTGGGTGCCGGTCCCAGGATGCTGCCGAACCCGTTCACTTGTGTGGCGGCATGGAGGCCGGCAAGTGCGAATGACATCCCGAACAACAGAATTGGCAGCATTCTCGGCTGATAACGCCGCAATGCGGCCGGGAGCAGCATGAGGACGCTCCCAACTACGGACCACGCCAGTGTCGAGTCGGAAGTGAGGCCGAGGCGGGTCGCGCCCGCCGCACCGATGAACCACGCGATCGCCACCGCGTTCCAGCCGAATCTGCCCGCTGCCAATCCCCTCCACAGCATCGAACCCAGCGCCACTACGACCAGCACCACGGCCACGTAGTAGGCGAGCCGCCCCATCTCTGCCGTCACCCGGTAGGGGCTCTCAACTCGTGAGATTCCCGGTATGTGTATCGCGGTGCGGGTAACCAGTCGGAGCACGACTAATTCGATCCCCGCGGCAACGACGGCGGCTCGGATGAGCCAAAGCTCGCCCCCGCCAGAAGCTTGCAGGGACGGGTTGGTGGTCACGCGCTCTCCTCCTCCGGTCGTTCCCGCTTCGGTATCACGAGCACGACTACGGCGTACGCAACAAACGCGACCAGCCCGGCCGAAAGCAAGATGAGCCAGCCACTGGATCCTCCCTCGCTCCCCGCCGCCGTGAACGACCCTGCCGTCGTGTCCGACACCTTCAATCTCACGAAGCTGGAAACGGATTTCTGGCCGTCGCGGTCCCCTCGATGCCCGTCCCAGACTGCAAAGGCAACGTCAAACTCCAGACCTTCTTCGAAGGTGGGCTGGAACTCGTCTGGGGCCGGGAACGGACGAGCAAACACCACCCGCCATTGACTGTCGGAGAATCGGCCTTGTCCGGCAACTACGCCGACGCTTGCCGGCTCGAGCGTTCCGAAGCCACTGGCAACCAGGTTCTGCACCACGTCTGCTCCGGGCGTGGCAAGCGCGTTTCCGGCACTCTGGGCCGGGAAGAACAGCTCGTCTGTGCTCGGGTAGAGGTCAACGAAATCAGCCCCCTTTCCCAATTGATCCAGGCCCTTCTGACGGTCGGCTCGCCATTGCCAGATGTTGACGGCACCGTCGGCCTGCCCCATGCATACCGCCGGGACCGAGGAACCATGCTCGGCCGGGATCTGGATGGCAGCGGCGTCGGTGAATTCTTCGGGAGCACCGGAAGCCTCGTTCAGCGTGTTGTCGGTCCACTCGACGTTCAGGTACAGGATGCGGTCATGGTGAGCTGCGCTCACGCGAACGCTCGGGACTGTGCCCCCGCCCGCGGGGACAGTTACCTGCTGCGAGGTCAGCGGAACAGACATCCGCTGGATCTCATCCCAGATAGGGGCGTCCGGGTCGAGGTCCGGGCTCTCGTCGACCCGCCACGCCACGATTGATTGAGACTGGGCGACGGCGGGGTTCACGTCCGTGACACGCAAGATGAGCGCGGTGAGCAGCACAAAAGCCAGGAAAAGGGTGCGCCGGGCCGGAAGCCATCCGGGCGAACGGGGGGAACGACGGGTCAACACACGCAACCTCCTGCCGCCGGACAGTCATGGCCATCGGGCCCGCACCCTTCCGAGGTCGGGGGCGGGAAAGGAAGCGGTTGCACCGTCAATTCAGCGGGCTCAACGGCGAGAGCCTGCATCTCGTGCTCCAGCCAGGCCTCGAGGAGAAGCCCCAGCGCGTTGTAGAAGGGGTGAGAGGCGATGGCGGCCATCCGTTTCGCCATGCCGGGGCCCCAACAGCCGAGATGGTCGCGTAGAAAGAGTGCCTGGGTGGCCCGGCACTCCGCGGCTCGCTCCGACCCGAGATGCTCGAGCGCATACGCTTCCTTGCGACTCAGGAACTGCATGAAGGTGAGCTCCGTGGTGATATGGTCGGGTCGCTCCCGCTCGGGACCGCCGGGCCGTACGCCATGAGCCCGGTAGAACCCGGCCACGTCGGCCATGATGTGAGCCTGTTGAAACACTTCGGTTCCGCGATAGGCGGTCTCGTAGGCCGGGCAGTCCTGGGATTCGATGGGTGGGAACAGCAATCCGTGAGCTCGCCTGGCATCGTCGAAGTCGGTGGTTGCCGCCGCCACCGCCACCATCTCGGAAAGCCGCCCACCAAGGCGTGAGTCAGTCGTTTGCAGCTCGGCCATGCCGGGAAGGATCGTGTCACGGGTTGCTTGCCACATCGCTGATGTCGGGTACATGAGGCCCCGTACGAGAAAGTCGTACATGAGCGTGCGGGCAACTGCTTCCACCCAATCGTCTCGTTCGAGCACGTTGGTCATGGCTGGAGTCCTCAAATCGAATTCAGCTTGCCGGGACGCTCGAAGATGGGCTCTTCGACCGCCACCCGAACGATTTCTCCGCCGCTTTCGTCGAAGCCGACTGCGGTGTCGTTGAACATTTCGACGACGTCGCCACCGACAGTGATTTCACCCACCTTGGGGCCTTCCTCGACGTCAAAGGAGTAGATAATTCGCTGACTGGCCCGGAACAGCTGGAGCAAGGCCAGAAGCCTTCGCGACGGACGGGTGTATCGCTCAATCGCCCGGTCGACGCCGGGACCAAACATTTGCCGCAGGTAGTCGCGGGGGACCCACCGGGGCGGGATGTAGTAGATGTTGGGCTGAGTGCCGAATTGCGGGTAGAGCGGCAGGGCGACCTGCTCCTCGTGGACCATGTAGTAAAGCGGGTGGGTGGGATCGTCCGTCCACGTGCCGTCGGCCTCGACCTTGACGAGGCCGTGCATGCGAATTTTGCCAACACAGGCCGCCATGCAGCGCGGCTCCATCGGCAGGCCTTCGGTAAGCGGGTCTTTGCCCTCGATCCGTGGGTAGCACCCGATGCACTTCTCGGTTGTTTTGGTGGTGGGTCGATACATGGTCTTTTTGTACGGACAGGCCTCGACGCACTTGCGATAGCCGCGACAGCGCTCCTGGTCGACAAGCACGATCCCATCCTCCGGTCGCTTGTAGATGGCGTTCCGAGGACAGGCCGCCAGGCAAGCCGGGTAGGTGCAGTGATTACAGATCCGCGCCAGGTAGAAAAACCAGCCGTCGTGCTCTGGAAGGCTCACCCCCGCTGCGGGAAACTTGGTGGCGTGATCCTCGAACCGGTTGGGAGCCTTCCATTCGTGCTCGGCCGGGAGATAGCCAACGGCTTCTTGGGTGAGCCCGTCGGCGGCCTCGAAGACGGTTTGGCCATCGAACCGTCCGTAAGGTGCGCTTACGTCCTCGACCGGGTCGGCGTCCCAAACCTGGCCGCCGGGATTGGCCTCATCCAGAAGCTCGAGGGTTTTGACATCCCAATGATCGGGGTAGCCGCCGTACGGCTTGGTTTCCACGTTGTTCCACCACATGAGCTCCTGGCCCGGAGAGTGAGTCCACGTGGATTTGCAGGCCATAGTGCATGTCTGGCAAGCAATACAGCGATTGATGTTGAACACTGCCGCGAACTGGCGCTCCTGTTTCCCGGTTTCGAACCGGTAGCGCATATCGCGTCCCAGGTGCCAGTTATGAACTTGCGCCATCGGCCACCTCCTCGACTCGGAAGATTTCTCGGATCAGCTCGTCCACCACGGCCAGCCCCCACCTGGTGTAGATGGCGTGCGGCCCTACGTAGAGCGGCGACTTGAACAGCAAACGGATTTGCGAGCCCGGCCAACCCATCAGGGCGTACTCCTCGATGAAGCAGCGGGCCATTTCGAGGTCCTGGTCCCGTTCGGAGTCCACCGGGTAATGGACGGCCACAAACTCAAACGGGTCGTCGGCTTCGAACTGTTTCTCCGGGTAGCCCTTCTCCATGGTCACGCCCGCTTCCTCACGATGGTGAGGTCACCGCTCAGGTAGGCCTGCATGGCCTGGTCCTCCTCGGCAGGGGATTTACCGGTTGTGGAGCCCAGCCACGGCCCTACTCCTCCCAGGCCACCGTCTTCAGCCTTTGTGACTCTCACAAGGGTCTCTTTGGGGCAGGTATTGATGGCGTGGTTGTCGACGTCGAAGCCGAAAATGAAACCCATGGCTGCTGCCCGCTTGTGAAAGAGGGAGTCGGTCTGGTGCATCGGCGGTGCCCACCCCCGGGTAATGCTCTGATGGCTGCCGTGTCGGAAGCTCGACTGGTATCCGGTGTCGGCCAGTGCTCGTCCGTCGGGGCGGGTCTTCTGGGCTCGAACGGTGCGGGGACTTGCCATGTAGAAGGCGTGCTTGATCATGGTCACGCCGGGCGGATATGCCGAGTTGTAGGTAACCCGTGCCATGAGACGGGCAACCTCGGCGAATTCGTCAGATTCCGAATAGCCGATGTAGGGGCGATCCGCCGGGTTGGCGTCCACCCATACGTAATCGCCGTTGGCGAGGTCGAGCGCTTTGGCGTCTTCCGGATTCATATGGAAAATGGCATCGCCCACTCCCGGCAAGCGCGTGTCCTCCCGATAGGGGTCGCTGAAGTTTGAGTTCCAGATCCAGTGCCAGTCGGTGACTGCCCAGGACGAGTGGACCGAGTGGCGTGACTTGGGAGTGAGACAGAGGAACTTGAAGCCCTGGTCGAATAGAGGGTTCGTGGTGGTCTTGACTTCGCTCCACGGCATCTTCAGGTTGCGGACCTGGCGCAGGTCGGCGTCGATCTCTCCGGGGGGGATGCCGTAGTCGTTGGGGCGGATGTAGGGGCTGGTGGAGACGATGACGTTCGGCAGGTAAGGCGTTGCCTCAACGGCTTCGCGATGGACGATGAGGTTTTCGCCGTATTCGATGGCCTCGGGGATATCCACGTAGGAATGCATACGCCCGGTGTCCGTGTAAAAGGGCAGGCTGTCCGCGATCTGTTCGAAGAAGGGGATGCGGGGGTACGTGCGATATAGCATCAGCGCCCCGCCCGGCTCTCCGTACTTGCCATCCATGATGTCGGCGACCGTGTAGTCGGAAGTGGTGAAAGAAGCCGACAGCACCCGGTCGATGTAGACCTCGGGCCGGCCTTCCAATGCGAATTTGTAGTACTGCTCGAATCGCTCCTCACCGGTTCTCTGCGAAAGGGCACGGGCCACTCCGGCGAACACGGCAACGTCGTCGCGGCTGTCGAAGAGCGGGTCGATGCCCCCCTTCCAGATCTGCAGGAAGGGGTTGGAGGCCGAGCCGGTCATTTCCAGCGTCTCAAACTCGAGCCAGCTGTTGACGGGAAGCACGACGTCGGCGAATTCGGCCGACCCGGTCCACTCGATCTGCTGGTCGACGATGAGGTCGACCCTGGGGTTGACGTTCTTGACGAGCTCGTAGGCCCACTTGGCCTGATTGATGAGGTTGGCGTTGTTGTACCACATCACTTTGGTGGGGCTTGAGAGGTGAGTGCGGCCGGTGAAGACTTTGCGTCCCTCGGCCGGCGTGTCGACTATGAGGGGATGATCTCCGTTTCCCCAGTAGCTGGTCTCTTCGCCGTGAATGGTGTGGCGATTCGTCGCAAACGTGTATGGATCGTCGGGCGAGAGAAGCGGGTTGAACGGGTCCTCATTTACGTAACCCCCCACCCCCGGCCCGTGCCAGGGAGCAGCGTGGAATATGCCGCCTTTGTAGTTGCCGGCCCAGGTACTGACGCCCGCCCCCGGCCGGCCGATGTTGCCGGTGAGCATGGCAACCAGGTAGACCGCCCGGTTGTGGAGCGTGCCGTGGAAGTAGTGGTTGACGCCTTCTCCCACGTGGAATGAGGCGGGCTTGATGGTGGCGACATCGTTAACGAATCTGGCGATCAGGTCGGGAGGTGCTCCGGTGATGTCGGCCACCGTTGCCAGGTCGTAGTCGGCCAGGTGCTCCTGGTACATGGCATACGCGGTGGCGACTTCGACCGCCGTACCGTCGACGAGGGTGATCGTGCTGCGGTGCTCTAACGCAGGGTCCAGCCCGCGCTCGGCCAGCTTCGATCCAACGTCCTCGCGGGTGATCGCCTGGAGGGACTGCGAGGAGTCGTCGAAGATGACACGGTCACCGAGAACGGCGTATTGCTCGGCCGTCAACCCGTGCAATTGGAAGCTCGGACCGTTCGAATCAAGGGCGGGCTGGTAGTCGGGGAACACCTCGTCGGCCCGGAGCCGCTGAAGGGTGTCGAGCCGTATCAGGAGTGGCAGATCGGTGAACTGCTTGACGAATGGCTCATCGATGAGGTTTCGACGGATTAGCTCATGGGCCACGCCGAGGAAAAGCGCCGTGTCGGACAAGCCGGCCCTGACCGGGATCCAGTAGTCGGATTTACTGGCTTGCGGTCCGTATTCGGGGACGATTGAGACGATCGTGCCGTCCCGCTCCATCAGCTCGTGAAAGAAGTGGCTCTCCGGCATCTTGTTCTCAACGAGGTTCTTGCCCACCTGCACGTGCAGCTTGCTGTTTCGCAGATCGTTGAAGTCGACCTCGGCCGACTGCAGGCCGTGCACGAATGGAAAGCCTGGTGCCTGGTCGCCGCGCCAGGTGTATTCCGACCAATCCCGCGCTCCCTTGGCTTCGTCGGGGGAAACACCCCGGACTTGAGCGTCCAGCAGCGAGAGCATGTTGGCGAAGCGAAAGAGTCCGAATTTGCCGGCGACCCCGTGGACGGGCAGCGAGGACCCGAACTTCATGACCCGGACCCCCGACTCCTCCCAATATTCGAGCATTTCCTCGGGGTAGCCGTCTGCTTCGATGAGGCGTCTGCGGCCCTCCTCCCCGCTGTAGGTCTCGGCGATTGCCTCCAGCCCGCGAGCGAGATAGTCGTCGACCTCGTCCCAGGAGAGGCGGACGAAAGTGTCCTCTCCCCGGTTGTCGAACCGGTAGGTGGTCCGCAGGGAGGGATCATCCGACAGGGACGGGAAGCCGTCGTCGGCCCACTCCTTCCATCCGGCCCGGACCATCGGATGCTTGAGCCGGTACGGTCCGTACACCCGGCGATGCAGCGTGTATCCCTTCAGACAACCGCGCGGATTCCAGGCGGCGGTTGAGGTGTTCCCGAGGGGGTCTCCATATTTGGCACCGTCGTAGTTCTGCTCGATCCGCACCACAACCCCGTTGCGAACGAAGGCCCGCAACCGGCACTGATGGGTGTCGTTAGGCGCGCATATGAACGTGAACGAATCGTCGTAGGCGTACTGATCCCGGTAGATCAGCTCCCAATCCCGGTTGGGATACTCGAGGAGGGGGTTCTGGATGCCCGGGGCCGCCTGGAGGAAGGGAAGCATGGCGCCCATCTGGGCCACATACAGGCCGGCGGCTGCGGATGCCGAAGTCTTCAAGAATGTCCGCCTGCTCAGATCTACCACGACTGCACCATTCGACTCGACGCCGTACGAGCAGTTTCCGAGAACGACGACGTGGCGTTTAGGGCCCAATGGCCCTTTTGATTAGTCGACGGGTCGTGGATCATGGAACTCGGGAATTCGCGTTCCCGTCGGTCGACGAAGCGGAGTCGCTTTGAGACTAGAGCTCATAAAGAAGACCGAGCTGGTCCTGCAGGCAGTCCTGTCGCTGGCGGATAGCGCGAGCGACGAACCGACGAAGGGGGCGTTGCTAGCTTCCAAGCTCGGTACGACTGCCTCCTACATACCAGAGGTCATGCGTCCCCTCGTTGAAGCCGGCTGGGTGAAGTCCGCACCCGGTCCACATGGTGGCTACGTCCTGGTTGCCAACCCACAGTCCATCACACTGCTGATGCTCATCGAGGCGGCGGAGGGCCCAACCCGCGATGACCGGTGCGTGCTCCGGGGCACACCTTGTCCGGCCGAGGAGGTGTGCGCGATGCACGATGCCTGGTCAACAGCGCGGGAGGCTCTGCTCGCCGAACTGGACGAAACCCCATTGTCAGATATGAGATAGGCGCCTCGCCACGTTCTGGTCCTCGAAGCCATACAGATGGACATATGGCAGCGAGTAAGTTGATGGTTCAGGGAGGTAGCGGGATGGGCAGGCGATTCAGGTGGATCCGGAACACGGATTTGGCCGATGCCTCGCTGTGGTTCTTGCCGGCGGTCGCTGTTTCGATCGCCCTGGTCGTGGGTTTAGTCCTCACTGAGATCGAGATCGAAAGCAGCTCGTTCCTGGGCAACTTCGTATTCCAGGGCGGTGCCAGCGAGGCCCGCCAGCTGCTAACTGTTATCGCCAGCATGATGATCACGGTCACCGGCCTCGTGTTCGTCCTGACGCTGATCGCCCTCCAGATCGCCGCATCGCAGTTCTCTCCGCGACTGTTGAGGACATTTCTCCGTGACCGCGGGACCCAGGTCGTGTTGAGCACGTTTGTTGCCACGTTTGCCTACAGCCTGGCCGGCTTGCATACAGTGGGGCGGGTGAGCTCGGACGACATTTTGTGCCCCGACTTGCCATCTCCGGAGCTCTGGCACTGGCGTTCGCCAGCGTGGGCATGCTCGTCTATTACATCCATCACATAACCGACTCGATTCGGATCGACACGATCATGAGGGTCGTCAAGAAGGGGACGTTGGCAACACTCGAGCGGCTCCATCCGACCAGGGACAACGGCTCACCGGCAGAAGTCCATGACATCCCGCCCCAGACCCTGATCGTCGGTGCGAGAAGCTCCGGTTATGTTCAGGACTATCACGTCGAGCCGCTGGTTGAGCAGGCCCGAACGCGGCACGCTGTCGTGGCATTCATTCATCCGGTAGGGCACCACTTGGTGAGAGGGCGACCCCTCGCCCACGTGTGGCCGGCCCCGGAGAACGACGCCACTGCGCAAAGGAATTGGGACACCTGGGTGGACCAGGCAGTGTCGATCACCGACGAACGTTCCATCAAGCGCGACATGGCATTTGGCGTCCGCCAGCTGGTCGATATCGCCATCAAGGCGGTCGGCCCGTCGATAAACGACCCGTACACCTCAGTCCAGGCGATTCAGCACCTTTCGGTGATCCTCGTGGAAATCGCCGGTCGCACCCTGGACGCCGGAGTGGACACCGGCAGCAATGCCCAGGTGGTGATCCCGGTATCGAGCTTCGACAGCTACCTCCACCTGGTGTGCAGTCATATCCGACAAGAGGCAGCCAACCGTCCCCGGGTTATGGTCGCTCTGCTTCGACTGCTGGAAGATGTGATGGCCTCGACCACTAATTCCCGGCGACAAACGGCAATCGTCGAAGAAGCCGAACTGGTAGTGGAGGAAGCTCGTCACCGGATCACCCAGGCCGCCGACCTCGAGGAGCTGCTGCGGGTAGCCGATTCGCTGCGGAAACACTCCTGACTACTGAGCTGCCGGGGGTGGCGCCAGTCGTTTTCGTAACCGGCCCTTCAGAAAAAGCCGATCAACGCAACGCCCAAGGCAGCCAGGCCCAGCCCGACCTGCTGAAGCCGGCTCATCCTCTCCTTGAGCACCACCCGTGCCAACAACACTGTTGTTGCGGGATAGAGAGATGCGATCACTGCCACGAGCGACAAGAGGCCCCTCCTCTCGGCGGCAAGAAACAGAAGGTTGGCGACGGCGTCGCCGGTACCGCTGGCCACAACCAGGCGAGCCACACCGGGAGCCGGCCGTACCGCAATACCCCGCACCACCACAACCCCGAGCAACAGTGATATCGATGCAGCACGCGAGAAAGCGACCAACCACAACTCGGCGGAAGAGGCGTTGGAAATAAGCACGAAGAAGATCCCGAAGCCAGCTCCGGCTCCCACGGCCTCCGGCATACCAGCCCGGGTCCGAAACTCGGCCAAGCTCGATGCCCCGCTAACAAGAACGACGGCGCCGAGGGCAATCACGACGCCGATGCCCGCCAGCCACGATGGGCGCTCACCGGTAGCCAAACCCCAGGCCAAGGGGACCAGGGCGCCGACTAACCCGGTGATAGGCGCCACGACACTTATGGTCCCGATGGAGAACCCGCGATAGAGCAAGACGAGCCCTATCACTCCGGCGATTCCCGCTCCACCCGCCCACCAGATATCGACAGAATGGAGATCCCCGCCGAACACAAACAGCAGCGCAATGAGGAGAAACAGACCAACCGTTTGAGACAACAACACAACCGTCACGGTCGACGGCGACCGCCGACTCGCCAGGCCGCCCAAGAAATCGGCGGCACCAAAAGTGGCGGCTGACATCAAGGCAAGAAGGGCACTCACGGTCCAAAGACCCTAACCCGCTCGTTGCTCCCGGTGACGGGCCACAACGGCCGCCAAATCGGGGAAGCTGGGATCTATCTCGTAGGAATATTCGTCCCAGAATCCGTCCACCCCGGGGCGAAAGCGTCTGGCCGGCGCCATGCCGGGCCCCAGGGCAATCCGCTTCATCTCCGATTCCACATCGGCAGCGCGGGCGACCGCCTCACCGGGCGGGATCGGCGGGAGGACCTTCATGCTCATCTGCTGGCTGAACCGCACCAGCGGCGAATAGGGGTATTCCCACACCAGGTGACTACCCGTCAAGACCACGGGGAGGATCCAGGCTTCGAGTTTCTCCGCCACGTCAAAAGCTCCGGCCCAAAACGCCACCTCGATCCCCAGGATCGATCCCTGGGGAAAAATCACCAGGCTCTCCCCCGATTCCAGCGCGGCCCGGCCGGCAGTTAGTAGCCGGCGATAGCTCGTCCGTACCGCTCCGGCTTCGATCAAGATCTGGCCGGTGTTTCGCAGATACCGCCCCAGAGTCGGCCACTCGAACAACTCGTCCCTGGCCACAAAACGGAGATCCAGGCCAAGCTCCATCAACGCCAGGGCGTCCGCGAAGCCCTCGTGAAGGGGCAGCACCACATAACGCCGCTCCGGCAGCACGTGGTCCAGGCCGCTCACCGAGATGTCGAGCCGCAGGAACCGCCTTACACGGTCACACCACCGGCGTTCCAAACGATGCAACTTGGCAGAATCGTCGGATGCTCCCGAGATACGCCGCGCCCAGGGCCCCAGGTACCAGGCGGCGCCGCCCGCCAGCCGAACACCTCGACGCCAATCCTCCGCAGTCAGCCTGCCTCCCGGTAACACAAAAGCCATTCCGCCAGTATGGACGACTCGCCAGCAGGCCTCACTGATACCCGCATCGGCTCGTTAGCCTCGAGACCCAGGAGGTTCCGCTGGCACACATTGCAATCGTGGGGGACGGTCCGGGCGGTCTGAGTGCAGCACTGTTTCTTGCTAAAGCAGGTGAAACCGTCACCGTGTTCGGAACAGATGAGACCGCGCTGCACTACGCCTATCTGTATAACTACCTGGGAGTCGCCGCGATATCGGGAAGCGATTTCCAACGGGTGGCTCGCGATCAGGTGACGTCTTTCGGCGCCGAAATACATGCGGGAAGGGTTGCCACCATCAGCCCCGCAGATGAGCAATTTCGGCTGGCCACCGAGGACGGGATCGAAGTGACGGCCGACTACTTGATCCTCACCGAGGGCAAGAATCCGGCTCTGGCCGAAAGCCTGGGCCTGGAAAAAACGGAGGACGGCATCGCGGTTGATCGTGAATATCGCTCCTCGCTCGACCGGGTTTACGTGGTGGGGCGCAGTGCTCGACCCAGGCGAAGCCAGGCCATCATCTCGGCAGGCGCCGGCGCCACTGCGGCAGTAGACATCCTGTCGCGAGAGTCAGGCAAGGACTATCAGGACTGGGACTCCCCTCCCGACTGAGAGCCGGCTAGGAAGCCCACTTCCACGAGGGGACTACCGGCAACCCATTCATCGATATGGCCGCTGCGACCGAAATGGGGAAGGAGAAGCTCGAACACGGATCGCTTCTCTCCACGTTTGGTGATAAGTCGGGCCGTGGCCGCCAGGTCGGCCTGGGCTGAATCCTTGAGATGGAAGGTGAACTGCGGATTAGCAGCCAGGTTGGCATACCACGCCCGCCGGCCCGGCATGCCGGTTATGAAGATGCGGCCGCCGATGTTGTGGAACCAGATCTCGATGCGACGGTCCAGGCCCGTTTGCCGTCCAATGGTGGTGATGTCGATCACCCGATCGGTCTCCAGAGCCTTTTTGGCTTCCTCGTTCACATCGTCCTCCCCGTCAATTTGACAACGCTCGATCTCCGGGACTTCATTCCCTTCCGGTCGTAACCTGGGTTTATGCCTGCGATCAAGACCAAGCGGGTCTGGGACCCTCACGATGCCGGCGACGGCGCACGGTTCCTCGTGGACGGCCGCTGGCCGCCGGGAGCCCGGCATGACAGCCTGCGGGTCGTGCTCTGGGTCCGAGAGGCCGCGCCTGGTTTCAAACTCATGAAGTGGTTCGGAGGACGCGCCGACCGGTGGAGCGAATTCAGGACTAAGTACTTCGCCGAGCTGGACGACGATCCGAACGGGTGGGAACCGATCGCCCACCAGGCCCGCCTCGGCCCTGTCACTTTGATTTATGCATCAAAAAACCGGCAACACAACAACGCCGTAGCCCTGGCCGACTATCTCAGTCGGGCAGTCGGCTCCGACTGACGAAGTCCCGGATCATCGAGCTGACGGTGCCGACAGCACCCGGGTTGTAGCCCTCGGGGATGATGATGTCGGCGTAGCGCTTCGAGGGCTCCACGAATTGGAGGTGCATCGGCCGCACGGTCGTCATGTATTGCTCGAGAACCGAGTCGGGCGAGCGCCCCCGCTCCTGGATGTCACGCTGGATACGCCTCACCAGGCGCACATCGGCATCGGTGTCGACAAAGATTTTCAAATCCATGGCGTCGCGGAGACGCTCCTCGACTAGAACCAAAATGCCGTCCACCACCAGCACCGGGGCCGGCTCGACTCGAGTGGTTTGTGAAGTCCGCAGATGAGTTGCGTAGTCGTACACAGGCTTGTCGATGGCGATGCCCTTCCGCAGTTGGTGGATGTGCTCCACCATCAGCTCGGTTTCAAATGCGTCGGGATGATCGAAGTTCTGTGCAGCCCGCTCTTCAAAGTCAAGATGCTGGAGGTCCCGGTAGTAGGCGTCGTGCTCAATGAAGGCCACCGGCTCGCCGGCCAATGCCTCCAGAATGGCATCTACCACTGTGGTCTTTCCGCTACCGGTGCCTCCGGCGATACCCAGAACCAGTGCCATGGTCCCTTCGCCGCGGGGCCAACTCAGGTGGCTCGTTGATTCCACAAACTCAGAATACGCCACCACGTGTTATCGAGTAGTCGTCCCAGAACTCTTGCCGCCATATCATTGGGGATAGATGGACAATTCTGCAACAGCCACGCGGGTCGATAAACCCTGGGGTCATGAGCTCATCTGGGCTCTGACCGATCGCTACGTCGGCAAGATTCTCTTTATCGAGGCCGGAAAACGCCTGTCACTCCAATACCACGAGGAGAAAGACGAGTCGATCTTCGTGCTCGAAGGGCGGATGGTGCTACACCTCGAGGACTCCGAAGGCGAGCTGCAATCAATCGAAATGGAGCACGGAGACTCCCACCGCATCCCGGTTGGGGCCCGACATCGATTCGCCGCAATCGAGAACACCAGGCTGGTGGAAGTGTCGTCGCCGGAGATCGAAGATGTGGTCAGGGTCGAAGACGACTTCGGCCGCGAAGGCACCACCGAGCCGTAAGGAGGCTCGGACCCCGCCAAGTTAGGCGCAGCCCTCATTCAGCTGGACGGCCGGGAGAATCCCGCCCCTCATGCCGGTGACAAACCCGCCATCAACCTCGAAGACGACACGGAAATCGCGATCGACCTCGTCGACCGGCACAAACACGAGAGCCTTACCGTCCACGCGATACTCGAAGCTCTCTTCAATGCGGTCGGGAAAGAGGGCGATGATTTCTTGCTCGGTCATCCCGATGCGGGCCCCGGATTGTGTGGTCACCGTCCCGGATGCGTACACGTCGACCCGGCCTATCCGGCCCTCGTTCACCATGAATCCGACTCCAGGAATTCCTGATTCGGGCTCCACGAAATAGCAGTCGGGGCTGATGGCGGGGTCCGGCTCACCGGGCAGCTTCATCCCGGCCGCGGCCTCCGCTTCTGCCACTGTCATACCAACCCGAACTGGTCCCAGACCTACCGTAGACAGCTTTGATGATTGGGTCAGCGACGCACCGGATGGCAGCGTGCCCTCCGAATCGGGCGCCACGGTTGTGGGTGTGAACACGGTCGTGGTGGTCGGCGGCGGTGAGGTCGTCGTGGTGGTTTGAGGAGCCGACGTCGTGACGCCGCTCGTTACGGTTGTGGCGGCCTCCCCATCACTGCTACAGGCAGCGGCCAGAAGCGCCAGAACAACCGTCGCTGTCGTCGCAGGACTGTTCATACGATATCTTCCCCCGGGGCCAGCTTACCTGGAGCCGGCGCAGGGTTTGTGGGCGCCCTGGGGGTGGGTTTTCCGCGAAAACCGTCATCTGAGGCCTAACCACTCTTATCCTCCCCGGCGATGAGACGCACAATCTTCCCCTTGTCGGCCCTGGTGCTGGTGGCTGCCGCCTGCGGCGGCACCGATGCCGGGACCACAACACAGGCCTCCTCGCCTACCGCCACCACCGTGTCGGCGACAACCAGTTCGACCAGCTCGACAACCTCGAGCTCCACCTCGTTAACTACGGTCACGACCGCGCAACTCACCGGGCCCAACATCAGCAATGATTCCGTAATCACCATCGGGGGTCTGGGTCCGGTCCGGGTAGGCATGACTCCGGACCAGGCCACCGTTGCGGCCGGCTATGTGCTCGCGGTCGAGATCGGGTTGTTTGAAGGTGATCCGTGTTTCTACCTCCCCGCCGACCCTCACGTGCCGGGAGTGAGCTTCATGGTCAATAACGGCACCGTGGCCCGGGTCGACGTCCTGACAGGACCGGTCACCACCCGCTCCGGAGCCGGGATTGGCATGACAGAGGCGGAGATCCACAACCTCTTCCCCGGCAAGATTGAGGAGCGGCAGCATTTCTACATCGAGGGCGGCAAGTACCTGGAGTTCGTGCCGCTAGACGAGGCCGATGCCAATTTCCGCGTGGTCTTCGAGACCGACCCCGACGGAATGGTGCTGACCTATAGGGCCGGGAGGCTGCCCGAGGTACGCTGGGTCGAAGGCTGTGCCTAGTGGTCCGCCGCACAAATAGACACCGCGCTATTTCCACGACAGACCAGTAGTGGTCCGGCCAACACCCGCCGATTTCCATCTACTGGAAGCAGCCCTCTGATAGGGTAAGGCTACGCACCGAGGGGTCAATAGTGCGACAGCCGACCATACGCGACGTAGCTGAGAAAGCCGGCGTATCCAAGTCTCTGGTCTCCCTCGTCATCAACAATTCCCCGCGTGTGAGCGATAAGTCTCGACAAGCCGTCCTCACGGCAGCCAGCGAGCTCGGCTACCGCCGCAACGCCACTGCCCGCAGTTTGGTCAGCCGGCAAAGTCAAACAATCGGCGTTGTAATGTCCAGCACCCACGAGCCGTTCAACGCCGAAGCCCTCAATGGAGTAAACCAGCTCATAGCCCCCGAGGGCTATAGGGCATTCGTCCAATTGGGTCGACACGATCGGTCGGCCGAGCGCCAGGCCATCGAGTCGTTCCTCGAAATCCGGGTCGACGCCCTGATCTTGCTCGGCAACGAACTACCCACCAAAGAGCTCGAAGAACTCTCCCGAGTGGTGCCCATCGGCTTAGTCGGACGGCACATCAAGTCGTCGATCATCGACGTCGTCGCCAAGGATGAGCAGCTGGGAAGCACGCTGGCAGTGGAGCACCTGTTCGATCTCGGACATCGGGCCATTGCGCACATCGATGGCGGACCCGGCGTCGCATTTCGTGACCGGGCCAACGGCTACCGCCAGGCAATGAAAGCACACGACCTCGAACCCCATGTGATCTCCGGCGAGATTCTCGCCGGCGGAGGTGCGGTGGGGCCCGAAGCACTTCTCAGTAAGGCCGGGAACCTGCCGACCGCCATATTCGCATCCAGCGACCTGGCCACCTTCGGAGCCCGCGACGCCCTGCAAAAGCACGGATTGCGGATCCCGCAAGACGTTTCCCTGGTGGGGTACAACGACACCCACCTGGGTCGCTTGCTCTACCAGGGTTTAACCACAATCAGCCAAGCCGGTCGGAAAATGGGAATGCAGGCGGCCGAGCTCGTAATGGCCCGGCTCAGGGATGCCGACCGGCCCGCCCAAAACGTCGTCGTCCC
>CAXMOO010000078.1:0-43364 GCA_964195005.1 uncultured Gammaproteobacteria bacterium
GCGCCCTGCCTGCATCGCGAACACACGGTCGACGCCGTCAAATCCGGCAGCCAACTCTTCAATCCGCTCCAGCCGCCGCACGTACGACTCGAGCGTCTCGCGCCGGGCACCGGGCCGGGAGGCGGATACCGCGTCGGCTGCCTGGGTGAGTGTCGCCAGCAGCGTCCGCGGCTCGACCTCGTTGTGGTGGGCCTCAATGGCATGCACGATGGCCGGGTCCTCGCCGAAGCGTCGCGCTATCTCTGCCCCGATGAGGGCGTGAGATCCATCAACCTCGTGGCTAACGGCCTTGCCAACGTCGTGCAGCAAAGCCGCTCGCTTAGCTTCGGTGGCGTCGACCCCGAGCTCGGCCGCCAGCATCCCCGCCAGATGGGCAGCCTCAACTGAATGGCCCAGGACGTTCTGTCCGTAGGAAGTCCGGTACTTGAGGCGTCCCAGCAGCGTCACCAGCTCGACATGCAATCGGGCCACGCCCACCTCGAGCAGCGCCCATTCACCGGCGTCGCGGATGCTCTGCTCCACCTCAGATTGCGCCTTGGCGTGTGCCTCCTCGATGGAGCCTGGATGGATGCGCCCGTCCACCACCAGGTTCTGCAGGGCGATCCTGGCGGTCTCTCGCCGAATGGGGTCGAAGGTCGACAGGGTCACCGACTCCGGAGTGTCGTCAACAATCAGGTCGACTCCCGTGATCGCCTCGAAGGACTTGATGTTCCGGCCGTCCCGGCCGATTATCCGGCCCTTCATGTCATCGGAGGCCAGATGAACCACCGACACGGTTGAATCCGAAGTCACTTCAGCCGCCATCCGTTGAATCGCCGAAATGAGAATGCGTCGGGCCCGTCGATCTGATTCCTCGCGCGCCTTCAGCTCGAGCTCTCGCACCAGGACCATTGCATCGCGCCGGGCCTCATCCTCCACTTTGGCGAGCAAGACCTCCTTGGCGGCCTGGCTGTCGTAGTCCGCCACTTGCTCGAGTTCCCGGCGGGCTTGCCCGAGCAACTCGCTGGTTTGCTCCTTCAGATCCGCTACCTCAACCTCGCGAGCCTGGACGTTCTGGTCACGCTGGACGAGGTTGGCCTCTCGCTGCTCCAGAGTTTCCTCCCGGCGGGCGATGCGCTCCTCGGCGGCTGCCACTTCAACCCTCCTGGATTCCAGGCTGTGATCCTCAGCCCCTCGATACGACGTCGCCTTCTCGATCGCCCGAACTTCCGCCTCGTGCAGCGTCCTCTCTGCCTTGGACAACAGCGAGTCGCTACGGTGGCCCCCGGTGCGCAGTAACGCCATCGCCAGCCCGACGCCTACTCCGATCACCAGGGCAATGGTGGCTACGAGCCATTCCATGCTGTCTCCGTTTCCGGAGAGCCAAACGCGCGCGTGCCGAGCTAACGCTCGGCACACATAACGCGATAAGCACGCTCGGGTTGGTAACGCTACGTCAGCGTTTAGGCCCCGGCGTGCTCGTATTCATTTGCAGTTGACTCTCTTAGTTTTCGCGAGTTTTAGTGTGCTCTTCGAATCTTACCCCACGTGTCAAGTGACGGGGACGGGCCATCTAATCCTCGACGAGCTCGACTTCTCCGGTCTCGGCCTCGTCTGTAGCCCCGGCGTCGGTATTGCCTTCTTCAGCGCTCTCCTCCCCGCTACCCAACCCGACCGCGTCGAGGACACGGGCCTCGAGCTGTATTGCCACCTCCGGGTTCTCGCGAAGGAACAGCTTGGCCTTCTCACGACCCTGACCAAGCTGATCGCCATCGAACGTGTACCAGGCACCGCTCTTACGAACGATGTCATGCTCAACTGCCACGTCGACGAGACTGCCCTCTCGCGAGATCCCCTCACCGAACATGATGTCGAACTCGGCGATCTTGAAAGGAGGCGCCACTTTGTTCTTGGCGATCTTGGCCTTGACCCGATTTCCGCTGAAATCGGTGCCGTCCTTGATCGATTCGATGCGCCGGATGTCGATGCGGACCGACGAATAGAACTTGAGGGCTCGACCGCCGGGCGTCGGTTCGGGACTTCCAAACATCACACCGATCTTCTCCCGCAACTGGTTGATGAAGATGGCCGTGGTGTCGGAGCGGTTGATGGTGCCGGCCAGCTTGCGCAGCGCCTGCGACATGAGACGGGCTTGCAGCCCAACGTGGCTCTGACCCATCTCCCCTTCGAGCTCGACACGGGGAACGAGAGCGGCCACCGAGTCGATGACCACGACATCGAGGGCACCCGAGCGGATCAGCATGTCGGTGATTTCGAGCGCCTGTTCGCCGGTGTCCGGCTGAGAGATTTTTTTAATGATACGGCGACCACCGAGAGCTTTGGCGTATATCGGATCCAGTGCATGCTCTGCGTCTATAAACGCGGCGATTCCCCCGTTACGTTGTGCCTCGGCCACCACATGGAGCGCCAATGTCGTTTTTCCGCTCGCTTCCGGTCCGAATATCTCGACAATGCGACCCCGGGGCACTCCCCCGATTCCCAGTGCCAGGTCGAGGGACAGCGCGCCGGTGGAAATGGCGGCGACATTACGCACGTGGCTTTCACCCAGTTTCATGATGGCGCCGGTCCCGAATTGCTTCTCAATCTGGGACAATGCCATGTCGAGGGCTCCGTCTCGCTCCACTTTCAACCCTTCCTTTGTTGACTCATCGCAATGTACCTGTCGCCTGTGACAAACTACACGGGGCGAACTACAGAGCTGTAAGTCTATCTTTCTGGACGCAGTCACGCTACCCGAACGTGTGTTCGATAGCAATCACCTCTCCACGGCGGGGGAAACGGGTGGGTATGGGACTCAGGTCACTTCGGAAGTCGGCTCGGTTTCGTGGCGGACGGTCCCAGTCCCCACCGCATCCCGATCGGGGTGGAAGTACCACACGATGCCGGCAGCGGCCACGAGAACACCGGCCGCCACCCACATCGACACCTGCATACCTTCTGTGAACGCTTGCGCGGCCGCGTCGACCAACGCCCGGCCGACCTCGCCGCCCAGCTGTCCTGCCACCTGGATCGCCGCGCCGATGGAGTCTTCTGCTGCCGCCGCCGCTTGGGCGGGAAGGCCGTCGGTGACGTTGCCGAGCCCGTTTCTATATCCCACCGACAGCAGCGAGCCGAGCAGAGCAATACCCACCGCGCCCCCCACCTCGCGAGTGGTGTCGTTGACGGCCGAGCCGACGCCGGCCTTGGCGCGCGGCAGCGACGACACGATCGCCTCGGTGGAGGGAGGCATCAAGAAGGCCAGGCCGGACGCGATGAGGATGATGGCAATGACCACCAACCCGTAGTGAGTGCCAGGGCTCACCAGGCCCAATCCTGTCATTCCGAGCGCGGAAACCAGCAGCCCGGCGGTGACGGTCCTGCGCGCTCCGACCTTGGCGGCTACTGCGGCACTGCGTGGCGCCACCACCACCATGGTGGCTGCGAACGGAAGCGTCCTGACGCCAGCTGCCAACGGCGAGTGGCCCTGGGCAAACTGGAAGTACTGCGTGATGATGAAGAACATTCCGAACATCGCCAGGAAAGAGAGGGTGATGGCCACGCTCCCGAGGGCGAAGAAGCGGTTTCGGAAGTAGCGAGGATCCAGCATCGGCGCGTCGACCCGGAGCTCCCAGCGGATGAAGCCAACCAGCAGCACGGTCGCGGCTGCAAACGAGCCCAGCACGAGCCCATTCGTCCAGCCTCGCTCCGGACCCTCGATGATGGCGAACAGCATCGCGGTGAGCCCGGCCATGGATAGAAGCGCCCCCACCGGATCAAACGCCCGCCGGTTCTCGTCGCGAGAAGTGGGAACTATGGCGACGACCGCCACGAGGGCAACCACAGCGATTGGAATATTGATGAAGAAAACCGAGCCCCACCAAAACGCTTCTAGCAGAAGGCCCCCACCCAATACTCCGATGGCGCCTCCGGCTCCGGCGAAGCCGGCCCAGATGGCGATCGCCTTGGCGCGCTCGTGCGGCGGGAACACCACGGTGATGATTGACAGCGTGGCCGGCATGATCAGGGCGGCCCCCACCCCCATGGCGGATCGCGAGGCGATTAACTGCATGGCAGACCCGGAAGATGATGCAGCCAGGGCGCCGCCCATGAAGATGAGAAAGCCGGCGACGAGCGCCTCTTTCCGGCCGAATCTATCGCCGAGCGCCCCCGCCGGGAGCAACAAACCGGCAAAAACGAGGGCATAGGAATCGAAGATCCACAAGAGCTCGGTGTTCGTGGCGTCGAGCGCGTCTCGAATCGAGGGGATGGCAAGGTTGAGTGAGCTGACGCCCGCCACCACCAGGATGAGGCTCACACACATGACCCCCAACACCCACCAACGGCGGGGGTGACCCGTCTCGACCATGGTTGCTTCTTCCAAGGGCCCAACCCTTTGTCAGTGATTCCTAGTGGCTGTGGATGGAACACTAAGGCGTGTCTCGACCATCGAGTGCATGGCGATTTGGGCGAGAAGGGCGTACGCGAGCACACGCTTTTTCCGATGGACCGCCTAGTGTCCTGCGTCGTAAGTTTGTGCTGATATCGCCGAGGACTCGGCGTTCACGGCAAGGACGCAGGACGAAGGCATGGCGGGGCTACGTCGAGAACGAGGACGCAGCCAGGGGCGTCGAGGCCCGGCGAGATTCTGTGCAGGACTTGTGACGCGGGACACTAGTGTCCGCCCGATGCGCCTCGGCATCGATCTCGACGGCGTAGTTGCCGACTTCAACAAAGGCTGGATCGACCGCTATAACGCAGAGTTCGGCTCGGAGCTCAAACCAGAATCAGTGACGATGTGGGACGGCATGGAGCAGCTCACCCACTTCCCCGACATACCCGCCTTCTGGAAGTGGGCCGAGGATTTCGGGAACGGCAGCCTTTTCCGCCACCTGGAGACCTATCCGGCGGCGGTTCCTGCCCTGGAGCGCTTAACTGCTCAGCACGAAATCGTCATCATCACCACCAAACCGGATTGGGCGGTGTCCGACACCCTGGCCTGGATCGCCGATCACGAGCTCCCAACGCGGGAAGTCCACGTCGTGGAATGGTCGACGCCCAAGTGGAGCGTTCTGTGCGACGTCTACCTCGACGACGCCCCGCGCAATATCGAGGGCATCACCGTGAATCGACCCGACAAGGTCATGTGCCGATTCGTACGTCCGTGGAACGAGCCGGTAGCGGGGGCGAGGGATGTGCACGATTGGGCCGAGTTCGAAGCGCTGGTTGCCGAGATCGGTAGCTGAGGCTCGACGCGGGCTCAGCAGGTGGAATGCCCGCAGCTGTGGCACTTGCCACATGCTTCGGCGAACTCAAATGATGGCTGACCGCACACCGGACACACCTCCAGCAAGCTCTGGCCACGTGCGGGCGGAATGACCGGTAGGTCCTCCACTGCTTCCGGTGCCGAGCCTTCGATAGTGCCTATGTCGGTGCCGGTGGGCCGGCCCCGGTTCAGCACCTGCCACTGTTTGGACCCGTCGCGGTAAACCGTGATGCCCTTGCAACCCAACTCGTATGCGAGGCGATAGACCGTAGCCACATCATCCACGGTGGCCTCCTTGTGAAGATTGATCGTCTTCGACACCGCGTTGTCGACGTGGCCCTGGAAAGCTGCCTGGTGACGTACGTGCCATTCCGAGTCGATCTCGTGCGCCGTCACGAACAGCCGCCGAACGTCCTCGGGGACGTCTTCAAGCCCCTCGACACTCCCCTGCTCCAGCAATTGTTCCGCCAGCCCTTCACTCCAGAAGCCGTTCTCGCGAGCGAGTGATTCGAACTGGGGATCGAACTCGGCCAGAACGGTCCCCTCCATGACCCGCCGGTGGTATGCGAGGGCAAACAGAGGCTCAATGCCGGAGGAACACCCGGCAATAATGCTGATGGTCCCGGTGGGGGCGATCGTCGTCCGGGTGGCGTTACGCATGGGACGGTTCTCCCCCCGGGGTCCGTAGATCGATGCCTCCCAATTGGAAAACGAGCCCCGCTCCCCTGCCAGCTCCTCCGAGGCAGCGTCGGCGGCCTCCTGGATGAACGCCATCACGTCAGTTCCCAATGTCACTGCCCCGACCGAGTCGTATGGAGTGCCGACTGCGACCAACAAGTCAGCCCAGCCCATTACACCAAGGCCAACCTTGCGATTGCCACGCTTGTGGATTTCCTCTATCTCAGGAACCGGATAATGCGAGCGCTCCACGGCGTTGTCGAGAAACCGGACCCCAAGCCGCACCGCCTCGCCAAGGGGCTCCCAATCGATATTGCCGTCATCGACGAATCGGCTCAGGTTCACCGAGCCGAGGACGCAGGCCTCGAACGGAAGCAGCGGCTGCTCTCCACACGGATTGGTCGATTCGATTACTCCGAGTTGCGGTGTGGGGTTCGTCCGTGGCTCGTTGATGCGGTCGAGGAACACGATTCCCGGGTCACCGGAGCTCCAGGCCGCCTCGCATAGCCTGGCAAACACCTCGGCGGCCGAGGCCGTTCCTTCTGACTCACCGCTGCGGGGATTGACGATCTCGTAGTCCTCGCCCGCCAGCGCCTGCGCCATCCAATCCTCGGTGACCCCGACCGAAATGTTGAAATTGGAAATGGCGCCGTCGAGCTTGCAGCCGATGAACTCGTCGATGTCAGGATGGTCGACGGCCAGAATCCCCATGTTGGCGCCGCGTCGGAACGAGCCCTGTTTGATGCGCTCGGTGGCAGCGTCATAGATCTCGAGGAAAGAAACCGGGCCGGAGGCCACCCCCCTCGTTGTGGAAACGAGATCCCCCCGGGGACGAAGCTTGGAGAACGAGAACCCGGTCCCGCCACCGGATTGGTGGATCTTGGCCGTTAGTTTGAGGGTGTCGAAGATCGAATCCAATGAATCTTCCACAGGGAGAACGAAACAGGCTGCCAGCTGTTGCAACTCCCGACCAGCGTTCATCAACGTCGGCGAATTGGGCAGAAACGCCATCGATGCCATGAGGTCGTAGAAGCGCGGAGCCCAGGCCGAGGGATCGCCGCCCCACTCCGCCTCGGCTGAGGCAATGTCGGTGGCGACCCGCTGGAACATCGCCTCCGGTTCCTCAGTCGGCGTCCCGGTCTCGTCGCGCAAGAGATAGCGGCGCTCCAGCACTTGGCGGGCATTGGGTGTCAGCGCTAGGTCGATCACGTCTTCTCGTCCGGTGAGATCTCTGCCATCCTACGGAGCGGGCAAAGACTCGAGGACCGGGAGCCATCATCGAAGACCCACTGCTGAAGCGAGATCGGATGGCCCGCGAGGCCGATGAGGACCTCCTCGCCCCCATCGCTACCCGCTCCACACAGTCGAAGGGCCGGGAGACCCCCGAGGACCCTGATCCGTACCGGACGTCCTTTGAGCGCGACCGGGATCGCATTCTCCATTCGAAGGCCTTCCGCCGCCTCAAGCACAAAACCCAGGTCTTCATCAACCCCGAGGACGATCACTACGTCACCCGCCTCACCCACACACTCCAGGTCACACAGATCGGCCGGGCCCTGGCTCAGGTGTTGGGCCTGAACGAAGCGCTCACGGAAGCCATCTGTCTTGGTCACGACGTGGGTCACGCGCCATTCGGCCACATCGGGGAGGAAGCCCTCGCCGATTATGTCGGCGCCGAATGGCTCCACTCCGCCCAGGCGCTGCGCATTTTCCGGGTCCTCGAGCCTCTCAACCTCACTTGGGAGGTGCTTGACGGCGTGCGGGCGCACTCATGGAAGATCGAGCCTCCGCCTGCCACGCCTGAGGGGTCGCTGTGCCGTTTCGCCGACCGCATCGCCTACCTCACCCACGACGTCACGGATGCCACCCGGGCGGGGATAATCGAACCGGCCGACCTGCCACGACGATCCCGGGAGCTTTTTGGGGAGCCGGGCAGCCCATGGGTGTCGGCAATGATCGAAGCCGTAATCGAGGAATCGCACAACAGCGGCGAAGTGGCCATGGCCCCGGCAACCCTCGACATTATGCACGAGGTGCGCGACTTCATGTTCGACCGGGTTTATCTCCGGCCTGAGTCCGAAGCCCGCCGCCGCCAGGTCTTCACCGTGATCCACGAACTGGTCGACCACTTCCTCGACAACCCGCGGGAGATCCCCGATTCCTTCCGCCAGGCCGAAGCCGACGTCCTCCAACAGGTGATTGACTACGTGGCGGGCATGACCGATCGCTACGCGTTGCGCCTCCATGATGATCTGTTCCGCCCTGACCGCGACTAGGCCGAACGCGACTGAGCCCGGGAATCCCGGGCCCAGTCGTCTTGTATGCCTATTTGGTCAGGATCCGGGAATCTTCATCAAGATCAGCTGACCTGCCTCGCGTTTCTTGGTGAGATCAGGCAAGACCCCGGGGTCGTCGGGGTTGGGCACGACCTCCATCTTCTGGAAGACACCGTGCGATTGCACGTCGAGGAGCCAGGCTCCAGGGCCGAACCAGTGAGATGCGTCGATGATGCCGCTCGACTCGCCATCCAAGTCGTTCACGGTCGCAACGACCTCCCACGTCCCGGCTGCCAGGTCATAGCGCCAGATACGGGCGTTGTCATTGTCCTCCTGCACCATCAAGCTGTGGCGGCTCGTGTCGATGTTGTCGGCAGCAACGAACGGCACCGCCACCCTCGGATCGGTCGAGTCTCCGTCGGCCAGGATCGTCAGACTGTTCACCAGCTTGGGATTGTCCTTGTTCATCACCATCTTGAAGATGCGCCCGTTGTCGGTCAATCCAACCGTCCCACTCGGGCCCCGCATCAGCCGTCCGGTAACAGGATCAGGCACCACCCGGCTGCGACCCGTGTCGGCGATGTACACCACGCGGGGTCTGCTCTTGTTGGTGGCCAGGTCCTCGAGACGAAGGAACTGGAAAACGTTGTTGGCGTTCGACCAGTCCTCCAAGGCGGTCTGCGGAGCATCCCCTGTTGTCCCGTCGGCGACATCGTCCGGTACCCGGATGAATTCGCCCTGGAAGCTCTCACCCGGATCGAGATCCAGGTAGTCGTTGGCTCCGTTGAACGGATCCAACGGATCGATCGGGACTCCGTTGACACCCGTCACCCGGAACGCCCACAGGCTGCCCGTGTCCGCCCATACCGACGCGGCGTTGCGCGCTATGTACTCGTAGAGCTGAGCGGAAGGTCCGCTGAAGGTGTCGTCGGTGGTGAGTATCACCCTCTGTTTGTCCCACCTGCCTGGGACCACAATGGTGTTCTCGTGGTTGAGCCGGCCCATCCCTGGTATCGGCTTGAATTCCCCGGTAATCGTGTCGTAAGCAACGACGTAGCCCGCCTGCCGTTGGCCTGCAAGCGACGGGTCGGCACCATAGGTGGCCCCTGCCGGCACGTCGATGACGTCGTTCGACTCCTCATTGGCGAAGAAGAACGGGTTGGGGAATCCATGTCCGCGGGTGGCCAGGAATGCCGAGCAGAACCGAATGAAGCCGGCGCTGGACGGAACTACGACCTCGCCGGCCAGGAACGCACCGCTGTCGCGATCGAGGGTGATCTTGGAAACCGACGCGTCCTCAAAATCGGAGAGCGGCGGGCCGATGGCGCCGCTGAGCGGCGGGAACGGCACGGTGGATTGCTCATGAGCCACGTACACGTCCACAGTGTTACCTGCACCGTTAATCGCTCCGAGCCCGTCGGGTAGCCCTTCAAACGTGAACCCGTTGATGCTCTCGCCTACGGTGATGATCCCCTGGACGGTACCCGGAACCGTCAGCGTAATAAATGGATCCTGAGTGGTAAGCCAGCCCTGACCGTGAGCCGAGGCCGGCGCCGGCAGTAAGCCCATAGTCAACGCCACCACCGAAATGACGAGCCACATTCTTCGTAATCTGAACCTCACAGTCGAACCTCCTCCGCTCCTTCGACCACTTGCAGTCGGGCAACGTACCCGACCACCCAAGCCTACCCAACGTGATTAGGACGTGCGCCGTTCGCTTTCGACTTCGGCCCTCCGGCGACGAGTAACGTGGGGGATCACCTAGAAAGGGGACAGCATGCTCGCCGACCACACGATCGAGCTATCACTACCTGCCTCGGATATTGCCAGGGCCAAGGCGTTCTACCAGGACAAGCTGGGGCTCAAGCCCACCCAGGAGCTGCCCGACGGCGGCGCCTTCTACGAATCAGGCCAAGCCAGGTTCCTGCTCTATCCATCGCCGTTCGCCGGCACCAACCAAGCCACCGCTGGTGGTTGGGCGGTGAGCAGCGTCCCAGATACAGTGGCTGAGCTCCGTTCCAACGGAGTCGTATTTGAGGAGTACGATCTCGACGAGCTGAAGACCGAGGACGGAGTAGCCACGACCGAAGAGGGCCTCCGCGCAGCCTGGTTCAAAGACAGCGAAGGCAACATCCTCGGCGTATTCGAGGAGCCTTCCTAAGACAGCGCGAAGCGGGCCAGCGGTGCATACACCGCTGGCCCGCGCCCAAGGTGACTCTCGAACACCGTGACATGATCAACAGTTTGACTGAGAGGGAAAGCGGGTACCTGATGGATGAAAGGCCGTACGTCTCGAGGAGGACGGATCCTGCTCAAGGTGAGGTGAGGATGAAACGGCCGCTCTTCGGGATTGAAGCCCGCTGAAACCGTCGCCTCTTCAACAACGGCAGCGAGCCGGCACAGCTCGTCGGCGCCGCGGTCCACGCCGAGCCAAAGCACCGTAGCCCGGGCCGGCTTGGGGAACGCTCCCAGGGCGGCAAAGCCGAGGGCGAAGCCGCTCCCCAGGTCGGCCTCATCCAACCTGGCCAGCAGTTTTTCGTAATCGGTCTGGCTCACTTTCCCCACGAATCGGAGCGTGATGTGCCAGTTCTCAGCGGGTGAGCTTCTCCCCGGCAGCTGTTCACCAGCCAGGTTGGTCCTCAGATGGGCGGCAAGTCCGTAGCGGAGGTCGGGATCCAGGGCGATCCCGGCGAAGACACGCGGCTCATAGTCGGGGATCACAATGCCCGGCGCCGCTCTTGGCCGAGCGAGTCGGCCGCCGGCACCAGCCGAGCCCTCACCACCACTCATCGGTGACGGCCAACCGAACCAGGTGGAGAGCGGCGGTGGTGGTGTAAGCCCTAACTCGCTCGCGGTCTCCCGGCATCTTGAAACTCCTGGCCCGACTCCTCTCGGGCGTGGCGACTGCCACCACCATCGTCCCGACTGCCTGCTCCTGGGCGTCGGGCCCGGCCGAACCGGTCACAGCCACCACCACATCGACCCCGAGGGTCGAACGGCCGCCTTCGGCCATGGCCAGCGCCGTCTCTTCGCTCACCACCCCGGCGGCGATCGTATCGTCGGAGACTCCAAGCAGCGTCGCCTTGAGCTCAGCGGCGTAGGCCACCACGCTCCCCCGAAAGTGATTGGAGGCACCGGGAACGGATGTCAGACGAGCCGCGAGCATCCCCCCGGTGGCCGACTCAGCCGTTCCCATGGTCCAGCCCTTGGACTCCAGGGCGTCGAAGATGATCTGCTCGAGCGTCTCATCGTCGGAGCCGAAGATCGAGTCGAGACGCTTTCGGACTTCGACCTCGACCGGGGCGATCAAGGCATCGGCTTCGTCCTCGGTGGCTGCCTTGGCGGTGAGCCGGATCTTGATCTCGCCGGCCGATGCCAGAAAAGCCATCGTGGGATTGGCCTGGGCTTCGTACAGGTCGGCGAGAACCTCGGCAACCCGGGACTCGCTGAGGCCGTAGGAGCGCAACACCCGGCTCTTGAGAACGGCTAACTCTCCTCCCTGCACCGCCACTAACTCGGGAATCACATGGGCAGCCAGCATGGGCCCCATCTCGGCCGGTACCCCCGGCAGAGCGAAGATTCGCTTGCCTGCCAGGTCGATATCCAGGCCCGGGGCGGTTCCCTTTCTGTTCTCGATCAGCCTGGCGCCGGCAGGATGCTCGGCCTGCTTGTAATTGGTGGCCGGCATTTCCCGGCCGCGGGATGCCCACCAGTCCTCGAGGTGCCGGGCATACTCCTCGCTGTAGGTCATCTCGAGGCCGGTGGCGGCACAGATGCCTTCCCGGGTGAGATCGTCCTGGGTGGGCCCGATTCCCCCGGTGAGAATCACCGCATCGGCCCGTTCGAGGCTCGCGCTGATTTCGGCAGCCAGCCGTTCGAGATTGTCGCCCACAACGACCTGGTGGTAGCTGTCGAGCCCGGCCTCGGCCAGCGCGGCACCGATGGTGGCAAAATTGGTATTGACGATTTGGCCGAGCAGCAACTCGGTTCCCACAGCGATGACCTCGACGCCGAGCGGGTCACTCAACGACGGTACCTGCCAGCTCACTCCCGTATGAAGCGTCGATGAGTACATCCACCAGATCGCCCGGTTTGCCGTGGTCGAACTCGATGACGCCGTCGATCTCGGGGGCCTCGCGGTAGGAGCGCCCGTAGGGTCGGCCGTCTTCTACCCCGTCGACCAGAACCTCGAGGGTTCGGCCCACCATTGCCGCGTTGCGTTCGGCTGTGATTTCTTCCTGGAGGCTCTGCAGGTAGCGCAGCCTTTCCCCCACCACGTCATTGGGGAGTCGCCCGGGGAGGTCGGCGGCCGGAGTACCTTCTTCCGCTGAATACGGAAAGAACCCTGCCCAGTCGAGCCCGGCTGTCTCCAGGAACTCGGCAAGCTCCTCGACGTCGGCTTCAGTTTCGCCGGGAAACCCGACGATGAAGCTCGAGCGGGTGGCCGCCTGCGGATTACCGGAGCGTATATCGCCGATGAGCTCCAGAAAGCGGTCGCCGTCGCCGGGACGTTTCATCGCTCGAAGCAAGTGCCGCGAGGCATGCTGCAGGCTGAGATCGAAGTAGGGGGCGATGCGGGGGTTCGAAGTCATCTCGGCGATCAGCGCCGGGCGGATCTCCCGGGGATACAGGTAGAGCAAGCGGAACCACTGCACGCCCTCGATATCGGACACGAACCGGAGCAGGTCCTCGATTCCTCCCGGTGCGTCGATGTCCCTCCCGTAGGCCGCCAGGTCCTGGGCGACGAGAACAATCTCCCGAGCCCCGTCCGCAGCCAACTCCTCGACCTCTTGGCGAATGTTGACCGGCGGCCGCGACCGCTGCTTGCCGCGGATGAGCGGAATCGCACAGAAGGTGCAGGGCTTGTCGCATCCTTCGGCCACCTTGACGTATGCGTAAGGAGTGGTGAGCGTGGGACGGCGAACCTCGTACAGGATGTCCATCGGGCTACGAAGCAGACGTACCGGCTGCCAGTTGGTCAGCCGGTCGAGCGTCCCCACCAGCTCCCCATAACGGTCGAGCCCCAGCACCGCGTCGGCGGCTGGAAACGCCTCCTCAACCTCCACCCCAAAGCGCTGCGCCATGCAACCGAGCACTACCAGCTTCGCGTCGTCTCGCTTGGCGTCTTCCGGCTCGATGATGGTGTCGACCGACTCTTCACGGGCGGCCTCGATGAATGCGCAGGTGTTGACCATCACCACATCGGCATCATCCGGTGAATCTGCGGTTGCGTATCCGGCATCCGCCAGAATTGCGGAGAGTTTGTCTGAATCGACCTGGTTCTTGGCGCACCCGAGGGTCGTGAGCCACACCCGCCTGGTGTCACTGGTCATCGGGTTAGCGTAGCTGCGCCGCATGAGATCCCTCACCCTCCCCCAGGCTCGCCGTATCGCCCTGGCAGCCCAGGGCCTGGCAGGGCCGCGGCCTGCAGGACGAGTCGACGTTCGCCATTTTCGCCGGGTGATAGGCCGGTTGCACGTGATCCAGCTTGATTCCGTGATCGTGGCGGTGAGAGCCCACTACATGCCGTTTTTCTCTCGCCTCGGCTCGTACGACCGTGATCGACTCGACGAGTGGATCAACGGGCCCGAAGTCTTCGAGTATTGGGGCCACGAGGCCTCTTTCATGTCGACCGACGACTATTCGCTGCTCCGGTATCGGATGAAGGACATGGAGCCGTGGGGCCGGGCGCTCAAGCTCCTCGAGGACAACCCCCGCTACATCGATTCGATCTACCGAGAAGTGGCCCGCAAGGGACCGCTCACCGTATCGGACCTGGACAACCCCGGGAGTCGCACCGGGCCGTGGTGGGGATATCACAACGGCAAGACGGCCCTCGAATGGCTCAATGCCGCCGGGAGGATCACTACCAGGGGCCGTGACTACACGTTCAAGAGCGTGTACGACCTTTCGAGCCGCGCGATCCCCGCCGAAGCCAGGCGGCAGCGCTTCGGTCGGGCCGAAGCCCAGCGGCGCCTGCTGCTTAAGGCCGCCCGGGCTCACGGCGTTGGCACCGCGGCAGATCTAGCCGACTACTACCGGATCCGGGTCCCCGAAGCCCGACCTCTCCTCGAAAAGCTCGCCGTTTCCGGCCGGCTGCAGGAAGTCACGGTGCAAGGCTGGAAGGATCAGGCCTACCTGCATCCAGATGCCGTGCTGCCACGCCGCGTCACGGGCGCCAGGCTGCTCAGTCCGTTCGACTCACTCATCTGGGCGCGTCCCCGGGTGAGCCGCCTCTTCGGCTTCGACTACCGGATCGAGATCTACGTCCCCAAACCGCAACGCCGGTACGGCTACTACGTGTATCCATTTCTCCTTGACGGGGAATTGGTGGGGCGGGTCGATCTCAAGGCCGACCGCAAGGCCCGCCTGTTGCGGGTGCCCGCCGCCTTCGTGGAACCAGGTCGTCCCGTTGACCGGGTAGCTGGGCAACTGGCCGTGGAGCTGAAGCTGATGGCCGATTGGCTTGGGCTCGACGGAGTAGCGGTTGGCCGCCGGGGCAACCTGGCGACCGATTTGCGGCGCCGAATCCGGGGCTGACAATACACTGTTAAATCCTGTGGATATACGTTAGTTACCATTAACACTGGAGTCTAGGCGCAGTCAGGTTTTCCCAGTACGATGCATGTGCTGAAGGCCGGGGTCGAGATGAACTATGGGTGGAGAGTCGGGGTCGTGATAGCACTCATCGTGGTCATGGCCGTGGCTCTCGCAAGTTTGCTGCTCCGGGATTCTGGTGCGGCCACCGCCGACACCACGCCGGCCCCAACGACCACCTCGCTCCCTCCGACCACTACCTCGACGACCACCAGCACCACGACCGCGGCCACGACAACCACTACGACGACCATCAACCCCGAAGCCCGCATCGCCGAAGTCGAGCTGATCCTGGAAGATCTCTACGTGCGGTGGTTCGACGCCATCTATCGAAAAGACGAGTCGGCGCTCCCCGACATCGTGGCGTTACAGCGCAGTTACGATGCGGCGGTCGACGCAATGCCGGCCGCCGAATTTCTCGCAGCACCAGCGGAAGCCGGAGTCGACCTTACCGTCAAGGAGATCCTCCTCGACCAGTCCCACTGCCTCGTCGTTGAATTCGAAATGGATTTGAGCGAGCTCCTGGGTCCAGACCGCGCGCAGAATGGCGTGCGGATACTTTGGCCTAGAGGGGAAGGCGGGACCTGGAGGCTGGCGCGATTGTGGAGTGGGCCAGGCGATCTCTGGGAGGTTGATTGTGACCTGACCGATCGGACCGAAATTCCATGAGATCCGCCGCGGTGGCATTCTTGGTTTCGGTCTCGCTGATCACCCAGCTGGCACCGGCGTCTGCCCAGGAAGCGGAGGACTCTGTCCTGTATTGCTGGCACGAGACACGCTTGGTAGACGGATTCGAGTACGCCGACTTCACAGTTTGCCGCACAGCCGGCGGCGACATCATCTCAAGCACTGCCACCAGCCGGGCACCTCCCGAAATCATCGATGTCAACGTGACCAACGTTTCGGGGATCGAATGTTGGTACTGGACCACCGTTGAGACATTGTGGGTGGCGTTCGGAATCTCCGGAGACCTCACGCTCCACTTCGGCTACGACCTCGGCGGACCGGGCGGGCCCATCGTATTCGACTGGTTTGCTCCGCCCTGTCGGTCAGAACCGTTAGAAACCGCCACCAACATCGAACTGGTGTGGGACATCGTCGAGCCGCACATCCATGCGGTGCCGAATCCCAATACCAGCCCGACGGTGGGCATCACCGGGCTGGAAACGTTCATCAGTGTCACTCCCCCCGCTCCCATCACCGACGCGATCGTCTCGCCGGTGACCGGTAACGTGCTCACCGCCGAGATCAAGGTCGCCGAAGTCCACGTCGACTGGGGCGACGGCGCCACCGACAACTTCCCCGAAGTCACCTTCCCCAATCTCACCGACTATCCGGACGGGATTATTCGCCACGAATACCAGACCAAGACCTGTGCTTCTCCCGGGGCATCAGCCTCGTGCCATCCCAGCCTCGCCGCCTACCCGATCACAGTGTCCTACGAATGGTTCGTCCGCTGGCGTGTCAACTCCGAGCCCTGGAACATCCTCGCCATCCCCGACACCCTCACAATCCTCAGCTACGACGTAGACGAAATCATCAGCCGCAACGTCGCCAACGGATAAAAGACCCGGGAGCGTGCCAGGAACCCCTCCCCCTCTTCGCCATCACTACGCTCAGGCGGTCCTCCCCAAGGAGGAAGATGGGAACCGGACTCGAGAGGCTTTAAGCCTCCCCCTCCTCACCCACCCCCAGGAGGACATGACAAACCCGCCTAGCCGCAGACCGCCTTGAGGTCGGAGTAGGGGTTGATCGACTCCCCGTCGACCAGGATTTCGAAATGGACGTGGAGCTTGGCTCCTTTGGCGTTTCCGGTGTCGCCAATGTAGCCGATGATCTCCCCGGCCTCGACGCGACCGGCGGGACCGAAGCCGTCCAGGTGGGACCCGATGTAGGTGCGGCCATCGTCTCCGTACAACCAGAACTGGAGGCCGCCGAGACGGCCGTCGATTCGCTCGACCGTGCCGGCGATGGGGGCCCTGACGGGAGTGTTTCGAGGAGCGAACAGGTCGTTCCCCTCGTGTGTTCGACCGTTGGGCCTGGCAAAGCCAAAGTCGTTGATGAAGACGGCGCTTGGCACCGGGCAGGTCAGCCTGGTAGCGGACTCTTGAATCACGAGCTTTGCTCCCGCCCGGATGAAGTTGGGATTGGTGATGCCATTGGCCTCCATGAGAGCTGCGGTGAATGTGTCGTACCGGATGGCAATACCGCCGAGAGTCTCGCCGAACTTCACAACATGGGTCCGGAGTGGCGCCGGTTTCTTCTTGGCGGGAGGTTCCTTCCGAGCGGGCGCTTCCTTGACGGGGGCCTTCTTGTTGGGAGGGTCCGGGGCGGCCGCTTTTTCCGCAGCCGGTATGGTCAGCGGCTTGCCGGAGACGATGAAGTTGACGTTCCGAATCCCATTGGCTGCCACCAGGGCGGACATTGGTCGACCAAACAGCGCAGCAATCTCCGCCAGGGTGTCGCCCGGCCGCACTACGTAAACCACCGACTGGTCCTGCTCGGATTTCCCGGGGATCTCGAGAACCTGGCCGACCCGAATCAGGTTGGGGTTGGAGATGTTGTTGGCATTGACGAGGGCGGCGACCGAGGTTCCGTTTTCGATTGCGATGGCCGACAGGGTGTCGCCCGACTTGACGACGTAAGACCCGAGACCGGCCGCGCCGAGAAGGAACACGCTGAGAAGGGAGACGAGGGTACGGCGAAGTTTCATTGGTCCAGTCGCTCCGCCCGCCGGGACAGGCTACCCGGAAGTCGCGAAAACCAGGACTATTTCTTTTCGAGCCTGCGGTAGCCACCCCGAAAATAGGTAGCCGGGTCATCCAGATCCGCAACTTCGGCTTTCTCAACCAGGCCTTCTACGAGTTGGTGAAAGGGCAAGGTTTTGCTGTCGGCCAATCGGCAAAACAGCCGGTTGTGGAGCGAATCCAATACCGGGCCCCAGGGGCTCTGCGTCACCTCGACCTCGGCGAAAGGTCCTCCGGGCCGGGGTCTTGTGCCGGCAAAGGCTTCGCCGTGCTCTCGCTGAGCATCGTCGAGGATATGGACCACAAAAGCCTCCGTGGCCTCTATCTGTTCCCACAAATCGGTAGTTGGACCGATGAGGGCGAGCACTGAGGCCGGATCGCCCTCGGCGACCATGAGCGAGGACACGGTAAGCCCGGCCCGCGAATCCTCTCCTCCCGCGGTGACCACCGTTACCGGCGCTACCAGCCGGCCCCGGAACTGGCGTACCGGATCGCGTTCGTCGGGCGGGTCCTGGAAGGGGTGGTCGTCGTGGATCATCGGCGGGACCATAGCGAGCGCCGCCCTAGACCACTAGACCTTACGGGCCACTAGACCCACGGCTCCAGGTTCTATCCTCCGACCTGTGGAGGAAACGTGACTTTTAGCACCGAACCGCTGACCGATTTCACGGACCGGACCAATGTCGAGCTCTACCAGGCTGCCCTGAAAGAAGTCCGTGACCAGCTGGGGGCCGATTATCCGCTGATTATCTCCGGCCAACGGGTCGAGACGGGTGCCTGGATGGAGTCACACAATCCGGCCAGCATCAGCCAACTCATCGGCCGGTCGGCGCAGGCGGGACCTGGTGAGGTCGATCGGGCTCTCGAAGGGGCCTGGGATGCGTTCCCGGCTTGGTCGGCGCGTTCAATGAGTGAACGCGCCGATCTACTCCATGCTTTGGCAACGGTTCTGCGGCGGCGCAGGTTTGAGCTTGCAGCCTGGATGAGCTTCGAAGCAGCTAAGAACTACGCCGAAGCGGACGCAGACGCGGCCGAGGCCATCGACTTTGTTGAGTACTACGCGGCCCAGTCGTTGCCTCTGGCCGAGCCGCTGGAGACATTTCCTTACCCCGGCGAAGAAAACACCACCATGCTGCGACCCCTCGGCGCCGGAGCGGTGATTTCGCCGTGGAACTTCCCGCTGGCGATTCTCACGGGTATGGCGGTGGGCCCGGCAGCCGTGGGCAACACGTTGGTGCTCAAGCCGTCGCCGGATACCCCGATCGTCGCCCAGAAGTTCATGGAGTGCGTTGAGGAGGCCGGCTTCCCGCCAGGAGTGTTCAATCTGGTTACGGGCCAGGACGCCGAAATTGGCGATCATCTCGTCGACCACCACCGCACCCGCTTCATCAATTTCACCGGTTCACTGAACATCGGAGTTCGGATCAACGAGCGCGCCGCCAAGGTGCACCCCGGCCAGCTCTGGATCAAAAAGGTCCAGTTGGAGATGGGCGGAAAAGATGCGTTGATAATCGACGAGACCGCCGACCTCGATTACGCCGTGAGTGCGGCAGTTGCCAGTGGTTTCGGATTCGGCGGCCAGAAATGCTCCGCCATGAGCCGGCTCATCGTGGTCGACGAGATCTACGACGACGTTGTCGCCCGGTTTGGCGAGGCGGTTGGGGAGCTGAAGGTGGGCCCGGCCGAAGAGAACCCGGACTTTTCGGCTTTGATCAACGATCGCGCTCGCCAGAAGAGCCTCAGCTACATCGGCATAGGCACAGACGATGCCCGGCTCATCGCCGGGGGGAAGGCCGGGCCGGACGTGGGCTACTACGTCGAACCGACCGTGTTCGCCGACGTCGACCCCCGGTCCTCCCTTGCCCAGGAGGAGATCTTCGGACCGGTCGTCTCGGTTATTCGGGCGACCGATTTCGATGACGCGCTCAACATCGCTAACGGCACCCTGTTTGGCCTCACCGGAGGGGTGATCTCCTCGGAACCTGCCCGCCTGGAACAGGCCCGGCGTGAGTTCGAGGTCGGCAATCTGTACCTGAATCGGAAGATCACCGGTGCATTCGTCGGCGTGCAGCCGTTCGGGGGGCTGCGCCTGTCGGGGACGACAGTCAAAGCGGGCGGACCCTACTATTTGAGGCAGTACATGGCGGCTAAAACGGTGGCCGAAAGGAAGCTCTAACCCTCAGGGCGACTCTAGGAACCGCGCATAGTGGCCGATAGCCATGGTATGAAGAGCACGCTGAAGGTGTTAGGTCTGTTGTCGGTGGCGGCAGCCGGTGTGGCCAGCGTACTCCGGGCCCGTACCACTGAGCAACACATCAACCGGCCGGTCGCAATAGCCGACCACAACGTATGCCGGCAACTCAACCAGGCCATGGACCGCTTCGAGGATCGGTTCGGAACCTAATGCCCGCTTAACCTGGCTGGATGTCCGTTCGTTCGGCCTCGATCGCGCTCTCGACCCTGGCAACTGCCGTAATCGTGGCCCCATGCCCTCTGGCACCTGTTGGCTGCCGGAGCGCTGGCTGCCATCTACCAGCACTACCAGGCTGCCCAACAGAGATGAGGGCATATTGTCACTCAGCGATAGGTTTCTCCGTGAACATGACCGGAGGTTTTCGATGATGTGGCCTGAGCCGGAGAACGGCGACGAAGTCTATGTACCGTTCGCCCAGCGCCGCCCCTTCCGAATCGCCGCATTGGCCATCACCATCATTGTGGTGCTGGCAATGGTGGCCCTCACCCTGGGTCCCTATTTTTCGGGACCGCGGGTGGTCCGAGTTCCGGTTACCACAATTCCTCTCGGTCGGCCCATCTAACCGGGCGAAAGCTTCTCCACCCGGCCGGCCAGGGGCCCGGGCCCGACCGCCGCTTTGAGCGCAGCGATCGCGTCAATCCCCACCGTTCCCTCAGCGAACGCGGCGGCGAAGGCAGCGACGGCCTGGGGAAGCGAGGCAAAAGCGTCTACCTGGTCGAGATCGGCGGCCCGCTCAGCTGCCGCGATCGCCTCGTCGCTGCGGCCCTTTTCGAGAAGCGTCAAGGCCCGTTCGGCTGCCGTCAGGGCTTCGCGCTGTCGCTGTCCGTCGATTCGAGGGCTCCCCTTTCGTCGAGGATCTTGTGGAGGTCTTCATAGCGCTCTTCGAGCTCCTCGAGACGGTTTCCAGTGTTGATCATCTGGTTGAGCTCCTCGGGAGTCATCCCTCCACCGATCCGAGACGTACCCGTGAACATGCCACGTTTCGTCTTGAACTGTTCCCCCTTGGCCTTCTTGATGCGCGCTGCCAGGCGCGTGTGCTCTTCGAGGAGCTCGGACGTGGGACGCTGCTCGTCGACTTTGATGCTCCGCAAGGTCGCGCGAAGGGTGTCGCGACGCCCCTCGAGCTCCACCCGGGCAGTCTCATCCATTTCGCCCTCGAGCGAAGTGAGGACGCCGGACAGCTCACCCAACAACTCGTCGAGCGTGCTCACTAGTGCTCTGTCCAGTGACGTTGGCGATGTTGAGGGCGAGTCAGGGGCGGCGCTGGGAAGGACGCAGGACGAAGGCGCACTTGACGTGCGTCGAGGACGAGGACGCATCCAGCGGCGTCACTGGCCGTCCTGAACGCGGTAAACGTTGCTGGTCGGGGCACTAGATGCTCTCAATCCGGTCAACCACGGCGGCCATAAAGGCTCGACCCTGGGCGCCGTCTATCAGGCGGTGGTCGTAGGAGAGCGAAATGGGCAGCACCATACCCACCGCAGACGCTCCCCCCTCGACAATCACGTCTTCGGTGGCCCGCCCAAAGGAGATGATTGCGGTGGTGCCGTAGGGGATGATCGGCGTTCCGTAGCCGCCCCCCACCGCTCCTATGTTTGACACCGTGAAAGTCGCTCCTCGCACGTCATCCGGAGTCAGTTTGCCCCCTTTGGCCGATTTCGCCAACCGGATGATGGCATCGGCCAGATCGTGAATCGAAAGATCGTCTGCTCCTTTGACGACGGGCACGATGAGGCCGTCGTCGGTGTCGGTGGCGACGCCAATGTTGTAGTGCTCGCGGTGCAGGACATCAGAGCCGATGAGGGATGCATTGAAGTCCGGAAACTCAACGAGGACAGGAAGCAGGGCAGATATCAGCAGAGCTTCGAGCGGCATCGGCCCCTCCGCCTCGACGAGCAACCTCTTCCTCTCTGCCAGCAGATTCTCGGCCCTGGCGGAATCGAACGTGGTCACATGGGGAATCTCTCGCCAGGACCTGGAAAGGTGCTCGGCAATGGCAAGGCGCCGTCGCGAGAGGCGTCGCCGCCGCCCGCTGCCTGCCGCGGCTTCCACGTCGGCCGCTGTGATCCGACCCCCGTCGCCACTCCCCGCCACGGCCGCCAAATCGACTCCTAGCTCAGCCGCCAACTTGCGTACTGCCGGAAGCGCCTGCCCGCCGCTTGGCGGGCTTGCCTGGGGAAGTGTTCCCACGATGGGAGCCGCTTGCACCGGGGCCGCTTGGGGGCCGTCCGCAGGAGCCCATTGCTCGCCGGCCTCGCCGACCACCGCCAGAGTCTTTCCCACCTCCAGGTCTTCGCCCTCCTTTGCTCCGTGGAACAGGAGCGTCCCCGGATAAGGGCTGGGAATCTCTAAGACCGACTTGTCGGTTTCCACCTCCACCAACGGCTGGTCCATCGTCACCTCGCCACCGACCTCGACCAGCCACTTGAGCACCGTGATTTGAGTCAGACCCTCTCCGACATCAGGAACCACAAACTCCTGGGCCACCTCAGCCTCCTTTCAGGGCATGGTGGGCGGCGGCCGCGATCCGGTCGGCGCTCGGGACGTAGTGATGCTCGGCCCTGCGCAGTGGCACCACTGTGTCCCATCCGGTCACTCGCTGTATCGGGGCTTGCAAAGAGTAGAGCGCCTCCTCCTGAATGGAAGCAGCCAACTCGGCTGCGAAGCCGCAAGTGCGGTGACCCTCCTGCACAATGACAGCCCGCCCGGTGCGGGTCACCGACTCGAGCACCGTATCTAGATCGAGGGGAACCAGGGTCCGCAAGTCAATGACATCCGCCTCATGTCCATCCTCGGCCAACGCCTCGGCGGCCTCCAGAGCGTCGGGCACCATGGCGCCGTATGCCACGAGGGTCACGTCCGAGCCCCGGCGCCGCCGCGCCGCCTGCCCGAAGAGGACTGGCTCCGGCGGACTCGCCACCTCCCCTTGCAGCCGCCGGTAGGAGCGGATCGGCTCGAGGAAGATCACCGGATCGGGGTCTTCCACCGCGGTCAAGAGCAGCCCGGCAGCATCGGCCGGATCCGACGGCACCACCACCTTGAGCCCCGGGGTATGGGCAAAAAGCGCCTCGGTTGATTCGCTGTGATGCTCGGCAGCCCCGATGCCTGCCCCATATGGAATGCGAATCACCAGCGGAGCCGTGAACCGGTGCCGGGACCGGTGGCGGATTCTCGACACATGGCTGACGACCTGGTCGTAAGCCGGGTAGAAAAATCCAAGGAACTGGATCTCGGCTATCGGTCGAAGCCCGCTAATGGCCATGCCGAAGGCCGCCCCAACGATCCCCGACTCGGCGACGGGTGTGTCCACCACCCGCTCGGAGCCATGCTTGGCCTGCAGGCCGTCCGTGACTCGAAACACGCCACCAGTGCGACCGACATCTTCACCCAGGATGACCGTGTCGGTGTGGCTGGAAAGCACATGGTCGAGGGTCAGGTTCAGAGCCTGTGCCATGTTGACCTCAGACATCCCGATACCTCATCAAGGCCTGTTGTTGACGCACGAGCTGCGGAGTCTGCTCGGCGAACATGGCTGAGAACACTTCGGCCGGGCCGAGCGGCTCGAGGTCCTCGGCGGCCGCAATAGCGGCCTCAACATCATCGGCGGCGGAGGTTTCCAGCTCGGCTTGCCTGTCGTCGTCCCAGGAGCCTCGCGATTCGAGATAGCGGCGCACCCGCTCAATCGGGTCCCTCTCCTTCCACGCCTCCGTCTCGTTCGAATCGCGGTAGCGCCCCGGGTCGTCGGCCGTTGTGTGGGGGGCCATCCGATAGGTCACAGCTTCGATGAGTGTGGGCCCTCCCCCGGACCGGGCCCGGTCGGTCGCCGTCTGTGCCGCCGAGTGGACGGCAAAGAGGTCGTTGCCGTCCACCTGCACCCCCGGGAAACCGTAGGCGTCGGCCTTTTGAGCAATGGTCTCCGAAGCCGTTTGTTCGGCTCGAGGCAAAGAGATGGCGTAATGGTTGTTCTGGCAGAGGAAGACGACCGGCAGTTGGTAGACGCCGGCAAAATTCATGGCTTCGTGGAAGTCGCCTTCGGAAGTTGCTCCGTCGCCGAACATCGTCATCGCCACCCGGTCACGAGACTGAAGCCGCTCACCCCACGCCAAGCCGACCGCGTGGATCATGTGAGCCCCAACAGTGATTGAAGGCGGGAGGACGTTGACACCCATCGGCGGGGACCCGCCACGCTCGTCGCCCGTCCTTCCCAGGAAGAGGTTCATCCACGGATATCCGTGGAACCACATAGCAGCAGCGTCCCGGTAGGTGGCCACCAGCCAGTCATCCGGTTGCAAGGCGGCTGCAGCGCCGATCTGGGCAGCCTCTTGACCTTCGAAGGACGCGTAAGTGGCTAACCGGCCTTGTTTTTGCAGGGCCGTGCCTTTCCGATCGTAAACACGGGCTGCAACGAGAGCAGCGAAGAGGAGCCTGGTCTCTTCATCATCCAATGGCGCCGCGGCGTCCGCGGCTAGCGAGCCGTCGGGCTGCAAGATCTCGAGCATCGCTGGGAGGCTAACCGGCTCATCGAACTGCAGTAGCTATTGAAAAAGGAGCACCGCTCCCACGACAGACACCACAATCAGCGATGCCGAGAGCCACGCAAGCAACAGAGCTCGGAAGGCGTCGGCCGCCAGGACATTCGATGTTGGCATTGGCTCCAGGAAAGCTGTCAGGTCGCCCGACATATATCCAGGTCGATTGCGAGGATCGCAGGCGTTGCTCATACCTGATAGGTCGTCGAACAGCCGAAAACCCACAGAACCAAAATGGGCGGTCACCGACTGACTAGTGCCCGCCCAACCCTCCAAGCAGACGCTTACTGGCTGGAAAACACCGAATCGAGCTCGTCCGGCTCAATGAGAACCTCGCGGGCTTTGGAGCCTTCCGAAGGCCCGACGATCCCCTTGTTCTCGAGAATGTCCATCACCCGGCCGGCACGGGCAAAACCGAGGCGAAGCTTGCGCTGCAGCATCGAAGTTGAGCCAAGTTGGGATCGCACCACGAGCTCGATCGCCTGCCTGAGAATCTCCGGATCTTCCCCACCGCTGTCTGCAGCCGCTTTGGCTTCCTTCTGAGATGCCTCGAAAATCGATTCGTCGTAACGGGCCTTAGCCTGCTGTTTGACCCAGTCGACAACGCCGTGAACCTCTCTCTCGCTTACCCAGGCGCCTTGAATACGCTCAGGCTTCGGATCGCGAGCCGTCACAACCAGCATGTCGCCCAGACCAACGAGCTTTTCGGCACCACCGCCATCGATGATGACCCGCGAGTCGGCCTGCGAAGCGACCGACAACGCCAGCCTCGATGGGATGTTGGCTTTGATGACGCCTGTGATCACGTCGACCGATGGTCGCTGCGTGGCAATCACAAGATGGATACCGATGGCCCGGGCCATTTGCGCCACGCGGACGATGGCGTCCTCGACGATCTTGCCGGCCACCATCATCAGGTCGTTGAGCTCATCAACCACCAACACGATGTAGGGAAAGCGGTCGAATTTATCGGGATCGAGCCCACCGGCGTCAAACTTCTCGTGGTAGCCGATTATGTCCCGGACCCCGGCATCGGCCACCAGCTCATATCGCCGGTCCATCTCATCGACCGTCCATCGCAGGGCGTCGGCAGCCTTGCGGGGATTGGTGATGACACGGGTCAACAGATGGGGCACACCGTTGTACTGGCCTAATTCGACTCGCTTGGGATCGATCAAGATGAGACGCACCTGTTCCGGAGTGGTTCGCATCAGCAGGCTGGTAACTATCGAGTTGATACTCGACGACTTGCCGGCCCCGGTGGCGCCGGCGATGAGGACGTGAGGCAGCTCATCGAGGTTGAGCATGGTGGGGGTCCCCGCGATGTCCATTCCCAGGCCTACCGCGAGCGGATTGTCGGCCGCGTTTGCTTCGGGGGCGGAGAGGATGTCGCCCAGGGTCACAAGGCGACGGCGCACGTTGGGAACCTCCACGCCAATCGCACTCTTGCCGGGGATGGGGGCGAGGATCCGAACGTCGGGGGTAGCCAGGGCGTACCCGATGTCGCTGGCGAGACTGGTAACTCGAGCTACCTTGACGCCGGGGGCCAGCTCGATCTCATAGCGGGTGACGGTAGGTCCAGGGACAATCCGGGTGAGCCGGGCATCAACCCCGTGCTGTCGGAGCGTCTCTTCCAGCTCCCTTCCCGTGCCTTCAAGCGATCTCTTATTGGTTCCTCCTCCAGTTCCCATGTCGAGCAGCTCGAGGGGAGGTAGCTGATAACTGCCTTTGACCTTGCCAACTGGCGTGGCCGCCTTGCGGGCTTGGGGCTTAGCACCCGGTCGGGTCTTAGCAGGAGCCGATCGCGGCTTGCTGGCCGCGGGCCGGTCGCTCGCCGGCGGCGGGGCCGGTTGTGCCGGGGGCGTGGTCGTGCCCAGAACCGGGCGTTTACGCCCTCGCCAGACTCGGCGGGCCCACGCTCTGGTCCGGCGCGACCAATCGCCGAGGGTTAGCGCAACTTCTCTCACGGTCGTCTCGGTTGCCAGCATCACGCCTACCCCGATGACCGTGACAACAACGATCAAGGCCCCCCACAGCCCGACCAGGCGCCGCATCGGATATGACATCACCGAGCCGATAACGCCGCCACGGGTGGTGACCTCGTCAACTCCAGCCGCTAATGGAATCGTACCTGTAAGGAGGTGAAAAAAAGCCAGGGTTCCGATAAAGACCACTACGAGGCCCATCGGAAGATGCGAATGTTCTCTGTGTGCCCTGCCCAACACCAGGCTGACACCAACGATGGCCATGACGCCGGGCACGAAGATGGCCCACACCCCGAACAGGATCTCGAGCCCCGGCACAAAAAGGCGGCCGAATGGCCCGGCAAGTCCAATGAAACCCAGGAACAACACAGCGCTGACGACCAAGAGGACGAGGCCCCAGACATCATCGGTCTGACGGCCGAGCCGGGCTCGCAGCGCGTCCCGGAATTGTGCCCAGCCGCTTGGCCGGCTCTTCGATGCCCGCTTCCGCCCGGAAGCCCCCTTACGGGGTTTCTTTTGTGGCATCGAAACTGCAGGCTAACCAATCCCCGATATAAACCACCGTCAATTTCGCGCGGCGAGCAGTCGATATCACCTCTCTGGGGAGGACCGCCCGAGCAAAGTGAAGGCGAAGAGGGGCAGGCTCAAAGCCTGGCTAGAACTCCAAAACCACCGGTATCACGACGGGACGGCGGGCCGTTTCGCGACGGGTGACCGTGCGTACTGCCTGGACGATCTTGCGGCGGCAGTTGTCGGCGTCGGTTTTGCCCTTGCCCAACATGTCGATGATTTCTGTTTGGGCAGCTTTGAGGATCTCATCCGGCTCATCCATGAAACCATGACTGTCGAGATGGGGGCCGTGTACGACCTCGCCGGTTTGCATGTCCACGCCGACCGTCACCACGATGACACCATCGTCGGCCAAATGCCTTCGATCGCGGATCGCCGTGCGGACATCTCCCACACCGGTTCCGTCGAGATATACATAACCGGCGGGAACAGCTCTTCTCAACACCTTGGTCTTCTTCCCGTCGAGAACGATGGCGTCTCCGTCCTCGCACACGACAACCTCGGGGACGTTCATGGCCAGAGCAAGGTCGGCGTGAGCTCGCAAGTGGCGATACTCGCCGTGGACCGGCACAAAAGCTTGCGGCCGTACGACATTGAGAAAAGTCAGCAACTCGTCACGACTGCCGTGACCGGAGACGTGCACGTTGGCGTTACGGCCATGAAACACTCGAGCGCCCCGGCGGGTGAGGCCGTTGATAACCTGCGAAACCGACTTTTCGTTGCCCGGGATAGGCGTCGCCGAGATGAGCACCGTGTCGCCCTCATCCAGTTTGACCTTGCGATGTTCCCCGACTGCCATTAACGACAACGCAGCGAAGGGCTCTCCCTGACTGCCGGTGGAAATCACGCAGACATCACGCGGCTTCATCTCCAATATGTCGTCAATGCCGACAACGCTGTCCTGAGGCACGTTGATCACCTTCAGGTCTTGGGCGATATCGACATTTCGCACCATCGACCTGCCGAGAAACGCAACTTTGCGACCGGAGTCGAGGGCCGCATCCACGATCTGCTGAACGCGATGAAGGTGGCTGGCAAAGCAAGCGGCAATCACCCGGCCGCTCGACTCCGCAATGATGTCGTAGAGGCTGTGACCCAGGGAGGATTCCGATGGCACGAAGCCTGACACTTCGGCGTTGGTGGAGTCGGCCAGAAGCAGGCGCACCCCCTGGCGCCCGAGCTCGGCAAACGTTGGCAAATCGGTGGTCCGCCCATCAACGGGAGTGGGGTCGAGCTTGAAATCGCCGGAATGGACAATCAGCCCCTCCGGCGTTTCAAGAGCTACTGCCGCACCCTGAGGTATGGAATGCGACACCGGCACCAGCTTGAAACGGAACGGCCCCTGCTCGGTCCATTCGTTGTCCGGCACAGGCTGGAAAACTGCGTCAATCTCGTTTTCCTCCACCCGGCTGGCAGCGAGCCGAACCGACAACTCCGTCCCGAAGACGGGCACATTGATTTCGGCCAGGAAATACGACAACGAGCCGACGTGGTCCTCGTGGCCGTGAGTGAGGATGACACACTCAACGTCGTCTCTGCGCTCCACCAGCCAGCTGAAATCCGGTAACACCAGATCGACGCCAAGCATATGCTCGTCGGGGAACATCAAACCGCAATCGATAAGGGCAATTCGCCCGTCGATCTCCACTGCGGCACAGTTTCGACCTATCTCACCTAAGCCACCAAGGAAGGTCACCTGGACGCTCATGAGTTTTGGGCGTTCGCCAACGCCTCCTTCACAGCGTCAACTGTTTCCGTGCTCGCCTGGATCAGGGGCAGGCGGGGATCCCCGACCGATCGCCACACCTGGCCCAGCACCCCTTTGAGAGGCATCGGGTTGGGCTCGAGGAAAAGGGCCTCGAAAACTGGGAGCAGCCGATCGTGAATGGGCTGCGCCGTGTCCAAATCCTTGTCGCGGGCGGCCGTGATCATCTGCTGAATCTGCTCGCCCACCAGATGGGAGGCCACCGAGACAACACCGACCGCGCCCAGCTTGACCATCGGTAGCGTCATGACGTCAGACCCGGAGTAAACCGCAAAGCTCTCGTCCAGATCCTCCAGAGATCGGCGGGTGTAGTCGAGATCCTCAACCGCATCCTTGGTGGCCACGATCCGCGGATGTTGCGACAGCCGCAACATGGTCTCGACCTCGATGAGCCGGCTGGTCCGGCCCGGAATGTTGTAGACCATCATCGGGATGGCTACGGCATCGGCGATGGCTGTGAAATGCTGGACCAGGCCTTCCTGAGGAGGCTTGTTGTAATAAGGAGTCACGGCCAGGATGGCGTCGCATCCGACGTCCTCGGCCTCCCGGCTCAGTGCGATCGAGGCGGCCGTGTCGTAGGTTCCGGTGCCGGCGATTATCGGCGCTCGACCCCCGACGGCCTCCACGACAGTGCGAAAGACGCCCATTTTCTCGTCGTGGGAGAGAGTAGGCGCCTCGCCTGTTGTGCCACAGACCACTAACCCATCAGTGCCGGATGCGAGCAGCATGCGGGCCAGGTCCCAGGTCGCCTGGTAATCGACTGCTCCGGCCTCATCGAAAGGGGTGACCATTGCCGTAAGCACTGAGCCAAACGGTGGAGTCGTCATAACGGCCACGGTAGCAGCCAGGGTTTGCAAATAGAGTGCGGGAATATCCTGGACTCCAATAGGATTGACAGTGCTTTGCCTCGCAACGTTGGTGACCTTGCAAATGTTGCGGAGCGAGGCCCTAGCTGCTCGAGGTGATTGAATGACCGAGTTTGTGAAAGAAGTCGACGCTCCGGAGTTCGCTGTTGAAGTCGTGCAGCGGAGCTATGAGGTGCCGGTCGTAGTCGACTTTTGGGCGGAGTGGTGTGGGCCCTGCCGCACTTTGGGCCCCATGCTGGAGAGCCTGGCCGAAGAACACGCGGGTGGTTTTGAGCTGGTGAAGGTCGACGTCGACAAGAACCAGGAGCTGGCGCGCCAGTTCAACGTCCAGGGGATCCCTTATGTGATGGCCTTCAAAGGAGGGCAACCCGTGAACGAATTCACCGGAGCCCTTCCCGAGGCCCAGGTGCGGGCCTGGCTCGAGAGCATCGTTCCCTCCGTCCTCGACAAGCAGGTGGACGCCGCCCGCGACGCCATGCTGGAAGGCAACGCCGCTCAGGCCGAAAAGATATTGCGAGCGGTACTCGCCGACAAGATGGACCACGAAGAAGCCGGCACCGCGCTGGCATCCCTTCTGCTGTCTCAGGGCCGCAACCCTGAAGCACTGGATGTTCTGGCACCGCTGTCCCCCACCGGTGAAGTCGAGAAGCTTCGGGCAACCGCCCGCCTTATCAGCAGCGAAGACCACGACCTCTCTGCTCTCACGTCCGCGGTCGACTCTGATCCCGAAGACAGCCAGGCGCGGCTCGATCTGGGCCAGGCCCTGGCAGCCCAGGCCGAATTCGAGCCGGCCCTCGACCATTTCTTGGCCGTAGTCCGCATGAAGAACTCAGATCTCGAACAGGCTCGCGCGGCGATGGTTAACGTATTCGAGGTTCTCGGCAGCGGTCACCCACTGGCCCAGACCTACCGTCGTGAGTTAGCCAACGCCCTCAGTTAGTCAGAGGCAGATCCCGGGACGACGGTCCGCAGATTGTGAGCCATTCCCCACAGCCGTCCGTATGCCTCGGACTCACTGAATTTGGCGACACGGCGGGCGATCTCCTCGTCGGGCACCGAACCGCGATTAGCTCCCCCGCTGGCGTTTACCGTCGGCCACTCATCGAGAAATTCCTCAGTTCGATCTGTTGGCTCCAGGCCGAGGAAGCTGAATAGGTAGGCCGCTTGCTGTTTCCGCGCCACTGGATCGCGGCCGGTGCGGTCGACATCGAACACGAACAGGTCGCCTGAGGCGTAGAGCTTGTGGGCAATCCGCAACGACTCCTCGTAGCGAGCGTGAAATGCTTCGGGCTCGAAATCGCCCCAGTTCTCCATGCGGAGCGTGGAGTTGTAAACATCGGCCGGATTGCGGATCGCGTACACCCATTGAGGAGGGAACTCACCCAACACCGAGGCGAAGTCTTCATGGAGCTCCTCGGCGTTCGGCTGCTTGAGCCCAAAACGGCGTTGCCCGGTGTCGTCGTGCATATCCCAGTCGCGGCCGCTCCCCCAGATGTTTCTCAATAATTCGACGACCCGGGCTTCGACGTCACTTTCCGTAAAGGGCCGCCACGATTGGGAACCCAGAGTCCGGCTCACCTGGCTCAACAACTCGAAAATCGCCGGCGTGCTGGCCGGGTCCATCTCCGGGAAGATCACCACGCCGGGGGATGTCTTGATGAACTCGCCAAGCAAGGAGGTCCCCGACCGGGCCATGCCACAGACAATGATGGGACGGGTTGGTGGAGCTACGGGTGCCATCGCAGCACAAGACTAGGCCTCGCGTTCCCCAGCGCTCGGCAGGCTTCGGGCGACGTAGAATCAGAACAGACCACAAGGAGGAAACCATGCTCAAGCCCGGAATGAAGGTGGAGCAACTAACCAAGAAAGTGGGTCAGGTTGCACGCCAGGGCAAGGTCATCGCCGTCAAGGGGAATTCCATTGAAGTCACCTGGGACGACGACCACACCTCAATCGTCTCACCCGAGAGCCTGCACGCTCTCGGCCAGAAGTCCAAGGCCTAATTCAACCCAACTCAAGGGATTTCTCCTTCTCGAGGAGGAAGGAGGGAACGGTTCCCTCCAATTACGCCTCCCCCTCCTCGCCCTCGCTTCGCTCAGGCGGTCCACCCCCAGGAGGACATAAGAGCTAGTTGCGCTCGAGGATCAGGGCGGCTGCCGTCGCTCCGGCTCCGCAGATGCTGACCAGGCCGTAGCGGACGTCCCGTCGGGCCATTTCATTGGCAAGGGTGGTGATGATGCGAGCGCCCGTGGCTGCAAAAGGATGCCCCACGGAGATCGAGCTTCCGAGCGGGTTGAGCTTGGTGCGGTCGAGCTTGCCGATGGGCGGCTCCTTCCAGCCTTGCTCCCAAGCCGCCAGATTGGACGCTACCTGGCCACCGAAGGCCTCATGCATCTCGACAATGTCCATGTCATCCAGTTCCAGGCCGTTGCGGCGCAGGAGCCGGGGGACTGCAACACCGGGGCCCATCAAGAGCCCATCAGCCGGATCGATGCCAACAAACTCCATGTCCTTGATGAAAGCCAGTGGCTCAAGACCTTCCACTCTGGCTCGGGCTTCGGCCATGAGGACCACCGCGGCGGCTCCGTCTGTGAGCGGGCTCGAGTTGCCGGCCGTCAGGGTACCGGTCGGCGTAGGGTCGAAAACCGGCTTGAGTTTTGCCAGTTGCTCCATCGACGTATCCGGACGGATGATCGGGTCGTAGTCGAGCCCGTCGAGAGGAACGATCTCGGCCTTGAGCCGACCATCCTCGGTGGCAGCAGCTGCGTTCATGTGGCTTCGGTAAGCGATCTCATCTTGCTCTTCGCGCGAGATCTTCCATTCCTTCACCATCAGCTCTGTGTGCTCTCCCATCGACAGCCCGGTAGATGGCTCTTCGACGCCGGGGGCAGTAGGCGCCAGGTCCTTGGGCCGAAGCTTGGCGAACAGCTTCAGCCGGTCACTAAGGGATTTCGCCCCGGCAGCATCCAGAAAGATCCGGCTGGCTTTCTCGGAAACCAACACCGACGGATTCGACATCGACTCGACGCCTCCGGCCATGCCGACTTCAGCGCGGCCGGCCATGATCGAATCAACCACCAACTCAACCCCCGAGGCGCTGGTGATGCAATTGTCGGTAATGGTCAGCGAACGAGTCGAAACAGGAAGCTTGCTCGAGAAGTTGACCTCGCGAGCCAGGTGCGGCACCCGAGCGTCTACCACCACGATTCCAAACACGAGCGTGTCGACAATGTTCGGATCGACGTCGAGTTTGTCGAGGACACCATCAACAGAATGAACGGCCAGGTCAAGGGCCCTGTGCTTGCGAAACTTCGTGCCGGCCTTGACGAATGGGGTGCGGGCTCCGCCGACGACGGCCACGCGGGTGCTATCACTCATGTCCTGATTCCTCCAACTTGGTGCACCGTGTTCAACGCGCCCCGGATGTCCAAAATGCCCGAAAACCCGGACCTCAACGGTGGGGGTCCCGACGGGTCTCAAGCAAAGCGGCCAATTCTTCTCTACTCAAGCCCTCGCGCTTAACCCACTTCTTGGCCCACCAAGCAGGGTCGTAGCCGTCGTTGAGATCGGGGATCGGCTCACCGGCGCCGGGAAGGTCGTCGAAGTCACCCTTTTCCATGGCCTCGCGAATCCGTCGGTCGGCCAACGACGGGATGTACCGCGCATCGATCCTCTTCTTCTCGCTCATGAGTCCAACACACTGTCGAGCCCGACCGTTACGCCGGCGAGGTCGGAAACCTTCCTGATAGCTACCAACACGCCCGGCAGGTAGGCAGTCCGATCGGTCACATCGTGCCGAATGGAAAGCGTCTCGCCGGGTCTTCCCAAGATGACCTCCTGATGGGCCAGCAGCCCTGGAAGGCGTATTGCGTGGATGGGGACGCCCTCGACCAACCCACCCCGGGCTCCCGTCACCAGCTCATTCGATTCCGTGGCCCGCTCCTGGGTCCCGGCAGCTCCGACCCGGCCGGCGGTGGCAATAGCCGTTCCGGACGGGGCGTCAACCTTCTTGTCATGATGCAACTCGATGATCTCGGCGGCATCGAAATGGCGGGCAGCCTGTTCGGCAAAACGCATTGCCAGCGCCGCCCCAATTGAAAAGTTGGGAACTACCAAGCAGTTGGGCGGACCATCGCCGAACAGGTCCCTGACCGCGCCGATCCTCTCTTCAGTGAAGCCCGAAGTGCCAACCACCGAGTGGAGCCCGAGCCGCTGCCAGGCTTGCAGGTTGTCCATAACGGCATCTGGAGGGCAGAACTCCACCACCACCTCCGCCCCCGCTAGGCCTGCGCGATCTGCGATCGTCCCGTCCCTTCCCCTGGGGTCGTACCGGCCTGCCAACTCGAGGTCGGCGGCTGCTTCGACTGCGGCCCCGACGAGGCGGCCCATCCGCCCGGCCCCCCCGGAAACAACCACCCTCGTCATGTGATAAAGAATTCGAGCTCGGACGCGGAGTTGGGCCCGGTCGCGCCGATCACGAAGGGACCGCCGAGGAACTCAATGGCTATCCCCCGGAGGTCCTCCAGTGTCACCGCATCGAACCGGGCCAGTGTCTCATCGAGGCTGAGGTGCGTGTCACCCGTGATTTCTTCGCGACCGAGGCGGATCATCCGGTTGTTGGGGTCCTCCTGGGTGAGTGCCAGGCTTCCCTGCACATGTCCCTTGGCACGATCGAGCTCTTCGGAAGTCACACCCTGACCTATGACATTGTTGAACTCGGTCTTGACCAATTCGAGAACCTGGTCGGTCTGGCTGGGCGTGGTGCCCACATAGACCCCGAACCCACCGGCGTCGGCGTAGGGGAACCGGAAGGTGTACACCCCGTATGCCAGGCCGCGCTGCTCACGGATTTCTCGGAATAGCCGCGAGGACATCCCGCCCCCCAGTATGTGGCTGAGGAGCCCGAAAGCGAACCGGCGGTCGTCACCCCGCACCAGCCCGAGACCCCCGATAACAAGATGAGTCTGTTCGGTCTCTCGATGGCGAATATTCACACGGGGGTCGACCGACGCCGGGGCATGGTCGTGAGTAGATGATCTCGACTCCCAGTCGCCGAAATGCTCCTCAACCAGCCGGACGACTTCGTTATGCGCGGCACTTCCGCTGACGGCCACGACGGTGGCGCCGGCGTGGTAACGGCGGCCCCAGAAGCCGTCGATGTCATCCCTGCTCATTTCGGTTATCGACTCTTTGGTCCCGAGGACCGGCCGCTCGAGTGCATGCCCGCGAAACAGGGCCTGGAAAAACTGCTCAAAAGCCACATCGGTGGGATCGTCCTCGTTCATGTTGATCTCCTCCAGCACCACGTGCTTTTCAGAGTCGATCTCGTTCTGGCGAAACGCGGGACGCCGAACCATCTCGCCGAGGATCTCGAGCCCGAGCGGCAGATCGTCGTCACGCAGGCGGGCCCAGTAGCAAGTTTGCTCTTTGCTCGTAAAGGCGTTGGAGCGACCCCCCACTGCGTCGAAGGACTCGGCAATGTCTCGCGCCGACAGGCGATCGGTGCCCTTGAAAAGGAGATGTTCGAGGAAGTGGGCCGCCCCGGCCTCGTTGGTCCTCTCATCCCGGGTCCCGCAATCGGCCCATACTCCCAGCGCCACCGATCGAACATCGGGCATTTCTTCGGTGATGACCCGCAGGCCGTTGGAAAGTGTTGTCAGTTCGTAGTACATCGACGGCGGATGATAGGAACGACGAGAGCGCAACGATGAGTCAAAGGGACGAAAAGCCCATTGAGAGACCACACAAGCCGGAATACGGTTGAAGCAGACTCCGGAAGGGAGTTGCCATGAACGGGACATGGCCGGTCAACCCATCGCCCCACAGGGTCAATCCTGCGTCTCCCCGGGGGCAGCAAGTTTCTGGCCCAACAAGCGTTCCACCAGACCAGTAACCCGGGCGTCAATCTCATCGCGAATGAGCCGCACAGCCTCCAGATCTCTCCCCGCCGGATCGTCGAGCTCCCAATCTTCGTAGGCAATGCCCGGATAAACGGGACAAGCATCGCCGCAACCCATGGTGATGACCACATCGGATGCAGCCACCACCTCGTCCTGTAGGACTTTGGGCTGCTCCTGCGAGAGGTCGATGCCGATCTCGGCCATTGCCTCCAAGACTGCCGGATTGACCTGCTCGGCGGGCTCCGTTCCGGCCGATCGAACATCGATCGATCCCTCGCCGCGCATGGCCGTGAGAGCCGCTGCCATTTGGCTACGACCGGCGTTGTGCACGCACACGAACAGAACCTGAGAGGAGTCACTCATGGCAACCGCAGTCTGGCACTCGATATGGTGAAGCAGCGTATCAGCGCGTTAGCCTCCCGGCCGTAACCGGAGCTCGAGCAGTCATATGGCGATAAGCCAGCCGACAATTGAACGCCGATTCCCTACCTGGGCCCGCCTGCTGCTGGTCATCGGGCTCCTGTATTCGTTCCTCGCCGGCGTCAAGTTTCTCGAAAGCGGCATTAAGGCCTTCGGATCGGATGTAGCCGCCAACCTCTTCGACGGCATCTCCAACCCGCTGGCGGGCTTGTTCGCAGGGATCCTCGCCACCGTCCTCGTTCAATCGTCGTCGGTCACCACCGCCACCATTGTGGGTCTAGTCGGTTCCGGCACCCTTCCGTTCGACACCGCCGTACCCATGATCATGGGTGCCAACATCGGGACGACGGTCACCAACACGCTGGCGTCGCTGGGGCACATTCGACGCAGTGAGGAATTCAAGCGGGCCTTCGCCGGGGCCACGATGCACGACTTCTTCAACCTGCTGGCCGTCTCCGTCCTCCTCCCGTTGGAGTTGATCACCGGCTTCCTCTCCAAAATCGCCGAGGAAATCGCGGATTGGCTGTCCGATGCCGGTGTCCAGGGCGGCAAGTTGGGAGACAGCCCCCTGAAGCAAGCGGTGAGCTGGCCGGTTGATCGGGTCAAGGATGTACTCGATGGGGCGAGTGACAACCTGCTCGGCGTGGCATTGCTGGTGATCGGCCTTGCCTTGATCTTTCTGAGCCTGGCCTTCATCACCAAGAACATGAAGGAGATGCTGGCCGGACGTATCGAGCGATCGATCAACGAGGTCCTTTCCCGCGGCGGCGGCGTGGCAGCGATGGTCGTCGGCCTGATAATGACCGTCGCCGTCCAAAGCAGCTCGATCACCACTTCGATCCTGATCCCCATCATTGCCGCGGGTGTGCTCACACTCCGGAACGCCTACCCCATCACCCTCGGTGCCAATTTGGGCACAACCGTCACTGCGCTACTGGCATCCCTGGCAACCGACCGGCCGGAAGCCTTGGCAATCGCCCTCACCCACACCCTGTTCAATGTCTTCGGAATCCTGCTCTTCTACCCGTTGCCGCAGCTCCGATACCTGCCCATCAGGGCGGCCGAGAAACTGGCCGACGTCGCCATATCCAATCGGGCCATTGCTCTCAGCTACGTGGTTGTTACATTCGTCATCATCCCCCTTTTAGGAATAGTGTTGTTGAGATGAAGGAGGCCGCCGTTGGTCCTTGAGTTCTTCCGACGTGGCTCCGAGAGCCGCCTCGAGCAGATAGAAAGCCAGATCGCCAGAATGTTGGCAGATGCTCGACATAGTTTCGATCTAGCCGCTAGTTCGCTCCTCGCCGGGGCGCAACCGTCGGCGGTCGGGGCAGACGTGCATGCCACCGACAAGAGAATCAACGCCACCGAGCGGGAGATCAGGCGCGAGCTGGTCGTTCATGTCAGTGTCCACCAAACCTCGGCCGACGTGCCGATGATCCTGGCGTACATGGCAGTCGCCAAGGATGTTGAGCGAATCGGCGACTACGCCAAGAACATTTATGACATTGCTTTCCAGGGAATCGATCTGTCGAACGCCGAGGATGTGGAGCAACTCACTTCCTACCGCGACCGTATATCTCTTCTAATCAGCCAAACTGCTCAAACTTTCCTCGATCGAGCCACAGACGACGCCCGCGAGTACATCAACGAGGGGGACAAACTGCTCGATGAGTTTGACAAGCGGATTGACGACCTCGCCGCATCAGACGCCCCTTCCACTTTCGGGGTGCCAAGGGCCCTGCTTTTTCGCTATATGAAGCGCATCACCGCCCACTTGATGAACGTTCTGTCGGCCCTCACGATGCCCCTCGACCAGCTCGCCTATTTCGACGAAGCCAAAGAGGACCGGGTTTAGGAAGCAATAGGCAAGAATTCTGCTTCCTGCTATTCCACGTCGGGCTTTCCTCTGAGCCGCTTCTTTGCGCTCTGGCGCCGCTTGTCGTCGATACGGGACTGCTGCGACGACTTCGAACGCTTGGTGGGCACCCGGCGCCGCCTGTCCTGGAGGGCGTCGTCGAGCAGCTCAGCCAGACGTTTCCGTGCCGCCTGACGATTGCGCCATTGGGAGCGCGAGTCCCCGGCCGTTACTTTTACAACCCCGTCCCGAGCCCTGGTCCCCAAACGGGAAACCAATTTGGAGCGTATCTCCTCGCTTATCGCCCGGCTCGACGCCACATCCCACCGCAGCTCAGCCCTCGTTGCATTGCGATTGGCATGTTGGCCGCCGGGGCCTCCTGTAGTCGAGAAAGACCATTGCAGCTCATCTTGGGGGATGAGCAGGTGCCTTCCAACGGGTAGATCCATGCGTCCACGGTAATGCGAGTTGACAGCCACCAGGCAGTATCGTCCACTGATGCGAGATCGCACCCAGACCATCCTCGGCGAGATCCTGCCGCCGGAAGAACGTGCCATCGAATCGGTGGTAGCCCGGTATCAGAGGGTCGCCCCTGCCGTTACCCGGTTCGCCCGGACGTTGGCCAAAAACGATGAGCTTTCAGTCCGGCTCGGATCCGAAGCAGCCAGCCGGCCGAACGAGGTTGTACTCGACCCGAGGCTTTTCCAGGCGGCTTTCAGTCGAAGCGCCCCGGTTACTCCCAGCGAGTGTGCTCTGGCCTCGGCCCTGCACGAGGTCGTCCATTTGGCAATCACCGATTTTGGAGAGAAACGATCTATCCCTGAGGAGTGGCTGCCAGAAGACACCGAGGACTCCTCCGGGGACCCCGTCCCGCTCCTCGATGCCCTGTCGGCGACAGGCGGAGCACCGGCTGAGGCACTGTTCCTGGCTTTGGAGGACGCTCGTCAGGAGACGGCTCACCTCAGTGCATACCCCGGTGCCCGCTCGGTACTGGCTGATCTGTACCTGGCGGCCGTGCCGGACGCTTTCGTCACAGCCCCACCCCTGGGCCAGTTTTCGCTGGCCTGCTTCCTAATCGTGGGCGACTATGTCAAGCGCAACCGCCTCCAAAAGCAGGCTGAGCCCAATGTGGCGGCCGCGCTCAACGACGCCGTCCCGTTCCTCGACGCGGTAGTCGCCACCACCGACGTGTGGGAAGTCGCCGGATTGACGCTGCAACTGTTGCAGGTGGCCCGGCTACACGGGCTTGTTACCGACGTCTCTAACACCAAGGTGATCGGAGAGGCAGAAGCCACCCAGAAGGCCGAGCAAGACGCCATCGCCGAAGGAGTCGACCGGGTGCGCCTTACCACCCCCATCCTCCAAGACGTAGAGCTCTATGACCAGACTAAGGAGGCCACCGCCGGCGACGCCGATACCGCAGCCGACTCGGAAGCCGGGGGCGACCCCGCCACCGACCAGCTGATTCGTGTTTCCGAAGCACCGGTCGTCTATCCGGCGGCAGGCCAGGGTGGCAAACTCGTGGTCGGCCCGTTCCCCTACCGATTCGAGGCGTTTGCGGCCAGGGGACGAGAAGCGCTCGACGAAGCCGCCCGGGCCTGGGGAGTTGCCCAGCGTCATATCTCGGGTGAGCTCTGGCCCCTCTTCGTCGCCAATCAACGCCGCGGCCTCCGCTCGGGTTACGACGCCGGGGACCTTTCTCCATATGCCGCGTTGTTCCTGGGAGCCGGTCACTACCAGCGCATGTTCGAGCGGCGAGCTATTTCCAGCCGGCGCTCCTATGCAGTGAGCCTGCTCGTCGATGGATCCGCTTCGATGCTGCAGGCGCGGCGTCTTCCCGGAGGGGGTCGAGCCCCCTGGGGAATGGCGGCGGCCACGCTCGGCGCCTGGACTCTGGCCCGTCTAGCGGATGAGCTTCAAATCGAGTTCGAAGTGGCTCTGTTCAACCGGGCATTTTCGGCTGCATTCGACGACACCGAGGCGACCTACTTGCAACGGATGCACGGAGCCACCGCCGGCTTGCGGAGGACACAGGGCAGCCATGCTGAGCGCCTCACCCGCACCGTCAATCATTACGTCCTCAAAGGCTTCGATCAGCGGTGGCGGGCAAGTGAAGATGTCCTGGCCGGGCTTTTCTGGACCGCAGCCGAGCCGCGGGCATCTGCCACGCTGGCGACTCGCAACGCCGGGGAGGCTCCACCCGTCTCCATGTTCGAAAAAGCCGCCAACGTCGACGAGCTCAATGTGGCCTACGCGACTGCGCGGTTGCAATCCAGGCGAGCCACCGTGCCCATCATGGTGGTCCTGGCGGATGGTATGACCCGGGGTTCCGTGGAGGCCCTGTCACAAACGGTCGCGCAGGCCGAGAAGGCGGGTACCACAGTGCTTGGCATTGGGATAGGCGACGGAACCGTGCAGACTGCCTATAGCCGCAATCAGGTGGTCGACCGACCCGATGCCCTCACCCGGGCCATGGTGGATGGTGTGCGATCCGGGCTGCGACGGAGCCTCGCCATGTGGGGTGCAGACAGCTGGTGGGCTCGCTCCCACTGGTCGAATGAACCAGACTGGAGTGCTCATGGCTAAAAACATCACATTCGAAGACCCCGCCGGCGAGGGAAAGCCGGTGGAGCTGAAGACCTTCACGGTCCCCAAGAGCTTGCCCGACTATGAGCAACGTGTGGGGAAGGTCCCCGAACCCGATCCTTTCTATATGGATCTCGGCATGCTCTACCAATTGGCTCGCCTCGAGAGAATCCGTCGCGACCACGCCGACGAACAAGTCCCACTTCATCTCGCGCTCAGAGGTCACATGGGCACAGGCAAGGACCATGACCTCGAGCAGTTTGCGGCATTGCTCAGGCTTCCGTATTACCGCATACCGTTGACGGGAGAGGTCCGCGACATCACATTGATCGGATCGGTCAAACTCCATGGTGACGGCAAAGGAGGAACCGAGAGCCGCTGGGAAGACGGGGACATTACTCGAGCACTGCGCGGGACCGCCCTTATCAACCTGTCGGAGCTCAACGCCGCCGGAGCCGAAACTCTGTTTGCCCTGCATGGCTTGCTCGACCGCTACCAGGCCGTGGACCTGCCCAGCGGAGAGACTGTGAGACTCCCCAAGGATACCCGCTTGTTCGGCACCATGAATCCCACCGACTTGCGCGACTACGCAGGCACCCAGACCCTCAACAAGGCCTTCGCCGACCGGTGGCTCATATGGGAAAAGGACTTCCCTAATTCAGATCAGCTGACCGGGATGATCAATCGGCGCTACCCGACCTTGGCCGAGTCTTTTGTTGAGGTCATCGCCCGACTGGCCGTCGAAGTCAACCAATCGTTCACAGCCTCCGACAGCCGCACCCGGGTCGAAACTCCGATGAGCTTGCGGACGGTGCTCGACCGGGTCCCGGCCGGCTTACGGATGTTCGCCGATGAAGACGATCCCCTGCGGCGCACTTGGGAAGAGTTCGTGCTCCCCCACGTCGATGCCTACGACCGGGACCACTACGAGACGGTGTGGAGCGCAGTGGCGCGCACCGGGCCGCCCGGGCCGCCGTACACAGAGGAATAGCAGGAAGCCACCAGTAGTCGGCAAGAAGCAGGATCCTTGCCTATTGCCTATTGCCCTTGGTCAGCAGTCAGCAGTCAGCAGTCGGCAGTCGGCAGTCGGCAATCGGCAATCGGCAGCAAGAACCTCCTTTCTGTGACAGTGGCCGAGTAGAAGGCCAAGCCACGCTGTGCCAATGCACCAGGCAGGTGATTCTTTTGGTGGCCTCGCTTGCGCCAATAGGCGCAGCTCGTCGCCGTGGTTGGTCCAGCAGTGTTACGCCATGGTCGGGGTTGAGCGTGTTTGTGTATTGCGCCGAAGATGCGCCGAAACACTGAACGCAGCGCACGCCCCGTGAGGAGGAATACGGATCATCCTGTTCTGAGTTCGAGGGGCGCAAGCCACCGAGCTCAGACCCGGACCTCGATTTATGGTGTGCGTGTTTGGTGAGACGGACGGAGGCTTTTTGCACGGTCGGCTGATCAGCGTTGGGTTGGTGTCCTTTCGAGTTGAGAGCCGTCGCCGATCGCGAAAATCGCCTGGGAGGTGGAGGCGACGATGAGGGTGCCGTCGGGGGCGACGGCGATGGAGGCGTGTAGCTCGAAGGCGTCGTGGATTTGTTGTCCGTCGGCGGTGCAGTTGGCCGGCGGGGCGAGTTCGCTTGGGTCGGCCGGCACTATTCGCCAGACGCTCTCTCCGCTGGTGGCGTCGAAGGCGTGAACGGCGCCGTCGGGGCGCGGAAGTACGACCAGGTCGCCGACGATTATGGGTGACGCCCATTGGCGTTCACAGCGGATTCCGGTCTCAGTCGCCCAAGCAGCCTGGCCGTCGTGGCTGTTGATGGCCTGGACGCCTGTTGAGAGCGAGCTTGCGAACACGAGAGCGTCGCCGTGTCGGGCAGGGGAGTTTCGCAGGTTGGCGAAGCCGTCCGCGATGCTGCTGGGGTCTGACCCTCGCCATTCGATCCTGCCGACATACCTGTCGAGTCCGACCAGGGCCGGCCCATCCGGTCCGCCTTCGACAAGGTAGGTGATGATCACTTTGTCGTCTGCCACTGTTGGTGCCGCGAAGACCATGATTGGGACCGTTGTGTTGGGCTCCTCGGAAACCCCAACAACTGGTTCGAATTCGATGAGGGTGCGCCACATCTCGAACCCGTCGATAGTGAACGCGGCGGCCTCGCCGTGGTCACTGACCGCGTATACCAGTCGCCCGTCGGAGGCGGCCCCTCCTCGGATGGCGCCATCGAATTGAGCGTGCCATTTTTCCTTGCCGCCGAGATCGAGAGCCCAGAGGACGCCGGATGCGTCGCCGACCACGACCAGGTCTTCAACGATGAGGGGGTTGGTGAATACGGGCGCGCCGGTCGTGAACCTCCAAATCTCGGCACCGGTCTTGAGATCGAGACCCCACACGGTTCCTTCATCGCCGGTCGCGATCACGATGTCACCGCTGGCAGCCAAACCGTTCACATCGTTGGCGGCAGGGAAGTACCAGCGTCGCTTACCAGTTTGGAGATCGAGGGCGTACACACCATCCGCATCATCACTGGCGCTACGCCGGCCACCGGCGCTGCCGACGACCACAAGGTCATTCGCGACGATTGGGCTGTTCAGCCATCCCGATATTCCTACTTCCGCCCGCCACCGTCTCCTGGGTTCGAGGATCGGATCTGCCTGAGAGCACCCCGACCGGGTGATGTCACCCTGAAAGGTGACCCAATCGGCCCCGGCGGCGACGCATTCGGGTAAGAGTCTCGATCCGGTTGGCGCTTCGAGCGCCTGCAGGAAGGCGGCTGCGATTGGGCCGGCCGTGGAACCCCCGGATGCGCCCCCTTCGACGCTGATCGCGAACGCCAAATCATCGGCGAAGCCGACGAACCAAGCCACCGAATCTGTGCTTTCCGCAGTGGCGATCTCGGCGGTTCCAGTCTTTCCGGCAACATCCACACCCTCCACTGCCGCAGCCTGACCCGTGCCCCTCTCGACCACGGCCTGCATCATGGCTTGCAGGTTGGCGACAACAGTCGGATCGAGCCTCTCAGACGCATCGTTTTCGGTTCCTGCGATCAGCTTCGGTGGGTGAAACACTCCGGAGGCGGCTGTGGCAGCCACGCTGGCCATGTTG
>CAXMOO010000079.1:0-22984 GCA_964195005.1 uncultured Gammaproteobacteria bacterium
GACACTGACCAGAGTGCCCCATCCTTGTCCGACAAGGCCGGTCTGATGAATGGTCTCGCCCCCCCTCGCTCCCGTTCATATCCCTTCTCGGGCCAGCCGCGCCCTGGCGACAGGGAAGCTCCCCACTGATCGCCATTTCTAATGGCTCACCAGGGTCATGCCGTTTCTGCTTGGTGGCTACCTGCTGTTCGATCGTGCCTTCGCCTGGATCCGCATTCCAGGAACACCAGTATTCCTGGGAGAGCTCGGGCTGGGATTCGGGCTCTTTGCCATTCTGCAAACCCCCCACCTGGGTCGAGTTCTGCGCCTACGGGCCAATCTGTCGCCCTGGGTGATGCTGGCGATGACCGGCATCCTCCTCAACGCGTTCTCCGCCCCCACGATCGAAGGGCCTCAGGTTGGCGTCTGGGCCTGGACGCTGTTTGGCATGGGGGCGGTCCTAGGCCTCGGCGCCAGGGCGTCGCGCTCGCCTCGCAAACGCCGGACGGCAGTGAGCGACGATGGCTGGCTGCTCATGCAACAATCTCCACCCATAAGCGCCGCCCATCCCTCGATGCCGGGAGCCGGAATGGATGAAATTGTCAAGAGTTTCGATGAATTGATCGGAAAGACCGAAGACGACCTGGCCGACGAGTAGCCAGGAAGACCGCAAGGAAAAGCGGCGCCGCAAGGCGCCGCCTTTTCCGCTTGAACCTGAAAGGTTCCTACATCATGCCGTGCATGTCGCCGCCGCCTCCTGGCATGGCGGGCAGGGCCTCCTCATTCTCCTCGGCCACAATCGCCTCTGTGGTGATGAGCAGCCCGGCGATCGAAGCAGCATTCTGCAGCGTCGAACGAGTGACCTTGGCAGGGTCAATGATCCCGGCTTTCGTCAGGTCCTCGTACTCGCCGGTCTGGGCATTGAAGCCGTGCTTGGCATCGAGGCCTTTAACAGCCTCGACTACCACGCCGCCTTCATAGCCGGCATTGATGGCGATCTGACGCAGTGGGGCCTCGAGCGACTTGACGATGATCCGGCGTCCGGCCTTCTCGTCGTCGGTTCCGCCCCGAAGCTTCTCCACGGAATCCTTGGCCCGGAGCATCGGTACTCCACCACCGGGGAGGATCCCCTCCTCGACTGCGGCACGGGTCGCCTGGATGGCGTCCTCAATGCGATGCTTACGCTCTTTGAGCTCGACCTCGGTAGCAGCACCAATCTTGATGACGGCCACTCCGCCGGAGAGCTTGGCAAGGCGCTCAGCGAGCTTCTCCCGGTCCCAATCAGAATCGGAATCCTCGATCTCACGGCGGATCTGTGTGACCCTGCCATCTACGTCGGACTTCTTCCCGCCGCCTTCGACGATCGTCGTGTTGTCCTTAGTGATGACGATCTTGCGAGCAGAGCCAAGCAGGTCGAGAGTTGCATTCTCGAGCTTCAGGCCAACCTCTTCCGAAACCACGGTTGCGCCCGTGAGAATCGCGATGTCCTGAAGCATGGCCTTGCGCCGCTCTCCAAAACCGGGGGCCTTGACGGCCGCCGACATGAAGGTGCCGCGGATCTTGTTGACAACCAACGTGGCGAGGGCTTCGCCCTCGACATCTTCGGCGATCAACAAAAGCGGCTTGCCGGATTGCATAATCTTCTCCAGCACCGGCAGCAGATCCTGCACGGCGGTCACCTTCTGATTGGCAATGAGGATGTACGGGTCTTCCATTACCGCCTCTTGCCGATCTACGTCTGTGATGAAGTACGGGGAGATGTAGCCCTTGTCGAACTGCATGCCCTCGGTGAATTCCAGCTCGACCCCGAAGGTCTGGCTGTCCTCAACGGTGATAACGCCTTCATTCCCGACCCGATCCATGGCCTCGGCAATACGATCGCCGATAACCTCATCGGCTGCCGAGTTGGCTGCGACATAGGCAATCTTGGCTTTGTCCTTGGCACCCACCGATTCGGCGGAGTCCATGAAGTAACCGACGGCCGCTTCCACAGCCTGCTCGATGCCTCGCTTCAGCTCCATCGGGTTGGCGCCGGCTGATACAAACCGCAGGCCTTCGCGCACCATTGCCTGGGCCAGAACCGTCGCCGTGGTGGTGCCGTCACCGGCCACGTCATTGGTCTTGTTGGCGACTTCCTTGGCGAGCTGCGCCCCCATGTTCTCCCATGGGTCCTCCAGCTCGATCTCTTTGGCGATAGTCACGCCGTCGTTGGTGATTGTGGGTGCACCCCACTTCTTTTCGAGGAGCACGTTGCGACCCTTGGGGCCCAGCGTGACCTTTACAGTGTCGGCGAGTTGGTCAACACCACTCTGCAGCGCCTGGCGCGCTTCCTCGTCGAACTTCAGTACTTTGGCTGCCATTTATTCTCCTAGCCGATGACCGCGAGCACGTCGCGGGCGGACAGGATCAGAAACTCCTGGCCTTCGAATTTGATTTCTGTGCCGCCGTACTTGGAGTAAACGACGACGTCACCCTTCTCCACATCCATGGGGATGCGACCGCCGTCCTCAAACTCTCCAGGGCCTACGGCGAAAACGTCTCCCAGCTGCGGCTTTTCTTTAGCCGTATCAGGAATGACGAGACCAGACGCTGTGGTCGAGTTGTCGTCATCCTTGGGTTTCACGATGATGCGGTCGCCCAGTGGCTTCAGCTCCATGTGTTTCCCCTCCTTTAGCACTCGTGTCTTGCGAGCGCTAAATATAGCAGTCTCGAGGGGAGAGTGCTAACTTTATTTCGGAGCTTCTCAGGCCCCTAGCCGAAGGCTCACGCTGACGTCCGAGACCAGATCCGTAGTCTCGCCCCGGGTCAACCGCTGGGCTCCGGCCATGGCGATCATCGCCCCATTGTCGGTGCACAGCTCGGTGTCGGGGACGAACAATTTCACTCCCCTGGCCGACGACTCCTCTTCGAGACGTTGCCGCAGACGCCGGTTGGCCATCACCCCTCCCCCACCCCCCACGACCTTCACACCCGTGGCATCCACCGCATTGAATGTCTTCTCCACCAGCACATCAACGACGGCTTCTTGCAGCGAGGCCGCCACGTCGGGTATGGCAGGCAAGGTGCCGGCATCACGATGTTCACGCACATAGGTAATCAACGAAGTCTTCAGGCCCGAGAAGGAAAAGTCGTAGGGGCGGTCCGCCAGGGCGCGAGGGAATGCCACAGCCGTCGGGTCTCCGCTCTCGGCCTCGCGGTCGATCGCCGGTCCGCCCGGGTAGCCCAGGCCGAGAAAACGCGCCGTCTTATCGAGGGCTTCGCCTGCGGCATCGTCGATGGTTGCCCCCAGCGACTCATACTCGCCCCACGCTTTCATATGGATGACGACGGTATGGCCACCGGAGGCCAACAGCACTACGGCCGGGGGCTCGAAGCCGGCGTTACTCAGCATGGGAGCCAGGAGGTGGCCCTCGAGATGATTGACCCCGACAAAGGGCTTGCCGAGCGCCCACGCCAGCGATTTAGCAAACGCGTAGCCCACCACCAGCGCCCCGACCAACCCCGGGCCCCGGGTCGCCGCCACCCCATCCAGATCGGATTGATGGAGGCCGGCCTGAGCAAGAGCCCGATGGGTCAAGTGCCTGATGGCCTCAACATGTGCCCGGGCTGCCACCTCGGGGACAACGCCTCCGAAGCGAGCGTGTTGATCCACCTGCGAAGCCAGAACATTCGATAGCAATTTGGTGCCGGCCACCACACCGATCCCGGTTTCGTCGCAACTTGTCTCAATGCCAAGAACCACCGGGCTCTCATCGCTCATAGCGCGGTCCTCATCTCATCGAGGGTGCCCTCGTAGCCGGCAGAGTCGATGTCGATGGCCCACATCACCAGCGCATCCTCGGTCCGGTAGTAATCGCGGCGAAGGCCCACCCCCTCAAAGCCGAATTTCCGATAGAGCCGCTGGGCGGCCTGGTTCGAGCTCCGCACCTCGAGGGTGAGATTGCGGGCTCCGCGTTCTTTGGCGGCCTGAATCAGAGAGATCATGAGCAGCGATCCCACTCCTTTCTGTCTCTCTTCCGGTATCACCGCCAGCGTCACGATGTGGGCATCTTTGCCCAGCAGCATCACCCCTCCGAACCCGCAGAGCGTCTCGCCTCGCTCGACCGCCAGATAGACCCGGCCCGGCTCAGCGAACTCCTTTCGAAAAAGCTCCAATGGCCACGGTTCAGTGAACGACGCGGCTTCGACGCCGGCGACCGTCTGCAGGTCATCTGTCGTCAGTGGGCGCACCGTGAAGCTCAGCCCTGTTTCCAAGCGGCCTCCTCCCGAAAGTCCTTCCAGTTGATGACGACATCCGGCTCCCGCAGGTATAACGGACGGACCTCATCGGGTGCAGCCGGCTCCCCGCGAGCAAGGCGCCCCGCAGCCAGTTCGAGCAAGACGTCGGCGCTCGGCCATCGAGGGCGGCCGGTCTTCACCCGATGCAAGCCGCGTAGCGTCCCATCGGGAAGAGCCTGGTGGTCACCGACGACAAGGATGTCACTGTCCGTCGCGTCGAGCAGCCCGGCAAAGCCTGCAGGGCTCACCACCTCGGGCGCACCCTCTTTCATCACTCCACCGGGCACCGGCCGGTAGGCGGCTACCGCGACCTCCTCACGACGCATGTCGACCACGGGCCAAATCATCCGATGGCCGGTGGCAGCCCTGAATGCCAGGGCGTCGAGGGAGGTGAGGCCGACGAGCTGGGCCCCCGTCGCTGCCGCCACGCCCTGGGCTGTGGCCAAACCAGCCCTGATGCCGGTGAACAGCCCGGGACCTACATCGACCACCACCGCGTCGATGTCGGCCGGCTTCCAACCGGTTTGCTTGAAGCAGAACTCCATGGCAGGGACCAGAAAGCCAACGTGGCCCCGGCGATCCACCTGAAACGACATAGCGAGGAGCTCATCGTCGACGCCAAGGGCGACGGACGAAGCCGGAGTTGCGGTCTCGATGGCGAGGATCCTCATAACTCCAGCTCCTCGAGCGGACGGTCGCTCCAGTCGCCGAGGGGATCAAAGCGCAATATTCGGGTGTCCTGCCCACTGACCTCGAGATGGACTACGAGCCGGCTCGCCGGCATCGATTGCTCAACCGCCGTTCCCCATTCGATCATCAGAACCCCATCGGCCGCCTCTTCAATCAGGTCCAGGTCGGCCACCTCCCCCAGCGTGTCCATCCGATACACATCGGCGTGGGTCAGCGGCACGAGGCCGCTGTATGTCCGAGCGAGAATGAACGTGGGGCTGGTTATTTCCTCGTCGACTCCCAGACCCTCGGCGACACCAGCGATGAATGTGGTTTTTCCGGCGCCGAGGTCACCCTCTATCAGGACCACATCACCTGGTCGCAGCAGGCTCGCCAACCGCCTCCCCACAGCCATCGTCTCGGCCGGGCCGGTGCACCGTATCTCCACGCCCATCAGAACAGCTCGGCTTGCTCAGGCTGTCGGTTGGCGATCACGCTCAAGGCCAGCTCAATGTCGGCTTGCATCTGCTCGACCACCTGGGACCTACCCCGCAATGCCGCCGCAGGATGGAAGGTTGGCACTACATGCCGCCCCCACCACGGATAGGCCTGGCCTCTCATGCGGGTGATCCCCACTTCCGTCTTGAGCAGCAGCTTGGTCGAGAAGTTCCCCAGCGTGATCACCACCGCGGGATCCACCAGCCGAATCTGCTCTGCCAGGTAACCCTTACACTCATCGATCTCGTCCTGACGAGGATCACGGTTCCCCGGCGGACGACACTTGACGACGTTGGCGATGTAGACCTGGGACCGGCTGAGCCCGACGGCCTCGAGCAACGAGGAGAGAAGCTCTCCCGACCTCCCCACAAAGGGCAATCCCTGCTCGTCCTCGTGCTGACCGGGGCCTTCGCCGATGAACATCAGGTCGGACTCGGGGTTGCCTTCACCGAAAACCACGTTGCTCCGGCCTTCATGCAACCGACAACGCACGCAACCGGCCGCTTCTTTAGCGAGCAGCTGCAGGGCGGCCTTGTTCTCTTCGGTGTTCATCCCTCTTCCTCTGTTGCCCGCACAGCAGCCTCAATGGCGTCCCCCACAGCCAGGAAGGCGGCCTCGCCCACTGCATCGAGGTCGTCCTCCACTTCACCGCACGAAACTGCGAAGGCAACGTCGCCATCATATCGAGTGTGGCCGGGACGGACGCAGGCACCTATGGCGTCATGCGCCCGCACGTTGAGCCGCATCAGGTCGTTACGGCTCAGGCGGGCATCAGTTGCCATTACGACCAGTGTCGTATTCTCGAGCACAGCCGGCTCGAAGCCGGGTGACCCGGGACGCATTGGGCCCCCGGTAAGCGGCTCCCCTTCGAGGCTAAAGACGTCCCCCACGGAGTTGACTACCGCCAGCGCGCCCACCGTGCACGAGCCCGCGGTGCTTGCCGCCGATCCCAGCCCTCCCGGCCGCATGTGATCCCAACCTCGCCAGCCGGCGACCGTCGCTCCGGTCCCGGCTCCCACGGCTCCCATAGCTACGGGATCGTGACTTATCGACTGGTAAGCCGCTGCGCCCTCCTCAGGGCCGGGCCGGGCATCGGGGCTTCCGGCGAAGAAGTCATAGATAACGGCTGTCGGAACGATCGGCACGAGGCCGTGGGGTGTCTGGTGGCCCCTGCCATCGGCCTCAAGGGCACGGACAACTCCATCTGCGGTTGCCAGGCCGAAGGCGCTCCCGCCGGTGAGGACGATGCCCTGGATCTGCTCAACCCGCATGCCCGGGTTCAGCAGTGCCAGCTCTCGACTCCCCGGGGCCGCCCCGCGAACCTCAACGGCAGCCCGATTCGGCTCTGGGAAGGTGATGACGGTGACTCCGGTTTTACCGACCGAGTCGGTCCAGTGGCCGACCCCGACGCCGGAGACCGATGTCAAGGTCATTCCTGGTACCGGCGCGGAAGACGGGGGCCGAAACCACAGAGGATTTCCCAGCTAACGGTGTCGAGGAGCCCGGCCCACTCGTCGGCCTCGATGGTCTCCTCTCCCTGAGCCCCGAGTAGAACGACCTCGTCCCCCACCGCGACTTCGTCAGAGCCCACGACAATGATCTGGTCCATCGTTACCGACCCTGCATACGGCCGCCGCTTTCCACCGATGAGCACCGAACCGCCCGCACGGGAAAGCCGCCGGGTTACGCCGTCGGCGTACCCGATAGGAACCGTGGCCACCACTCCGTCCCCTTCGAGCGGGCGAATGCGGCCGTAAGAAGGCCGGGAGCCGGCAGGAAGTTGTTGGACGTGGGCCACCCGGGAGACAACTCGCATCGCCGGCCGTAACTCCACCACGTCCCGGCACTCGGGGCTTGGATAGCAACCGTACATCGCCAGGCCGATGCGCACCATGTCCCAGCGGCTCTCGGGGTAGAGCAGCGCTCCCGCCGAGTTGGCGGCGTGCACGATCCCCGGGTCGATCCCTTCCCCCCGCACCGCTTCCACCAGACGCGCCAGTTGGTCAATTTGTTGTTTGGTGAATTCGGCGTTGCCCTCTGCATCGGGGAAGTGAGTCCACAAGCCCCCCAGCTGCGATTTCTCATCCAGGCCGCGAGCCATCTCGAGGGCCGAAGCGTGATCGGCGCCCACCCTGTGCATACCGGTGTCGAGTTTTACATGAGGGGCGATGGGCCCCTCCCCGATCTTGCGGAGAGCCGGCAGAAAGTCTCCGGTGTATCCCGTCGGAGTGAGCTGGTAACGCTGGGCTTCCTCGAGGTCGCTCGCCAACGGCTCGGACAGCAGGAGAATCGGCGCGCTCAGGTCCGCTTCCCGTAGCCGGATCCCCTCCGCAACAGTGGCCACTGCCAACCAGGTTGCTCCGGCCTCCAGCGCCGCCTCGGCAACGGGGACGTCGCCGTGGCCGTAGGCATCAGCTTTGACCACCGCCGCGATCGCCGCAGGGCTGACTACTTCGGCGATGGATCTCACGTTGTGCCGGATGGCCCCGAGGTCGATCTCCACCCAGGAGGGTCTCATTTCACGAACCGCCCCACTTCACTCACCAGCTGCTCAGCTGTGACGCGGCGTCGATTTGAGAGCCGGCGTCCGGCCACACCGTGCCAATACGCTCCGCTCCGGGCAGCGGTGCCCGGCGCTAAGCCCTGTGCCCAGAGGGCTGCCACCATTCCCGTCAGGACATCACCGGTGCCGATGGTGGCCAGCTCGGGCCCCCCGCTGGCCACTACCCAGGTTTCGTTCGCGTCGGAGACAAATGTGGGGTTGCCCTTGAGCAGCACGACAATGCCCGTTGCCCGTGCCAGAGCAGCCGCCGCTTCGTAGCCGGCTTCGACTCCAGCCAACCGGGTGAACTCCCCGGCGTGGGGCGTAATGATTGTCGGGCCGGCGCGATTCTCGAGTTGGGCAGGATGGCGGATAGCGTTGAGCCCGTCGGCGTCGATAACCATCGGCCCGTCCCAGTGGGACAGGAGCTCGGCAACGAATTTGTCTTGCTCAGCCCCCAGGCCCGGCCCCAATGCCAGCACATCGAAGCGGGCGGCGTAGGCGAGCACCTCATCCACGTCGGAGGCGTCAAAACGCTCCCCGGTACCGATAGGTTTGCTCATCACGCCGGCGACCAGGCCCTCAACCACGGGCTGCCAACGTCCCGGCACGGCGATGGCGACGGCGCCTGCTCCCCCCTCCAACGCCGAGCGGCCCGCCAGGACCGCAGCCCCGGTGAGGCCGGGGCTTCCTCCGACCACCAACACGGAACCCGACGACCACTTGTGGTCGGTTCGTAGGCGGGACGGACGAGGAGCATCGTCCTCCTCCGCTAGAAGCATTTCGGGATTGCCCCCTTCCAATCCAATGTCTCTCACGTCTATCGGGCCACATAGCTCAGGACCCTCGCCGAGAAGGTGGCCCACCTTGAGGGCATGGAAGGTGACGGTGCGACTTGCCCGGAACGAAGGGCCGGTGGTGGTGCCATCTGCCGCACTGAGCCCGCTGGGAACATCGATCGCCAGTAGCGGTGCCGGTGAATCCAACCAGGGCAGCACTGCTGCGGGAAGCTCACCGTGGAAGCCGGCGCCGAACAGCCCATCAATGATCAGATCGCATTTGGAAGCGGGTCCCCCCAGCGCCACGACGGTGACGCCGGCGTGCACTGCCGCGGAGCCGGCTTTGCGAGCTGCAGAATCCTCGCCCTTGGGAAATGCGAGCGCGTGAACCGTTACTAATGCTCCACGGCGTTGCAAGTATTTGGCGGCCGCATAGGCATCCCCCCCGTTGTTGCCGGGCCCGGCCAGGACCGCCACCCGCCAGCCGTACCCGGCGCCCATTTCCACCGCGGCCAGCGCAACCCACAATCCGGCCCGCTCCATGAGCTCTTCGATGCGATCGGCCGCGGCGGCGTCGAGTCGGGCGGATTCCTCCGGAGTAATGATCGGCTGCACCCCTAAAGGCTAGGCGCCTTCTTGATTGTTACGGCTCGCTACTGACGAAACCACAGCCCCGGCAGTGGTGCCGACTCGGCAGGCTCATCAAAGTCAGACGGACGAAACTACAGCCCGGGCAAAATCTCCGGCTGGAAAGGCTCGGCCGTCACCGGCGGCGTGACCGCCCCGACGGACTTGTCATAGTCAGACGGACGGAACCACAGCCCGGGCAAAATCTCCGGCTGGAAAGGCTTGGCCGTCACGAGTGGCGTGACCGCCCCGGCAGGCTCGTCATAGTCAGACGGACGAAACCACAGCCCGGCCAAGATCTCCGCCTGGACAGGCTCGTGAAGCGTGTCATCCCCCCCTCCGAGACCGGCACCATCGGATTCATCGGAGGGGCGAACTCCCAGTCATTCAGAGATACGAAGCAGGCTTCGTGGCCGGCGCCAAGAGCGTGCGCCCCGACGTAGACATCGACATCGTCTATCTGAGTGAATTCGGCGGCGAGGCGTTCGGTGACCCGGCTATCAGCAGCGCGGCGGCGACCGACATGTACCGGACCGGTGCCGACGTGATCTATGCAGTATCGGGACCGTCCCCGTTCGGAAACCTCGGGGTGTTTGATGCTGCATCGACGGAAAGCGACAACCTGGGCATACACCTGTGGGCGGTCGGGGCCGACTTCGACGAACAGCAAGACGTGCTGCGCATGCTCCCCGACCAGTTCTCTTCCCCAGCTCTATACCATTCACCCGAGCAGTGGGCCGGGCACATACTCACATCGGCACTCAAGCCTTTCGACGATGCCGTATATCTCGCCCTCGAACGCTATTCACAAGGCGACCTGGCCGCAGGGGTACAAAGCGTCGCCATGGACTATTCGACCAGTGGCGGTTTCGTCGACGATTTCATACCTCAGCTCGATGCCATCAAGGAGGAGATCAGAACCGGCGAGATCGAGGTGCCTTCGGTCCCGGGACGGTAACGCTACCGGACAGTCAGTCGGCCACTGAGATCGCCAACACCATGGCCGTGACGTCTGTATGGGTAATAGACACGTGCACTTCTGAGACTCCGAGTTGCGCCGCTCGGCGGGCGGCCGTGCCGGAGAGGTTCACTGTTGGTTTGCCGCCACCGGTGATTTCGATGTCCTTCCAGCGCAACTGCCGCCACCCGCGACCCAGACTCTTCATAACGGCTTCCTTGCCGGCGAATCGAGCGGCCAGTCGGCTCGAGGGGTTGGCGAACCGGTCGGCGTAGGCATTCTCATGATCGGTAAAGCACCGGTCGCGGAACTTCTCCGGATACTTTTCGAGTAACCGCTCCACCCGGTCGATCTCCGCCAGGTCGATGCCGATGCCAACAATGTTCATGACGGCGAGGCTAATCGGCTCGGAGGCCTGCCGGCAGTCGGCAGTCGGCAGGCAGTCGGCAGTCAGCAGTCAGCAGTCAGCAAAACCCCTCCTGCAGAGCGGGGTCTTCGCAGCGGAGTGGGAGGGGAAAGCGAGCCAAGCGAGCAGGGGTGGCTGGTGCCCACCAACAGCAGGAATGCCGCCAGGTTGACTCCTCGGGGAATTGTTGCTTCCAGGTGACCCTGCACAAGGTGGTGCTCAACAATTAACTGTTGAGTTCGGTGCGTGCCGGATCGGCTCTTGATTCAACCCTCGGGTCCCGCCGTCGCTCTGCTCGGGGTGCCGTTGTTGGGAACCACCACCTCCCAACCTCCCCCACTTCGTGGTGGAGGAGCAAATGCGGAGCGGAGTCGTCGCAGCGCAGTGAGCCCGGTCTCCTTCCCTGGGAGGAAGGTGGCGCCGGCCCTCAGGGCCGGTGACGCAAGGGGGGAGCGGTCCCAACCAACAAGCCTCCCCCTCCTCGCCCTCACTTCTTTCGGGCGGTCCTCCCCCAGGAGGATATAACTCACGGGGCGGTGCCCAACACTTAGCTGCTGGGTCCGGTGCGCGCCGGACCGGCTCTTGATGCAACCCTCGGGCCTCACCAACGCTTCACTCAGGGTGCCGTTGTTGAAAACTACCCCCCCAACCTCCCCCACTGCGTTTCACTCCGCGGGAGAGGAGCCAATCCCCCTCCCCCGCAGCGGAGTTGGCCGAGCGAGGTGGCACGGTCCGAGCGTATGCGAAGGAGCGATGGGCAGGCTTACACTCCCCTCGATTATTGGGAGGCGGAAATGAGCGAACTCGACCCACTATTCAGCGAACAGGAAATCTCGGTTGCCGTCGAGCGTATGGCCGCTGAGATCGCCAGTGACCACCGTGAGCACAATCCGCTATTGGTCGGGATCCTCAAAGGCTCATATGTGTTTCTGGCCGACCTCTCCCGCGGCCTGGGGATCCCTCACGAGATCGACTTCATCCGCGCCCGATCGTACGGGAAGGGAATGCACTCCAGCGGAGCGGTCGAAATCACCAAAGACATCGAAACCGACCTCACCGATCGCCACATAATCCTGGTGGAGGACATTGCCGACACCGGGCTGACAATGAGTGTCGTCGCAGAGCGCCTAATGGCTGGAGAGCCGGCATCCGTACACCGCTGCGCGTTGCTACTCCGAGAAGGATCGGAGCCGGTTCCCGAATATCTGGGAATGACGGTAGGGCCCGGCTTCGTGGTCGGCTACGGCATCGACTATGGAGAAGAGCACCGCGGCCTGAAAGACATCCGGGTGGTGCGAGGCACCACCTAAGAGTCGGCAGTAAGCAGGCTCTGGCGTTTTGCCTGCTGCCTATTGCCTATTGCTGCCGAGTCCAATCAACGACTGAAAGCACTCCTACCCCCTACTCAACAGTGACGGACTTGGCCAGGTTACGGGGCTGATCGATGTCCAGGCCCCGGTGGTCGGCTACGTGATAGGCCAGCAATTGCAGTGGGACGATCGACAGCACCGGGCTCAATAGATCGAGCGTCCGCGGGATCCTGAGTAGATGATCTGTGTACGCCTCGATCTCGGTGTCATCGTCATAGGCAACGCCGATAACCTCGGCACCACGGGCTTTCACCTCCTGGAGCGCTGAGGTGGTCTTGTCGTATACGTGCTGCTGAGTGTTGACCACAACCACCGGAGTCCCTTCAGTGATCAACGCCAGGGTGCCATGTTTCAACTCTCCGGCCGGCATCGCCTCAGAGTGCAGATAGCTGATTTCCTTCAACTTGAGCGAACCTTCGGTTGCGACCGCGTAGTCGAGCCCCCGGCCAATGAAGTAGATGTCATCGTGGCCGGCGAGAAGCTGGGCCACGTCCTCAACCCCATCTTCACGTTTGAGAACCTCCTCCAGTTGGGCCGGCAACTTTGCCAGCGCGCCGCCTACCTCCTGGGCCCGGGCCTGATCGAGCGACCCGCGCCGGTGGCCCAGATCCAGCGCCAGAAGATATTGCGACACCAGCATGGCCAGGTAGGCCTTGGTGGAGGCCACCGCGATCTCCGGGCCGGCTCGGGTGTATATGACATCGTCCGCGTAGTGAGTAAGGGCCGATCCCACCACGTTCGTAACCGCCAGCAATCGCGACCCCCTGTCTTGCAGCAATCTTGCTGCCGCCAACGTGTCGGCCGTCTCGCCAGATTGGCTCAAGGCCACCGTCAAAGAGCCGGGCTCGAGGATGGGGTCGCGATATCGCAGCTCGTGGGCGTAAACGGCCTCAGTTGGAACCCGGAGCAGCCCCTCAAATAGCTCCTTACCCACCAGCCCGGCGTGAAAGGCGGTGCCGCAGGCGGTGATCCAGACCTTGTCGAGCCCTTCGACGAAGCCCCGGGGCCACTCGACGTCCTCGAGTGTTACCGAACTGACATCAAGCCTGCCGAGCACGCAGTCTGCCGCCACCTGGGGCTGCTCGAAGATCTCCTTGAGCATGAAATGCGGGTAGCCGCCCTTTTCGGCTTGCTCGACATCCCAGTCGATCTCGGTCGGCTCGCGGTCGATCGGATCTCCCTCCAGCGTCTCGAGAACCACTCGGCCCGGACTAATGGTGACCATCTCGCCGTCTTCCAGTACCACAACCTGGCGAGTGTGATCCAGCAGAGCCGGGATGCCGGAGGCCAGATACATCTCCCCATCACCGAGGCCCACGACCAATGGGCTGATCATCCTCACGGCGACAAGAGTGTCCGGCTCGTGAACCGTGACTGCCGCCAACGCGTAAGCCCCGGTGGCGCGGGCAACGGCCTTGCGCACCGCAGCTGCCAAATCTCCTTCGTACTCGTCGGATATCAAGTGAACGAGCACCTCGGTGTCGGTGTCCGACACCATGGTCTTACCGGCGGCCATTAGTTCCTCTTTGAGCTGATGGAAGTTCTCGATGATCCCGTTGTGCACCACGGCAAACTCGTCAGTGGAATCGGTGTGAGGGTGAGCATTGAGGTCGGTCGGGGGGCCGTGGGTGGCCCAGCGGGTGTGGCCGATCCCCAGGTTTCCCGGCGGCTCGGCTCCTTCTACCACTGCTTCGAGCTGATCGAGCTTGCCGGCCGCTTTGAGGATGGTCATGTTGCCGCCATCGCTGACGGCGATTCCGGCCGAGTCGTAGCCGCGATATTCGAGCCTCCTCAGGCCCTGCAGCAGGATCGGACTGGCCTGGCGCGGCCCGACGTATCCCATGATTCCGCACATTGCTGATGCTCCTCATCCCGGATACGGGGTTCGGAGGCGCGCGATGGCGCCGAGGGAGTCCCTCCCACTTCGATGAGCCGCTGTTCCGGGGTCACCCCCGGGTTTTAGGCCGCACCGTGTCGACTGTGGAGCCGAAAGGGCATCCGCCGAATAATTCGATGACCCTTTTCCTCGTCACCTCGCTCTTGGCGAGGCCAGGCGCTGCTTTTCCCGGTATCCGATTGGTTACCTATGTCTTGCCAAAGAGTATCACGGGACCTCTCCCAAGGCGTTGCGCACGACAACGGCCAAATCGTCTGCCGTTTGGGCGGCCTCGGTCTTGGCCCCGGCCTCCACCATCACTCGAATCACCGGCTCGGTGCCGGAGGGGCGAATCAGAACTCGCCCGCCGTCACCCAGGCGCTGCTCAGTCTCCCGAACCGCTTCCCAGATCGCCTCAGCCCCGGCCAAGGATTCCTTGTCGGCGACGCGAACGTTACGCAGTACCTGGGGGTATTCTGTCATCACTTGCCGAAGCTCGGTCAACGGCTTTCCAGTGGCGGCGACGACCTCGAGTAGTCGCAAAGCCGTCAACAAACCGTCACCCGTGAACGAGTGATCGAGAAAGATGACATGCCCGGATTGCTCGCCGCCAAGGTTCACTTTGTGCTCGCGCATTGCTTCAAGGACGTAACGATCACCTACCGCAGTTTCGATCAGCTTGATCCCCAGATCCCCCATCGCCCTCCGAAACCCCAGGTTGGACATGACGGTGACAACCACCGTGTTGTTCTTTAACCGACCTTGCTCGTGCAGGTAGCGGGCGATGATGGCCATCACGACATCGCCATTGAGGGGCACGCTGCCCTCGTCTATGGCAATAAAGCGGTCGGCATCCCCGTCGAGCACCACACCAATCTGGCCGTCGATCTGGCCGGCTAAGAACTCAGGGTGGTTGGCGCCACATCCGTCATTGATGTTGAGGCCGTCCGGCTCACAAGCCACCGCGGTGACATTTGCGCCCAGCTCTTCGAACAACCGGGGAGCAGCCATAAAGGCTGAGCCGTTGGCGGCGTCAACTGCGACTTCGAGACCCCGCAGCGAGTACGAAGCGTCGGCCTTGAGCCAGTCCAGGTAGAGCTCGAGAGCGCCGGTGCGCACGATCTGCATCCCCGTACCCGACCGGGGAGCCTTCCAGGGGGGCCCGGCCCGATACCGAGCCTCGATGGCATCCTCCAACTGATCGCTCAGCTTGGCGCCGTCACCCCCGAAAAACTTGATGCCGTTGTCCTCAGCGGGATTGTGTGAAGCAGATACGACGGCCCCCATGGAGGCCCCGGATTGCACGGTGAGGTGAGCGATGGCCGCGGTGGGGATGATCCCCACATCTTCGGTGTCGACTCCCACTGAATGAAAGCCCGCCTGCAACGCCAGCGAAAGCATGTCACCCGAGCGACGAGTGTCGCGCCCGACAATTACAGGGCCGCCAAGCCCCTCCCCGGCAGCCCGGGCCAGATCAACTGCCAGTTCTACGGTGAGTTCGACGTTGGCCTTGCCGCGAACGCCATCGGTGCCGAATAGGCGCTTGGCGGTTGGCACGTTTAGCGCTTGGTGTACTGCGGTGCCCGCCGCGCCTTACGCAGGCCGTACTTCTTGGGCTCGACCCGACGAGCGTCCCTGGTGAGGAACCCACCCTTCTTGAGGACCTCGCGGAGCTCGGGGTCGATCTTCTCCAGAGCGCGAGCGATTCCGAGGCGAAGCGCATCGATCTGCCCGGTGGTCCCCCCGCCGGAAAGCCTGGCGTGGATGGCATAGCGCCCTTCGAGCTCAACGGCCCGCAACGGCTCGAGGACCCTGACTCTCATCGCCATCGTGGGAAAATACTCCTCGAGCTTCTTCCCGTTCAGTTGGAAACCGGGCTCGCCCTCCATTACTCGTACTTGAGCAACGGAGCGCTTGCGACGTCCGGTTGCTCGGGCCAGCTGATCGGCCATTAGTGCTCCTGCCCGGAAGTGCGGTGGATGTATCGCCGAGGACTCGGCGCAGTCTGGCAAGGACGTGGGACGAAGGCGTAGTTAACCCTACGTCGAGGCCTGCGGACGCAGTCAGGTGCGTCGAGGGTCGGCGAGACGCCGCCGTTACTTTCGGGCTGGTGCACTAGACCTCCACCTTCTCGATATTCAGCTCACGCGGCTGAGGCTTCTGGGATTCGTGTGGGTGCTCACTACCGCCGTAAACACGCAACTTGCGGAACGTCGCCCGCCCCAGGCGGTTCTTGGGGAGCATGCCCCGGATGGCCCGCTCGACTATGGCTTCAGGCCGCCGCTCCAACAAGCGCTCGAATGACTCTGCCTTGATGCCACCCGGGTAACCAGAGTGGCGGTAATAGATCTTCTGCTCCGACTTATTCGAGGTCACGGCCACACTGGCCGCATTGATCACGATCACATGGTCACCCGTGTCGATGTGGGGTGTGAATTGTGGCTTGTGCTTGCCACGCAACAACTGGGCAACCTCAGATGCCAGCCGCCCGAGGGGAAGGCCGGTGGCATCAACAACCCACCAGGCACGCTCGATGTCACCCGGCTTCGGTGTGTAAGTCTTTTGCTGTTTCACGCGACGGAACTCCCCAACGACGGTGCGGGAACGGAGCAATGATAGCAAGGCGCGCGGCATGAGCAGGAAGCAGGAAGCAGGAAGCAGTCAGCAGTTGGAGTTCCCCCCGTGAGCTGGACACTCCGATAATGGGCGATATGCCCGGAGCGGAGTCCAAGTCAGCAGTCGGCAGTCGGCAGTCGGCAGTCGATTCTTGCTTATTGCTTAGTACTGCACATGCCACAGGAACAATCCCCGCGCCGGAGCTACGCCTCTGGCCAGGTTGCGATCGCGGGCGTCGGCGATTTCCACGATGTCTTGTGGCTCGCCGTGACCGCGACCTAGCTCGACGCACTCCCTCACGAGAGAGCGCACCATCTGGTGACAGAACGAGTTGGCCGTGATCTCTAGCACCACCTCTTCCCCTTCTCGCCCCCACTCAGCCTTCTCCACGCTACGAATCGGGCTCTTACCCTCGGCCACCCGGCAAAACGAGGAGAAATCACGTTCCCCGAGAAGCAACCCCATAGCGGCGTTCATCGGGGCAAGGTCGAGGGGATATCGATAATGCCATCGAGTTCTTGCCAAGAACGGATCAGGAAGCTGTCGGTTGAGGATGAAATAGCGATAGGTGCGGGAAACCGCCGAGTAGCGAGCATGGAATGACTCGTCGACCTCAGTCAACGACGATACGACAATCTCCGGGCCGAGCATTCGGTTGAGAGCCCGCTGCAGCACCCCGGGAGAGGTTTCTCGTTCCGCGGTGACGCTGACAACCTGGTGGCGGGCATGAACGCCGGCGTCGGTGCGGCCCGCCACGTGAGTTGCTGTCGAGCCGAGGACCTTGGCAAGGGCTTCCTCCAGGTCGCCCTGAACTGTTCGCAGGTCCGGCTGGATGGCATAGCCGAAGAAATCTGAACCGTCGTATGAGAAGTCGAGGCGATAGTTCACCGGGAAATCAGCCGGCGGGTGCCAGGCCAACGAAAAGCAGCCATACCAGTAGCGGCGCCAACGCCAACCCAACGGCTCTCTCCTGGGACACATCCAGATTGGATTGGAAGCCGGTGACCATCATCGCTGCAGACCAAATCCCGGCGAAAAGCATGGCCAAACCGCCGGCCACCCCCACTGCTGCCGCCAGCGGAACCAGGGCCAGGGGAGCGTGGGCGTATCCAGTGATGGGGATGACGGAACCGAACCGGATCGGCTGCTCGAACACATAGGAAACGATGAGCCACACCGCCCCGGAGCCGAGAATCCAACCGAAGCCACCACGAATGAAGAGGGTTATGAATGCCGTTACAGACAGAATCCCGGCCCGCACCACGGGAAGACCAGACACACTGAGGAAAAAGACGACGGCAACCCAGACCGCGTACACGAACCCGACGACGATCACGGCATCGCCGTTGGCGGCTTGATTGAATTGCATCCAGACATAGGCATCGCGCTTGAGCCGGAGCGCCTGCCAGAGTCGTTGGGTTTCCATGGGGTGGTTTGCTCTCTAGAGGATTGACCGGCGTTTGTCTGCCGTCGATTATCAAAGTGCAGGTTAGCTGGAGCCGCGAGTCTTCAAGCAGCAGCTCTGAGGTGTCAGATACGGTGCTGCCGGGCGCGGTTTCGGTAACGGCGCTCTCGAAGTCGGACGTCTCGCCCGGAGCTGTCGACCTGATCGATTGAGGCACAAGCTGCCGGTTGTTACTGGCTATTCCTCAGTCGGGCTCTCTACCAACTCGATTATCGCCATTTCAGTGCCGTCGCCCCGGCGGGGGCCGAGTTTGAGGATCCGCGTGTAGCCGCCATTGCGGTCTTTGAACTGTGGGGCCACTTCGTCGAACAATCTGGTCACCACTTCAGTGTCCTCGATCTCGCGTAAGATCCGCCGCCGATCATGGAGCTCTCCGGTTCGAGCCTTGGTGATCAGCTTCTCGGCATAAGGGCGCAGCGTCTTGGCTTTGGCCAGGGTAGTTTCGATCCTCCCCTCCCAAAACAGCGAGGCTGCCAGATTGGACAACAGCTTGCGCTGGTGGGAGGGACCGCCGGCAAGCCGGGGGCCCTTCTTGGGTCGCGGCATCAGCCCTCCCGCAAATAATCCGGCCGGCTCACTGGAGGCCGGCCTCAACCACTGGTGCCGCATCCTCGTCACGGGCTTGGCGCAGCGAAAGACCGAGCTCATCGAGTTTGGCGGCCACCTCTTCGAGGCTCCGCTGACCAAAGTTGGTGATGTTGAGGAGCTCGTCCTCGGTTCGTTGCACCAGCTCGCCAACAGTCTTGATCTGGGCCCGACGCAGGCAGTTGCGGGGCCGCTCGGACAAATCGAGCGCCTCGATCGGAAGATCGAGGTCGGGCGAGCCTGATTCGGCCTCCACGACATCGCCCAGCTCGAGTCCGATGCCTTCGCCCTCTCCGACGTCGCCAAAGAGCCCGAAGAGCTCTCGCAGGGTCTTTCCCGCCGAGGAAATCGCCTCGGACGGCGTCACCGACCCATCGACTTCTACATCGAGGATCAGCTTGTCGAAGTTCGTCATTTGACCCACCTGGGTGGAACCCACCTCATATGCGACCTTGCGCACGGGTGAGAAGATCGAATCGATCGGGATAATCCCGATGGTCTCGGACTTCTTGTTCTTTTCTGCGGTGCGATAGCCCACGCCCCGCTCAACCGTGACTTCCATCTCCAGCTTGCCTGAGGAAGACAGGGTGGCGATTACGTGGTCGGGATTGACGACTTCCACTCCCGCCGGCAACTTGAACTGCCCGGCCTTCACCGGGCCAGATCCGCTGGCCGAGAGAAACAGCGTCTGGGCCTCCTCGGCTTCCATCCGCAGCACGACCTCTTTGAGGTTGAGGATGACATCGACGACGTCCTCCTTCACACCGTTGATAGTGGTGAATTCGTGCAGAACTCCTTCCACTCTCACCGACGTGATGGCAGCTCCCGGTATCCGCGACATGAGCGTGCGGCGCAGCGTATTGCCGATGGTGTACCCAAAACCCGGCTCCAGTGGCTCGATTACGAACCGCGACCGATTGTCTCCTACCAGTTCCTCTTGAATTTGTGGACGCTGAACGATGAGCACCGTGGCTCCCCTCCGTTACTTTGAATAGAGCTCGACTATGAGCTGCTCTTGGATTTGTGTGTCGACCTGCGCCCGGTCTGGTAAGTCCCGAACGACGATCCTCTTGGAGTCTTTGTCTACCTCTAGCCACTCTGGCTGGGGCCGATCACCGGACGTGTCGATGGCATGTTGGACGGCAATGAGGTCGCGGCTCCTCTCCCGCAGAGTGATGACACTTTCGGGCTTGACCCGCAGCGATGGAATGTCGACGCGGCGTCCGTCCACGACGAAGTGGCCATGGGACACCAACTGCCGGGCCTGAGCTCGTGAAGTGGCGAAATTAGATCGATACACAACGTTGTCGAGGCGGCTCTCCAGGATCCGCAAAAGGTTCTCACCGGTGATGCCTCGCCTGCGGGCTGCCTCCCGGTAGTAGTTGCGGAACTGACGCTCCAACACTCCGTAAATGCGCCGCGCCTTCTGCTTCTCTCTCAGCTGAATGAGGTACTGAGTCTCCTTGATCCGGCCCCGGCCATGCTCGCCGGGTGGATAGGGACGAGTCTCAATGGCGCATTTGGACGACTCACACCGGGCCCCTTTGAGAAAGAGCTTGGTGCGCTCGCGTCGACAAAGCTTGCAGACGGGTCCGGTGTAGCGGGCCATTACGCGCACCTCCAGGTGAGCTTTGCGGATGGAGCGCCAGCGGCCAGGACGCACGACGAAGGCGCAGTCATGCACTGCGTCGAGGAGGAGGACGCCGCCGCTGGGGTCGATGGCCGGCGAGACGCCGCAAGGGCTTGCCTGGTGGTGCGCACTACCCCCGCCTTCTCTTATTGAGCCGGCAACCGTTGTGGGGGAGCGGAGTCAGGTCCTTGATGCCGGTCACCTCGAGGCCCATCGCCTGCAGGGTGCGGATGGCAGTCTCTCTGCCCGAACCGGAGCCGCGGACGATGACGTCCACTTTGCGTATTCCATACTCGCCGGCCTGGCGAGCCGCCTGTTCGGCCGCGACCTGAGCAGCGTACGGCGTGGATTTGCGCGAGCCCTTGAAACCCACCGAGCCTCCAGAGGTCCAGAGAATGGTATTGCCCTGCAGATCGGCGATGGTTATGACTGTGTTGTTGAACGTGGCGCGGATGTGAGCCTGAGCGTGATTGAGGGATCGCCGCTCGCGGCGCCGCGAGCGTGCGGCCTTTTCCGAGATCTCCGGCACCGGCTCGACGCCATCCGCCGAGGTGGCTTCTGGAGCAGAGTCCGCCGCCGGTTTGGCGGCGGCCTCCTCGACAGGAGCCGCAGGCGGCGCCTCTGGGGCTGGTGCAGGGGCATCGGCAACGACCTCTTCGGCGGGAGCTTCAGAGGGCCCTTCGGCGGTCGCAGATTCTTCCTGGGGTGTTTCCTCGTCTGCCATTTCCTACTTCGTAGCCCTCTTCTTGCCGGCGATGGCTGCCCGCCGACCTTTACGAGTCCGGGCATTGGTGTGGGTCCGCTGGCCGCGCACGGGAAGTCCACGTCGGTGGCGCATACCCTGATATGAGCCAATGTCGATCTTGCGCTTTATGTTCTCGGCGACTTCACGGCGAAGGTCGCCTTCGACACCGAAGTTCTGCTCAATGGCCCGGCGGACATTGACGACCTCTTCCTCTGTAAGGTCTCGGACCTGCCGGCTCTCATCGACCTCGGCCAGCTCACAGATCATTTGGGCGCGGGTTCGACCAACGCCGTAGATGTAGGTGAGGGCAATCACCATCCGCTTGTCACGGGGAAGATCCACGCCGGCTATACGGGCCATTAAGCGCGCCTCCAGGTGAAATTCACTAGCCCTGCCTCTGTTTGTGACGCGGATTCGTGCAAATCACCCGTACGCGACCGTGGCGCCGGATGACCCGGCACCGTTCGCACATTTTCTTGACTGACGGTCTTACTTTCATTTGTACCGATAGGTGATCCTGCCTCTGGTGAGGTCATATGGCGAGAGTTCCATTCGCACTCGATCTCCAGGAAGAATCTTGATGTAATACATCCTCATCTTCCCCGACACGTGCGCCAGGACCTCATGCTCGTTGTCGAGCTCCACTCGAAACATTGCGTTCGGAAGAGGCTCGACGACGGTGCCCTCAATCTCAATCACGTCGTCTTTTCTTGCCACCAGACCTCAAAAAGGCCGCGGACGGCTAGCCAGACATGATAGTAGTTACCCCCAGCTACCAGCAAGCCCTCAGATCGTGAAGACTTCAGGGCCCTCGTCGGTGATGGCCACAGTGTTCTCAAAGTGCGCCGACAAGCCCCCATCGGCTGTTACCACGGTCCAACCATCCTCCAAGAGCTCAGTGCGCCAACCTCCGATGTTGACCATGGGCTCGATGCACAGGGCCATGCCCTCCTTGAGCCTCAGGCCCTTACCGGGCTCGCCGAAGTTGGGGATCTGTGGCTCCTCGTGCATCTGCTCGCCGATGCCATGGCCCACGTACTCCCGCACTACGGAAAACCCTCCACCTTCAGCCACCTTTTGCACCGCGGCGGAGATTGCGCCGACCCTGGCCCCGGCCTCCACCTGGGCGATACCGGCCATCATCGCTTCCTCAGTAACGCGCACCAGCCTTTCGCTCTCCTCAGAAACCCGGCCGATCGGGAACGTGCGAGCGGCGTCACCGTGGTAGCCCTCGAATATCGCCCCGACATCGACCGAGAGAAGGTCGCCCTCTTTCAACGCGTAGTCGTCCGGTATCCCGTGGACGATAACGTTGTTCGGTGACGTGCAAATAGTCGCCGGGTAACCGTGATACCCGAGGAACGATGGCGTGCATCCCCCGTCCCGGATCATCTCGGCCGCTAATTCATCGAGATCCTTAGTAGTGACCCCGGGTACGGCGGCTTTTTCCAACGCCAGAAGGACTTCGGCGACGATTTTGCCGGCCCGGCGCATCTTGTCGAAGGCTGCGGCGTCTTTGATTGTGATCACCCGGCGAGCACCTCAACCAGGCGGAAGAAGACCTCGTCCATTGTGCCAAGGCCATCAACCCGGCCCAGCATGTTGCGACTTTCGTAAAACTCGACGAGCGGGGCAGTCTCTTCCTCATAGACCACGAGCCGGTTGCGAATAACGGCTTCGATGTCGTCGCTGCGACCCACCTCGGAGCCTCGCTTCACCAATCGTCCGACCAGCGAATCAGCCGGGGCCTCCAGTAAGAGCACTTTATCGAGGACCCGCTCGCCGAAGGCAGCCTCGAGGGCATCAGCCTGGGCGCTGTTGCGGGGGTAGCCGTCGAGCAGGTAACCACACTCGGCATCTGCCTCATTGAGCCGGGAGATCACCATCGCCGTGACTAGATCGCCGGGAACTAACTCTCCGGCTTCCATGATCGCCTGCGCTCTGAGCCCGAGCTCGGTGCC
>CAXMOO010000080.1:0-5171 GCA_964195005.1 uncultured Gammaproteobacteria bacterium
GGATGATGTGGCGCCGGTTATCGGTGCCGGCCGCGCCTGCGGCGATGGTGATATCCCGGAGCTCGGTGCCGAGGTCCCAGATGACCACCCCGCTCCACTTGGACTGCAGGTAGTCGTGCGCCTCGCGCAGTTTCTGTTCGGCCAGAGCGGTGGGAAAGACCAGCATCTCATGGAGCTGGCCGGAGAAAGGCAGGTCGACCGGGGAGCCGCCGCTGGGGATGGCAGAACGTCGCGCTCCCAATACCGGCAGGACCGGATCGAGAACTTCGGCGGGACTGGCTTCACCATCGTAGGTGGGGCCAAAAACATTTTCCAACCGGTCATCGACACGCCGGAAGATCGACGTGGTGGTCTCCGTGCCGGAGGTGCGCTGGTAGCCACCCACGGCCAAGTCGTCGATCTGGTAGACCGGGGCTCCCGGGTAGGAAATCGCCTGAGTGGTTGCGGAGACCTTGAGCTGGGCGCGGTTGGTTGAGAGCAGCATCTGAGCTGTGTCCGAAGACGCCGTCGCCTGATATGCAGCGAGCACAGTGTGGTTGCCGGCCGGCAGTGCGGTATTTTGGAAGAACAGGTGGGAGGCCGGGGAGCTGGAAAAATCCACCGACCCACCGGTGGCCACCGGCTGGTATTCGGCGAGCGGCTGCATCGCGTGCCGGCTATTGCCGGAGCGGTCTGGCCAGCTGGCCACCGCGGCGTCCTCGGCGAGGTCGAGTCCGTCGAGCCAGAGTGAGGCGTCGGTGCCGTCTGCGGTGCTCGGGCTGAGCACCCTAAGCACTGTCTGGCCGGAGAAGTTCTCACCACCGTCAGTCCAACTCAAGGGCAGATTCGAGCTGCTGCGCGTCCGGTCGGTATGGGTGATGCTGAGTCGGCCGTTCTGAATGTCGGCCAAGGTGAGGGAAACCGGCGCGTCGCCGGCGGTCAGTGGCACCCCGTCGGCGAGGATCTCAAAGCCGGCAGCAGCAGATGTGTTCCCGTCCGGCAGGGTCACGGTGATGTCCGCAGGATCGGTATCAGAATCAAGGAATTTCAAGTAGATTCCTGCGATTCCGGACTCGGGTACTAGGATCTCGGTGGTAGCCAGTAGAGGGTCGCGGTTGCTCACGTTCGGGTCGCCGCCACGTTGGTATTCTTCGAGGTTGCTCCAGCCGTCCTCATCTGGGTCGCCGCCGGCATCCGCTAGCGTCGGATCCAGACCGTGGAGTTTTTCCCACCAGTCCGGTAGGTCGTCGTTGTCAGAATCGGTACTATCGCCCGCCACCACGAGGTCGAGCCGATACTCCATCGTCCGACTGGCAAAGCTTAACCCATAAAACTCCGTACTGCCGTCAGGCAAAGTGGCAGGGGAACCGTCAATAGCGATCTCCGTGATATTGAACGCGGTCGATTGATTATTGATGGAAAGGAACTCTCCCATCCGAGGCGTCTCTGGCAGGTAGGCCAGCGGGACTTTTAGCGCATAGGACCAGGGCTTGACCTTGCCCGGCCCTGTGGGTCGAAGAGATGTCTTCAGAGTCACCCGGTTGGTGGGATTCGCCTGATTAACAAAGGTCATCTCCAATTCTCCGGACTGGAGCAGGACGGTATTGGCACCACCGATCTGTCGGACTTCGCCGTAGAAGGTAACGTAGGCATCGCTAAACCCGTTAGCGAAGCCTTGAGCCTGCGCCGCTGGTGGCGGCGCAATCCAGAGGATACCGAGGAGTGTAGCGGTGAGGAGCAGGTTCTTGTAGTAAGTTTTCATCTATTTTCGAGGCTTAGGGTGCAATGTGGCAAGATCAGTCGGCGACGGTCGGACGCCTACTGGCCCTGATGGGAGTAGGTCTTGAAGTGGATCTTAATGTCGGAGACTTTATCAGCGAGCTGCTGCAGTCCCTTCTCGGGATTGGCGTGCAGGTTGGCCCCTGGGATGATCAGCAGCCAGTCGGAGTTCCACACCGAGCGGCTGACCAGGCGGGAGTCGTGAATCAGTTCGCTGTCGTCAACCGTGCCATCTGCACCCGGAACCCCGTGGTAGACGCGGAAGTCACCGTGGCGGCGCAGTTGGGCAAAGCTGCCGTCCAGCCCGTCGAGGGTCGGAATGTAGCCCGGAGATGTCAGGCTGGTCTGGTTGATGACAAAGGGTGTTGGAATGCGCTGCTCGACCACACCCCAGCGGCGGACGACCGGCTGGGTCGCACTGGAGCTGCGCAGGTAATCGTCGCCGGCGGGGACCAGATACGCCCGTGGGGTCGTGGCCAGCCCAGCCGCATCGTAGTTGTCCAGCCAGACACCGTGTCCGCGGATTTTGGTGGCGAAGTTGGCGGTGCTGTAGGCATGATCGCCCGGCATCAATGAATTTCCGAAGAAGTTGACACCTCCGTTGATTTGGGAGCTAAAACGGATGACGATGCCTGGTTGTGGCCCGTCCTCGGGCGTAGAGAACGGCCGGCAATGGCGGACAAATTCCGGCATCTGGGTCAGGTCCGAGACTATACGTGTATTGAGGGCGTCCTTCCAACGGGCATCGCTGGCGTCACTGTTCCCAGGCTCGTGTGGCAGAATGCGGAAGAGTTCCCCGCGCAACGAGATCTTCTCGACCTCGGATTGTGGGCTGTTGAGGCCGAGTTGGCCTTTGAGGACCTGGAAGTTGGCATTAAGCTGACTCAGGATCTCGGCCAGTCCACCTTGGCCGACCTGCGGCTGTCCGCCGCTCCAGAGGCCGAGCTGGCGTTCCTTGACGATTCGGTCGAGCAACTGCCCTGGGGCGGCCGGGTGGCCGGGATCAAGACTAGTCTCGTAGTCGTAGGCCCGGGCTGCCAGCCAAGCGTAGCGGGCGGCGTGATTGAAGGAGCTCTGGTACTTGGCCATCGCCTCGTTGCGCGACAGGCGGAAGATCATGTCGTTGTAGCGGTTGCCCTGCACTGCGGCGGCCAGGCCGGTGTTGAAGCTCTCCCGTTCCTTGAGCAGACGGAAGCCCTCCGCCTGGGCCGTGATGTATGCTTGGCGAAGGATTGAAAGGTTCTGAAGGTGTTGGCCGATTCCTGCCAGTTTGGGGCCATTATCGCCGGTGTGCTGTTCGATTCCCGCGAGTAATCCGAGGATCTCATTGGATGTATCTAAACGCCCTTTATCTCTTTCCATAGCTGCTATGGTTTCGGCAGCTGCTAGGTCTGCAGCTCTGAACACAGTGTCAGCAATTGCCTTGGCAACATCCGATACTATTACAACGGCCTCCTTAGTCACATAGCCTGCCGCGACACCTGCGAAGGTCAGGTCACCGCCGTTTGAGAACCCAGCAACAAGGCTGTCAGGCAAAGCTGCTTCCCATATACCAAGAGCCGATTCTGCAGCGGTATTTCCAAGTTCCGCAAATTGAACTGCCGAGTCATAAATCGCATGGGCGGCGGCCAATACTACCCTCACCGCAATGATGGCATCCTGGTAACCCCCCTTGATTTTAATGATCTCAAGCGTGTGTTCAAGTTGCAACACGAGAGTTTCAAAGTCCCCGAGGAAGCCGGCGTAGTCATCAAGTGCCTTTTTCAGTGCAATCTGTTCCGCCAGCATCTTTTCAAGAGTCCGCTGGAGCTTGCCGTAACTGGTTCGCTGCCCCCAATCATCACCCGACTGGAAAGCGTAGTCTGAAGCGCGATGGACCGGCATTCCCGTCAGTGTTACTGTGGGGTCCGTATAACTGTTGCCACTGATATAGGTTTGGAGAGCGGCTTTAAGCTCCTCTGTGTTGTCGTAACCCAAACTTGCGGCATCGAGTGATTGAAACAATCCGTTCAGATCGGTTAACCCGGGTATTTGGCCCTTAATATTTAGAAAATCGAGCCCCTCAACCCCATCCGATTCCGTCCCGCCGTGTGGCACGATCTGGTCGATCGTCGTCCGGTCCAGATAGGCAAAGAGCAACAGATCAGGCCCCTCGTAACCCTCGGGGTATGCCTTGCCGAAGCCAATGGTGCCGTCGTAGGGCCGGCCGAAGATTTCGATGAGGCGGTTGCGGTAGTTGAGGTCCTGTTTGAAGGCCTCGGCGATCTTGGCCTTGGTGTCGTCGCCGAGGGCACGCAGCTTGTTATCGGCTCGGGTGGCGTAGTCGAGGGTGGCCATGGCATTGCGACTCGCGGCTAGGGCCCGCTCGTAGACCTGCTCGAACTGGGTCTTGCGGCCGCTGGCGCCGCCGTCCAAAGCCTTGGGATCGATGTCGAAGGCAAGAGCATCGGTGTCGAAGCCGAGCGGATTCACCCCGCTGTTGGCCTCGTCGAGGGCTACCTGGATCTCGTGGAGAGCCCCGGTGATCTCGCCGATTTGGTCCTCGACGGCAAGACGGTCGAGGTGGTCGAGGTTTTCTGGGTTGTCGATCGGGGAGGCGTCGGCGGCCTCCTCCGGTAGCAGGACATTCGCTACAGCCCAGTCGAAGTAGGCTGCCTGGCCGGCTCGGTGGCCCCACTCGGAGACGCCCCAAGCGCGGGCCTTATCGGCGGAGTCGGTGTAGCCTTGCCACTGGCCATCGGGATCCTGAGTGTAGGCTTGACGGTAAGTGCCGCGGACGATGTCGCGGCCGGCTCGAGCGCGGCCGGCTGCTAGTCGGGCGAAGGTTTTCTCATCGAGGAAATCAACCTCGAGTACATTCTGCATCAGGCTGTAGAGTTCCGTGCGGGTCTTCCAGCTGAAGCCCGGATGCTGGAGCAGGGCGTAGGGCATGTTGATGGCGGAGAGGAAGTGTCCCCAGGAATCGCCGTGTCCCTGCGGGTAAAGGGCCCGTGCGTCGTCCTCGTTGATAAAGCCGTTAGCGTTCTCGTCGTAGATATTGTAGTTGACGTTGTAGGCGGCCTCGCCCAGTCCTTTGGCGTAATTCCAAAACATCCGGTTGTAGACTGGGTAACTCTTCCGGAAATCGGTGCCTCGCAGCAGGGACAACTCCTCGTGCATGAGATCAGCCTCCATGTTCTGGAAAGCGTGGGTGTAGGAGGCAACATCAGTCAGGGAGCCGTTGGCGCCGGCGTTGATAGTGGGGTCCTGGGCATCGCCGTAAGCCTCACGAGCCAACAGTTCGTAGAGGACCGAGAGCCGGGTGGCGGCCAGCAGCAGAGCCTGGTTCACTCCGTCGGTAGCGTTACCGTTGCTGGAGTTGTCGATGGAGAGACTCAGAGCGCGATTGAGGACGGTCTCATAGAGCTCGATGA
>CAXMOO010000081.1:0-2092 GCA_964195005.1 uncultured Gammaproteobacteria bacterium
TGACTGTTTTCCTGACCCCCGAGGGCAAGCCCTTCTTCGCCGGCACCTACTTTCCCAAGGAGGACCACCGCGGTATGCCGTCGTTCGGCAGGGTCTTGCGGGGCGTGGCCAATGCCTGGGATGAGCAACGGGACCAGGTGATGGCTCAGGCCGACGAGATCACAGCCGCGATCGGACGTGAGGTGCCTGCCGAGGCCGGACCGATCACCTCCGAGCATTTGCAGGCCTCCTATGAGCAGCTGACGGCCTCCATGGATCGCCGGCACGGCGGGTTCGGTGGGGCACCCAAGTTCCCGCAAGTGCCGTCGCTGGAATTCCTGCTCAGGGTGATGCATGAATCGTGGGCCCCTGAGGCCGCAGACTTGTTGCGCCTAACGCTCGACCGCATGGCGGCCGGGGGCATCTACGATCATCTCGGAGGCGGATTCGCCCGCTACGCCACCGATCAGATCTGGCTGGTCCCCCATTTCGAAAAGATGCTCTACGACAACGCCTTGCTGGCCCACCTCTATCTGCGGGCTTCACAAGAGCTGGGAAGCGACGTATACGCCATGGTGGCCCGGGAGACGCTCGACTACATCCTCCGCGACCTAAGTGTGGAGGGCGGGGGCCTGGCTTCGGCCGAAGACGCCGACAGCGAGGGGGTCGAAGGCAAGTTCTACGTGTTCGACCATTCCGAATTCGAGGAAGTGGTCGGCAACGACGCCGACCTGGTGGGCGAGGTGCTCGGTGTAACCGGAGCGGGCAACTTCGACGGCAGCAACATCCTCCATCTGGCCGAGCCTCTTGCCGAGGTCGCCGAGAAGTACGGCCTCGGCGAGTCCGATGTGGCAGCAACGGTGACAGCAGCCAAACAGAAGCTGCTGGCCGTGAGAGACAAGCGGGTCCGGCCCGGCCTCGACGACAAGGTGATCACGGCTTGGAATGGATTGGCCCTGAGGGCCCTGGCCGAGGCCGGAGCAGTTTGGAAGGACGAGCGATACCTGGCAGCGGCCAGAGACAATGCACGCTTCGTGTTGTCGGAGCTGCGGCTCGACGACGGCCGCCTCTTGCGCTCGTATCGGGCAGGCAAGGCTCAGGTGCCGGCCTTCCTGGAGGATTACGCCGCCTACGCCGTGGGGCTGTTCACGCTGTATCAAGCTTCCGGCGAAGTCGAGTGGTATGAGGCGGCCCTCGAGCTGACCCTGGCCATCATCGATTTGTTCTGGGAGGACGACCGTTTCTATGCCACGGGTCGCGACGCAGAACAACTCATCACCCGCCCGACGGACCTGATGGACAACCCTTCACCGTCCGGAAATTCGCTGGCCGCCGAAGCGTTGCTCATGGCGGCGCTCTACACGGGCGACCCGGACCTGTTCGAGCGAGCTGAGGCTGCCATGCGGGCTGGAGCCGCCCTGGCCGGCCGTTATCCGTCGGCCGTCGGCCATCTGCTGGCGGTGGCGCATAGCTGGCAGAAGCCTCCCAAGGAAGTCGCCATCGTTGGAAGCGACGCCGGGAACCTGGTCGACGTGGTGTGGGAGCGCTATCGCCCGGCTCTGGTGCTCGCTACCGACCCGGGAGATGGCTCCGGGCTGGCAGTCCCCCTCCTTTCAGGCCGCACGCCCCACGACGGCCCCGCTTTGGCTTATGTGTGTGAGCGTTTCGTGTGCCAGGCCCCCGTCAAGACCGCGCAGGAACTCAGCTCCCAACTGACTTAGACCGCGGTCGTTATTGGTGATTTCCTGGCCGCGGCAGCGGATGGATCAGTGAATTTCGCGAAATAGTGGCTTTGACGTCATATCATCGTCCAGCACCAATGAGTGATCGATGTCCGATCTGCGCCGGCGTCATCTCCGCCGAGTCCAGCTCCTGCCCCTCCTGTGGACATGAGCTTGTTGAGCGCGCCCGGGTGGGTGCCAAAACGCCGGAGGCCGACGAGCTGACCACAGAGAGTCTTCTGGCAGCCCCAGCGGTGTACCGCAAGCTCCTCGAGCCCGACCCGCTGAGCCCATTGTGGACCGAGACCGACGATCCGCTGGCTATGCCGATCCCGACCCGCGAGCGCGGCCGCGAGCGCTGGAAGCCGGCAGTCGTGGCGGCTGTGGTTGCG
>CAXMOO010000082.1:0-17210 GCA_964195005.1 uncultured Gammaproteobacteria bacterium
GGATCGAATCCGGAGGTCGTCGTCCACCCCCGCCTCGACTACTTCACGAACCAGGGCGTGGACATGAGCCCGCCGCTCCTCCCACGACACGGCCAAAGCGATTATCGAAATGAGACCCGCTGCTACACCAGGCCCCAGATCACCGTGTCCGACGTACGGTCGCTTCCCAAGAGTTGAGGAACCGCGACTATCAATGATCCCACCGCTATCGCGCCAACCGCGAGAAAGTACACCCGCCCCGGAAGATGCTCGAGGTGATCTCTCGGCGTCTCAGCATGGACCTGGGCTCCATCTTCAAGCATGGCCAGAAGTTAGTCGTCTGTCGTGGACATAGCGCCCGCGTATCTTCGAGGTCGCGGCGTCATCTGGCGATGCGCGGAGGGAGAGGCAGAAGCCGGGGGCGTTGAAGGCCGGACAGACGCAGTGATTATTTGTGCGACGGACACGAGCCGGGCGTGTGAGAGCGGGTGATCTTGCTTTCAGGAATAGCCAACCCCGGTCGATACGCTCTTAGCGAAGTATCCTGAACACGGTTGTGGCACGGTCGACTCCCCCGGGGGCGGCTGAGGCCCGACTTGACCGAACGGGAGCATGAAGAATAGCGACATCCCTCAACCGGGCTCGGTGGGGAGATAGGAGCAATCTTGGGAGACTCAACTCTCAACCAGAAAGTCACAGCACCGGCGATCCTGGCGCGCAAAGGCGGGCCCAAGATCCGCATGATCACCGCTTACGACTACCCATCGGCGGTAATCGCGGATCGGGCCGGTGCGGACGTAATTCTCGTCGGCGACTCACTTTCAAACGTAGTCCTGGGAAACGAAGACACCCTGGCCGTCGATCTTGACGTAATGATCCACCACACTGCTGCGGTGGCCAGGGTCAGGCCCAACGCCATGGTTTTGGGCGACATGCCGTGGATGAGCTACCACGTGTCGGCCCCCGATGCCGTCACGAACGCAGGCCGGCTCGTACGCGAGGGCGGAGCCGAAGCCGTCAAGGTCGAAGGAGGCCGCAAGCGCCTCAATGTCATAGAGGGCATCCTCGATGCTGAGATCCCCGTGGCCGGCCACCTGGGCCTCACCCCCCAGTCCGTCCACTCCATGGGCGGGTACCGAGTGCAGGGCAAGGCGACCCAGCAGGCTCGCGATCTGATTCGGGACGCCGTGGCGCTCGACGATGTCGGAGTTTTCTGCATCGTGCTCGAAGGAGTTCCGACCCTTCTCGCCGAAATCATCACCAAGGAAATCTCGGCTCCGACAATCGGCATCGGTGCCGGTATTCACACCGACGGTCAGGTCCTGGTGTTCCACGATGTGCTCGGCCTCCACGACGGGCATCTCCCCAAGTTCGTGCGCCAGTATGCGAATCTGCAAGAAACGGCCGTGGCTGCCCTGCAGGATTTCTTCAGCGACATCGAAAAAGGCGAATTCCCGAATGACGACGAGTCCTATTCGATGACCGAAGAAGCCGCCCGGGCACTGCTCAGCGAGGAGCCGCAGGGGGACCCGTTCGACGCTTTCTAATCCTCGGCCTTCTTCTCGGCCTGGTTACGGCATCGTGCTCCACCTCATCGACGGTGACCGACGGCGTGACCACCACCGTGCCCGGAGACCCGACGTCTACGTCCCCGCCCACCACAGTAATGCCGCCCCCCACCGCTGATGTCGAGGCGACCGATGTCCCACTCGAGTTCCCGCGAACCCGCATCGAGGTGGACGGCGTGAGCTACCGGGTGGCCGTGGCAGATACTCCAGCGTTGCGGATTCTCGGCCTGATGAACGTCGCGGATCTGGGAACGCTCGATGGCATGCTGTTCGTGTACGGCAAGGAGACCCAGGTAAGACACTGGATGAAGGACACTCTCATCCCACTCGACATCGCCTACTTCGACGCCGACGGTGGTCTGGTGAGCTATACGACCATGATTCCGTGCCTGGAAGGAGACTGTCCCTTCTACCCGGCGGGAGGGCCTTCGTTTTTTGCAGTGGAGGTGCCGGCCGGCGCCTTCGATGGGCTGCCGGACGGCGCCCGCCTCGAACTGGTAGAGGGTCTCCCTGCGCCGCGCACCCGGGTCTGACCCGAAGCGGGAAAGAAATCTAGCCGTCCCCCTGGATTCCTAGCCCGCCTCCGCGGTACACTTTCCGCCTTCCCAAGATCCTGCCCCAAAGTGGGGCCGTCCAACACGGACGTCCAGAGGAGGTGCAGAAGGATGCGCAGCTACGAGCTGGTAACTATCCATCGGTCGGACCTGGCCGAAACCGATGTCCGAAGTGCGGTGGATGACATAGAGAGCGCGCTGAGAGCGCGCAGCGTCGAATTGGGTGAGACCGAATTCTGGGGCAAGCGGCGGTTTGCCTACGAAATCGACCATATGAAAGAGGGTTACTACTCGGTGTTTTACATAGACGCTGAGCCGGGGGCTCTCGACGACGTGGACCGCAGCCTTTCGCTGATGGATTCGGTGGTGCGGCACAAGTTCATCCGCACAGACAACCGGAAACCTGTCACACCCGCGTGATAGACATACGGAAAACAGAGCGAAGAGAGAGCAGTTATGGCAGTTAATACAGTCACATTGATCGGCAACTTGGTGGAGGACCCCGAGCTCCGGTTCACTCCGTCTGGAGTCGCGATGGCAAAAATCCGTCTGGCAGTCAACCGCCGGTGGCGCGACCAGCAGGGTGAATGGCAGGAGGAAACCAGCTTCTTCAGTGGAACGCTGTGGCGCGATGCCGCCGAGAACGCCGCAGAGTCCTTACAAAAAGGAATGCGAATCATCGTCTCGGGAAGCCTCGAGCAGCGCAATTGGGAGACCCAGGAAGGCGACAAGCGTTCGGTCATCGAGATTCGCATCGACGAGGTGGGGCCATCGTTGAGGTGGGCAACGGCCTCGGTAACCAAGACGCCCCGCTCAGACAACTTTGGAGACAACGGCGACGACAAGGCAGCCACCGTGCCGGCAGCACCCGTGGCCCGCGACGACTTCGGGCCCGACGAGGCACCGTTTTAATAGGAGGCAACACCATTGGCAGCTAAGAAATCTTCCTCTAGCACAGGGCGAGGACGGCGGGAGCGGCCCGACCGACGGCCCCGCCGCCTCGTCTGTCATTTCTGCAAGGAAAAGATCGACTACATCGATTACAAAGACACGGCCTTGTTGAGGCGCTTCATGTCGGATCGGGGCAAGATCCGCGCCCGCCGGGTAAGTGGAACCTGCGGACGCCACCAGCGTGAGCTGGCCGTGGCGATCAAGAACGGGCGCGAGCTGGCTTTGCTCCCGTACACAGGAACGCAAGGCGATTGATGTGAAGGTCATCCTCACCAAGGACGTCTCCGAGCTTGGCAAGAAGGGGGATGTGGTCGATGTGGCCAACGGGTATGCCCGCAACTACCTGGTGCCCAGATCGATGGCTGTAAAGGCCTCCTCCGGGGCGATGCATCAGGCCGAGAAAATGCGGGAAGCCCGTGCCGAGAGCGAGAAGCGAGCTCTGGAAGAAGCCGACCGCATCAAAGACGCTCTAGCAGGCACCAAAGTGGTCATCGCCGCCAGGGCCGGGGACGAGGGCAAGCTCTACGGATCCATCGGAGCGGCTGACGTCGCCGAGGCGATCAAGAAGTTCGCCGGAGTGGATTTGGACCACAGGACAATTCAGATCGACCCGACCATACGCTCCATCGGCTTGCACGAGGTAACCATCCGCAATCACCCCGACGTGGAGTTCATAGTTTCCCTGGATGTGGTTCCCACCTGATGTCCATTGACTACCAGGAGACGCGCAGCAACCTGAGAGTGCCGCCGTCGAACATCGACGCCGAGGAATCGGTACTCGGTGCCGCCATGTTGTCGGCCGATGCCGCCAACAGCGTCATGGACCGCCTGGCGTCAAACGACTTCTACAAACCTGCTCATCAGGGCATCTTCGAGGCGGTCGCCGAGCTGTTCGACGGCAATCAACCCATCGACATCATCACCGTCTCCGACGCATTGCGCCGCCGCGATGAGCTCGAGCGCATCGGGGGCATGTCCTATCTAACGGGTCTCATCGACAGCGTGCCCACAGCATCCAATATCGACTATTACGCCAACATCGTGGAAGAGACCTCTCTTAGACGACGGCTCCTGGCGGCCAGCGGGGACATCAACAACCTGGCGTTTCAAGACGCCGACATCGCCGAGGTGATGGACCAGGCCGAACAGGCCGTTTTCGCGGTTGCCGAGAAGCGGATGGGAGAAGGGTTGATGCCGGTCCGGCCGCTGCTCACCAGCGCGCTGGAGGACATCGAACAACTTGGCACCAGGGGATCGGAAGTCACGGGTATCTCCACCGGGTTCCACGACCTCGACCGCAAATTGGCAGGCCTCCACCCCACCAACCTCATCGTCATCGCCGCGCGGCCGTCTATGGGAAAGTGCCTGGTGGGCGAGACGCGACTTGTGGATCCAAAGACAGGTGAGATAAGCACCATTCAGGAACTCGTAGAAGAACGGGACCGGCAAGGCACATGGCACACGATCTCACTCAACGAGGCTGCTCTCCAGCTGGAGACCTCCGCACCCATCGATTTCATCGACAACGGAATGAAGGACACATTCCGCCTACGAACGAGGCTCGGACGGGAGATCGTCGCCACTGCCAACCATCCTTTCCTCACGGTGCATGGTTGGAAAGAACTCGGTGAGCTCGAATTGGATGATGCCATTGCGGTCCCCCGCCGGATTGACAGTTTCGGAGTCGATGAGTTGCCGGACGCCGAGGTTGCCCTCCTGGGCTATCTGATCGGAGACGGCTCGTTAACCGGGCCCACCCCTCGTTTCACAACAGCGGACGACGAGATCGCCGAAGATTTTGCTCGCTTTGCCGACGACCTCGGCTTCGACGTTTCCGTCACCCCGGAAGAGCGGGCCGCGCTCACATACCGGTTGAAGCGACGCCGCGGGCCCTCCCAAGCAGACGTGGCCGTGGCATCCAAGGTCAGCCCCGCCACCGTGAGTATCGCTCTCGGACCCGATAGCCACAGGCTCAATGAGACAACGGTCGACGCCGTACGGAACTCTGCTGAACCCCTCGGCTATGTAAATCGAGGTCCCAGTCCCGAGAACCCGTTCATGCTGCTACTAGAGCAGCACGGTCTAGCCGGCACTACCTCCCACACCAAGTTCGTGCCCCCAGCGGTCTTTCGTCTGCCGGAACGACAGATGGCCCTCTTCTTGTCCCGCCTGTACGCAACAGATGGCTCGGCCTGGGTGCACGACAACATGTATCGGATCGAGTACGCGACAGTTTCAGAGCGCCTCGCGCGAGACGTTCAACACCTGCTCCTTCGTTTCGGAATAAGCGCCAAGTTACGGAAGCGTCTCGTGAAATACGGGTCGGGTAGACGCCGGGCCTGGGACGTCGCGATCCAGGACCCTGCAAGTGTCAGGCGTTTTGCAGATCGGATAGGAATCTTCTCGAAGGAACCAAAACTGAGAGCAGTCGTCGAGACGGCCCACAGCCGATCACGTGATCGGGCCGCAGTCGATCTTCTTCCGATGCAGGTGTGGGAGATCATCATGGAGGCAAAGGGAGGCCGGTCGTGGGCCGAGGTGTCCGAAGCAGCCGGTCGGCCTCGAAACCACAACTGGCACGTTCGGGCACGTAGACCATCACGTTCCCTGGCTAAGGAGTTGGCCGAAATCCTCGAGAGCTCCAAGCTTCTCACTCTTGCCGAATCCGATGTGGTGTGGGATACCGTCGTTCACATCGAGCCGGCGGGAAAACGACGGGTCTATGACTTGACCATCCCGTCTTATCACAACTTCATTGCCAACGACATCGTCGTTCACAACAGTGCCCTGGCGACGAACATCGCGCTCAACGTTGCCCGCCAGGGCCACCCGGTAGCCATCTTCACCCTGGAGATGAGCCGGGAAGAAGTGGTGCAGCGCCTGCTGTGCGCTGTCGGCCGGGTCGATTCTCAGAAACTGAGGACCGGTCAACTCCAGGAACAGCAGTGGCAGCGAGTGGCTCGCGCCGCCGGCGATCTTTTCGAAGCTCCGGTTTACATCGACGACTCGGCGTCCCTCACCGTCACCGAAATCAGGGCTAAATGTCGACGCCTCAAAAGGCAGCGAGGCCTTGGCCTGGTCGTGGTCGACTACCTCCAACTCATGACCGGCGGCAACCGTCGTACGGAGAACCGCCAGCAAGAAATCGCCGAGATCAGCCGCAACCTCAAGAACCTGGCGCGCGAGCTGGCAGTGCCGATCATCGCCGTTTCGCAGCTCAACCGTGCTCTGGAACAGCGGCAAGACAAGCGACCGATGTTGGGCGACCTGCGCGAGTCCGGGGCCATCGAGCAGGACTCCGACGTAGTGATGTTCATCTACCGCGATGAGTACTACCACCCCGAGAATGCTGAAAATAAGGGGGTGGCTGAGGTCAACATCGCCAAACACCGGGCCGGAGCCACCGGCCGGGTCACCATGACCTTCTTGGCCGAGTTCACCCTATTCAGTGATCTGGGCCGCGACGTGGCGGTCTAGCACCCCCGGTGTCCGGTCGTTCGGGCCAATACTCAATCTGATCGGCCAGTATTGACCACGGCCCAGAAGAAAGATGCTCGATGTCCCAACCCGCATTCATCCCCTACCGCCCCGATCGGGTCCCCCCGGAAGAGACCGTGGCCCGAGCCGAGCGGATCTTTGCCGAAATGGATCAACGTCGGTCGGTGCGCATGTTCAGTCCCGAGCCCGTGCCCCGCGAGGCGATTGAGTTGGCCATCCGTACGGCATCCACCGCTCCCTCCGGCGCTCACCGTCAGCCCTGGACGTTCATTGTCATCGACGACCCGGAGAAGAAGCGGGCCATTCGCGAGGCGGCCGAAGAGGAAGAGCGCACTAACTATGAGGGCGGACGTCTCCCCGATCATTGGCTCAAGGCTCTCAAGCCACTAGGCACCGACTGGCACAAGGAGTACCTGGAAACGGCGCCGTGGATCGTGGTCATCTTCGAGCAACGTTATGGGATTGGCCCGGATGGCGAGCAGCAGAAGAACTTCTACGTCAAGGAGAGCGTTGGCATCGCCTGTGGTTTGTTCATTGCGGCAATCCATCAGATGGGCCTGGCGACTCTCACCCATACCCCGAGCCCTATGGCGTTTCTGACGAAGCTGCTCGAACGGCCCAAGAACGAGCGACCCTTTGCTCTTCTGCCAATTGGATACCCGGCCGCCGATTGCGAGGTGCCGGACATCACCCGCAAGGATCTCAACCAGGTCATGATCGAATTCAGCGGAGAGGACGATCCGGGGTGAAACCTGGTTGGCTTGTGGGCGGGTTGGTTGTAGTCGCCGCGGCCTGTGGGGGCGGAGACGAGCCCGCGACAGCCGCCACCACCACCTCCACGATCGCAACCACCACCACCAGGGCCGCCACCACGACGACCACCACGATCGATCCGACGGTGGGCCTCGACGGCTCGGTCGTTGGCGTCGTCGACGTCGGCATTCGGCCATGCGCTCTCGAGCTGGACTCCGACGGCTTTCCATGGGTGACGATGTACGGAAGCGCGGTGGTGGTCAAGCTCGACCCAGCGACCGGGGACAGCCTGGCCTCATACCCCACTGGGGCTACGCCTTGCGGAATTGCCTTTCTCGATGGTTCGCTGTGGATCGGACAGCTCGGCTCCGGAACCCTGGTTCGCATGGACCCGGCCACCGGCGAGGTCTTAGCCGAGATTGCCCTCGGGGCCGATCCATGGGACGTGCAACCGGCAGATGGTTCGATCTGGGTGGCCCGGAGATCAGGGGGCACCGTCCTGCGTGTCGACCCCGCTACCAATGAGGTCATCGCCGAGATAGAGGTGGGAGGGACCCTCTCCGGGTTGGCATCCACTCCCGGCGCGGTTTGGGTGGCGTCGGAATTCGCTCGGGAAGTAGTTCGAATCGATACCACCACCAACCAGGTGGCGACGGTGATTGAGCTTCCCGTCGCGCCGGTGTGGTTTGCCACGACAGACGGCGCATTGTGGGTTTCCTCGGCGAGCGCCGGCGAGGTGTGGCGCATCGACCCGGCTGGCAACCAGATCGTCGCCGGCATTGAGATCGCCGACGTGCCTCTCGACCTGGCCGCCGCGGGTGGCTACGTGTGGGTGCCAGGCCAGCAAGATGGAATCCTCACCCGCATTGACCCGGCAACCAACGAGAAAACCGAGATACAGCTTGTCACCGGTATATTCGTAGCCGAACCGGTTGGTGACATGGTGTGGGTGACCGATTTCTCCGGAACCGACATCTACTTCGTCGACCCGTCCCTCGTTGAATGAATCCTCACCTCCGCATCGCCCGCCCCACCGATCGGCTAGATGAAATCGCCACTATGTACCGGGAAGGCCTGGGTCTCGAAGACCTCGGGGGGTTCGAAGGCCCCGACGGGTTCGACGGGGCCATGGTGGGAGCCCGGGGGCGGATGGCATCTGGAGTTCACTCATCACCGCGGCCATGCAGTTACCCCCTCCCCCACTGAAGAGGACCTGCTCGTCTTCTACATTCCTGACGAGAGGGCGTGGACTGTGGCCTGCCGGCGGATGGTGGCTGCCGGCTTCGATGAAGTCACCGCCTATAACCCTTACTGGGATCGGCACGGGCGGACGTTTCAAGACCCCGACGGCTACCGGGTCGCACTGGCGAAAAGAGCCCGGGACTAGTGCTTACGGGCCACGACCAGCAACGTTTGCCGCGTTCAGTCGGACCAGTGACGTCACTGGACAGAGCACTAGCTGCCGACATATTGGCTTATCTCGAACAGGTGCCCATCGGGATCACGGAAGAAGCACCTGATCTCCGCTCCCCAGTCGTAAGGGGGCGTCAGGAATTCGGCCCCCCGCCCGTTCAGAATGTCATAAGACTCCTGGCAGTCCTCAACCCGGATAGTGAATGAGTGGTTGACCGAGCCGGGATCGGCCGGGGCCGACATGGCCAGTCCGGGCTTGTCGGCCGTGGGCTCACCGCCTTCAACCAATAACAACCACACGCCGTTGAAAGTGAAGACTGCTGAGGTTCCATAAGAGCGGTAGAGCTCGGCGCCGAGCACATCTCTATACCAGGCCGTCGATGCCTCCGGATCACTCACCACCAAGATGTGAGTCAGAGCCATGTCGGGGGTGGGAAACTCACTTGCCACGTAGCAAAGCTAGCTCGCCTCCCAGAGGGTGCTTCGCGGTTCGAGGCTGCCCGAGCGTTATTGATCGTCGGCCGGATATGAAAGGGCCCCATCTTGCGACGGGACCCTTTCGATCCGATCGGCGAGCTGAGGAGGAGTCCAAGGAAGGGAGTTACTCCACAACGGAGATGGACCGTCGCCGACCGAATCAACTAAAGATTTCGGCACCGGCGGAAGGGGCCTTGAGAAATTCGCCGGTAACCAGGGGGTGTCCTATAATTAGTCTGCTTCGATGTCACCTCGCCTATGGCCAACACTGGTTCTATCGTCGCTGGCCGTCTCCTTCGGGATCATCCCGATAATCGTTCGCGAAGTCGAGCTCTCGAGCGAGCAGCTAGTGGCGATGAGAATCTGGCTTTCTACCTTCTTCTTCTTCGGGCTGATGCTCCTCCGCGGTCAACGGCGGCTCCCGGCGACTTCGCGGGGGCGGATAATCGTCACCGGGTTGCTGCTCCCGGTGCACTGGTTCACCTTTTTTCGAGCCATCGAGACGACCCGTGTTCTGGTGGCGCTGGTTCTCGTGTTTGTAGCTGCGCCGGCCATGACAATCGCCGCCACCAAGGTTCTCGGAGAGAAACTGCTTCTCGTTACCGGCCTGGCAGTCCTCGGTGGCTTCATCGGCGCCGCGATCGCGGTTGACCCCTCCAACGGTGCCACTACGGAGGGAGTCCTGTGGGCGTTGCTTTCCGGGGCGCTGTTGGCAGTCTTGCTTCTGACTGTGAAGCCGGGGGTCGCCGACCTCGGCGGTCTGCAGTTCGGTGCATGGCAAGCGCTGGTGGCGGCCCTGGTGACGGTGCCGTGGGCGGTGGCAGCCATTCCCAACGTCGATGGAGATCTGCCGCTCGTGCTCCTTCTCGGCGTAGGCCTCACCGGGCTTTCCGGACTGATCTTCCTCACGGCTATGCACAGGATCCCGGTCTCTCAACTCGGTTCAATCATGTACCTCGAGCCCATGGCGGCGGTGGTTGCCGCCGCGGTGATACTCAATGAAGACCCCGGCCTTCGGGGCTGGATCGGCGTGGCGCTGGTCATCTTGTTCGGGCTCGTGGTCGCCTGGTCAAACGAACGGGCCGCCCGGACAACTGCCGAAGTCGCGGCCGGACTCTGACATATGGGATCCGCGCTAGGAGGACCCTGAGCTTTCCAAGACTTCTTTGAGCCGCGCCAGCCTGGCGTCCCAGATCTTCTGGCCCTGCCGGGCGAAAAGGGGTTCTAGCAATCTCAACGGCCCTCGACCGCTGGCCCCCCCGTCGGCTGTTACCAGTGTTCCTGCCTCCGTCTCGTCGAACGTAACGCTCATGGTCAGAGTCATCGGCCCCGCCTTGACCTCGGCCGCCATCCTATGGTTGGGCTCGACGGCCGTGAAAGTCAAAGATGTCTCTCGCCGCTTCCCCATCACGTGTTGAACCTGCTGGAAGGTAGTCCCGGCACCAATGGGTCCGTCGGTCGTTTTTTGAGCGGATTCGAGGTCGGGGGCCCATTCCGGACCATTGCTCGCGAGATCGAGGATGTATGAAAAGACGTCTTCCACCGATCGCCCGACGACCACCGAAGAATTTACCGTGGCTGCCATGCAGAACTTCCCTTCAACGGAGGGGCCGTCGTACTCCCCTCTTTCTCAGTGACGAACGATCATGGCATAGAGGGGTTCTCATCAGCAACCGCTCTATGCACTTCTATTCGAAATCCTGGTGAATCCGGCTCGGGGTGGGCCCCCGCTGACCCTGGTATTTCGAGCCCGCCGCCTTGCTTCCGTAGGGATTGTCGGCGGGCGTTGACAACTCATGGAACGACACCTGCCCGATCTTCATCCCCGGATAAATGGCGATGGGGAGATTTGCGACATTGGACAGTTCGAGAGTTATGTGCCCGGAAAACCCTGGATCTATGAACCCGGCCGTGGAATGAATGAGGAGGCCGAGACGGCCCAGGCTGGATTTCCCTTCGAGACGTGCGACAACATCGTCCGCCAGAGTGATGGCCTCCAACGTCGATCCGAGAACGAACTCCCCGGGGTGAAGTATGAAGGGATGGTCCTCGTCGGCTTCGACTTCCGTCGTGAGATCGGGTTGCGGTGTTCGGGGGTCAATGAACGAATAAAGGTGGTTTTCGAAAGTTCGAAAATAGGAGTCGACCCGAACGTCGATGCTCGACGGTTGAATATTGGCTTCCACCAGCGGATCGATTTGGACCCGCTTCTCGGCGAAAGCTTGCTTCATGGTGCGGTCCGAAAAGATCACGGCTACTCCGCTGTGGTGTGAGCGGGTGAGGGGAATCGAACCCCCGTACCGAGCTTGGGAAGCTCGTGTTCTACCACTGAACTACACCCGCGAAGGTCGCCAGCTTACCCCCGACGATGAGCACCCTGACCTCAGATGTCGCGCCGGTTCTGGAGCTGCCGCCACTTCGGCCACATATCCTTCACCCGGCGGTCGACAGAGTCGGGCGGCGTGGCGATTCATGTGAGGAGACCCCGTCCAATCCTGCACCAGAGGTGAAGTATCGCGCCCCGCTTTAGCATTCAGCGTCCCTGGCCAGGCAGGCGAATGGACGTATTCGATATTCAAGCGCTCTTTCCGGAGCTGGTGTTGGCGCTGGGCGCGGCTCTGGTTGGGGGAAATGGTCTTGCCCTCTGGCAAGAGCGCCGGGGGAATCGACCGGCCGGCGCCCCGCAGCTCCGGTCCGGGCGGGCCAGGTTTCTAATGGTGGTCGGGCTGGTCATGGCAGTGTGGGGCTTGGCGACACTCATCACCTGAGCGGTGGCCGGTACCCTCCACAGGTGCGCAAGCTTCTTCTCGTCGTCTCGGCCCTCGCTGTCGTCCTCACGGCTTGCCGGGCAGAATCGGTAACCCGGGTGCGGATCGATCCGAGCGGTACCACAACGGTGATCTCCGAGATCGCCTTCGACGATGAGGCCCTCGCGGTAATCGGCAATAGAGGCGAAGACCCCGAAGATGTGCTCCGGGCGCTTTCCGAGATCATCGATCCTTCGGCGCTCCCGGTCGCGGGTGAGGGTTCCGACGTGGAGCAGTTTGAAAGAGACGACCTCAAGGGCGTGCGCGTGACCGTCGAAGGCCTCGACCCCACCCAGGTCACCGAGCGGGTTGCCTCGGGCAGAAGCATCCTCGACTTCGTGACGATCGGCGTGGAAGACGGCGTTCTCCTGGTAGCAGGCCGGACTCGCGATATCCCCGCCATCGAGCGGGAGACCTTCTCGACGCTGGCCGGGGGCGACATTTCCTCGGTTCTCGATCTCGTGCTGCAGGTGGAGGTCCCCGGCACCGTGACCGACCACAATGCCGATCGGATCGTGGACGGCAGGCTGCTCGAATGGGATTTGTTGCCGGCCCTGACCCAGGGCAAGCGCATCAACGTCTTCGTCGAAGCAACGGTGAATCCCGATTTCCAGTTCATTGACCTGGCAGGCAAGCCCTTTGCCGAGACACCACCGATCGAGTCGGAGCCAGGAATCTCGCTGTGGCCGGTAGTGCTGGCCATCGCCGTTGCCCTCCTCGTCTCAGTGTTGATCATCCGCCGAATGCAAGCCAGGTCCCGTCTGAGTGATATCGAGGGCTTCACTCCCCGTAGGTAGGCTCGGAGGACCCCATGGACCACTCCTCCAACCTTTCCGCCGAGCGCCCCACGTTCCTCACCCACCTCGAGTGCAGCGGCACCGGGAGTCGCTACGAGCCGTACCGATTGCACAGCCTGTCCGATACCGGCCATCCCCTGCTGGCTCGCTACGACCTGGAGGCGCTGGCAGGTCAGGTCACTAAGGAAACCCTGGCAGCCCGCCCCCCGGACATGTGGCGTTATCGAGAGTTCCTTCCGGTGCGCTCAACTGCCAGCATCGTTTCCCTGGGCGAGGTGATGACTCCCATCGTCTCGCTGCCTGCGGCGGCGACCCGTGTCGGGTCACGCTCTCTGCTGGTTAAGGATGAGTCGCGCCTCCCAACTGCATCGTTCAAGGCTCGCGGCCTGTGTGTAGCCGTGAGCATGGCCAAAGAGCTGGGTGTGACTCGAGCGGCGCTCGCGACCAACGGCAACGCCGGGGCCGCACTGGCGGCCTATGGGCGCCGGGCGGACATGGAGGTCTACGTGTTCTGCCCGGCCGATACTCCTGAAGTGAGCGTGCGTGAGATCGCCATGCAGGGAGCCAAGGTGTACCGCGTCAATGGCTTGATCAATGATTGCGGCCGCATAGTCGCCGACGGTGTCGACGAGGCGGCCTGGTTCGACTTCTCGACATTGCGAGAGCCATACCGCATCGAAGGCAAGAAAACTATGGGCCTGGAGCTGGCAGAACAGCTCAATTGGAGCCTTCCCGACGTCATCTTCTATCCGACCGGTGGCGGCACCGGGATCATCGGGATGTGGAAGGCCTTCAACGAGCTGGAAGCGATGGGCTGGATTGACACGAAGCCGAGGATGGTGGCGGTCCAGGCCGAGGGCTGTGCTCCCATCGTCAAGGCTTACCACGAGGGAGCCGATCACGCCGAGATGTGGCCCGACGCTTCCACCGTCGCGGCGGGGATCCGGGTCCCCGCCGCCATTGGGGACTTCCTCATCCTCCGGGCAGTTCGCGAGAGCGGAGGGTTCGCAATTGCCGTGTCTGACGAGGCGATAGCCGCCGCCCAGGCCGTTGTCGCCGAGCAGGACGGTCTCTTGACCAGCCCTGAGGGGGCTGCCACGCTGGCTGCCTTTGAGGCCGCACTGGCCGACGGCCTCATAAGCAGGGACGACCGCGTGCTCTTGTTCAATTGTGGGCATGGACTCAAATACCCGATGCCACCGTCAAATCGAGCCATCGACCACACCGGCCCGATCGACTTTGCCGAAATCGCCTCCAGCTGGCTGTAATTCCCCAGATCGAAAACGGTAGCCTCGCGACGCATGTGGTCAGTCCTCTCCAGCGCCTGGCGTATTGTGGTTCGGCGGGCTTTCTCGGACCGCTTGATCTTGCTGGCTGCCGCCATCACGATCTTGGCCGCCACGATGCTGGTGGCCTCGGGCCCGATCTATGCCGATGCCGTCACACTGAGCGCCGTCCAGCGAACCCTGGCAGACGCCGACGTCGACGAAGCCAACGTGTCCATCTCCACAAGGGTGTCGGCGGCGACTTTTACCGCTACCAACAATCTGGTTAACGAACAAGTTGCGCGCTCGCTGGCGCTCACCGGTTTCAACGGGGAGCGGCGGGGCACCTCTGAGTCCTACTCGCTCCCGATCCAACCCGGAGATGACGTCACCAATCTCGTGGTCTTCCGCTACTTCGGACGAGTCGAGGAGCACGTAACTGTCGTGGATGGGCTCTGGCCCACAGTCGGGGGAGCCCCTCCTGAGGTGGCCCTGCCAGAACCCGCCGCCCTGACGCTCGGGCTGGCCGTGGACGATCAACTCGAGCTCACCAATCGACGCGACAACGAAGTGCGGGTAACGGTTCGTATCAGCGGGATCTACCAGATAAGCGATCCGCGCGATCCGTTCTGGTTCGGCGACGAGCTCGATCTCAGCGGCCGGTCTGAGGGGGCCTCGTTCGTCACTTTCGGGCCGCTCGTAGTCCCATTCGACACGTTCTTCCAAACGGCAACGCCCGTGAGCTCCAAATTCGACTGGCGCATATTCCCGAGCCATGAAAACCTCGCCGTCGCCGATATCCGCGAGGTACGGGACCAGCTGGCAGGGATGCAAGGACGACTCAACGTGGGTCGGGAAGCCGGTAACCAGATGCTCGTAGAGACAGAACTCATCGACATTTTGAACGACACGCAACGTTCGCTGCTCGTGACCCGTTCCACCATGTTCATCATGACCGTCCAGTTTTCGCTGCTGGCCGGATATGCCCTGCTCCTAACGGCGGGGCTTCTGGCGGAAAGCCGCGAGGTCGAGATCGAGCTGCTCCGATCGAGAGGCGCCGGAAGCGGCCAGGTCCTGACGATGGCTCTCATGGAAGGAACTCTTCTCGTAGTTCCCGCTGCCCTGGCGGCCCCCGGACTGGCCGCCTTGATGCTGCGAGCCTTCAATCACATCGGGCCACTGGCCGACATCGAGCTGACCATCTCTCCCCGGGCCACGGGTGCCAGCTTTCTGATCGCAGCCGTCGTCGCCGCTGGTTGTCTGGTGGCGCTGACGATCCCTACCTTCCGCTCCGCCAGATCCTTTGGCACTGTGCGAGTCGAGAGGTCCCGCGAGGTGCGGCGCGGCCTCGCCCAACGAGCTCGCCTCGACCTGGCGCTGCTCGCCATTGCCGGCATTGCTCTCTGGCAACTGCAGCGTTACGGGGCTCCCATCACCGAGACGGTGGAGGGACAGCTCGGCATCGACCCGCTGCTGGTGGCAGCCCCCACCCTCGGTCTGCTCGCCGGAGGTGTGGTGGCGTTGCGCGCACTCCCCCTCCTATCGCTGACTGCCGAGGCGGTAATGTCCGACAGCCGGCGTCTCGTCCCGGTACTGGGAGCATGGCAGGTGGCTCGCCGCCCGCGCAGCTACGCCCGCATAGCCCTCTTTCTCATGATGGCCGTCGGCATCGGGTTTTTTACGGTGGCTTATTCCAGCACGTGGCAGGCCTCCCAATCGGATCGGGCAGCCTATGACATCGGCGCCGATTTACGTCACGATCGCAACCGGCTGTTCGATCCGCTCCCTGCCCACGTGCTGAGCGACGCCTACGACGACCTGCCCGGTTTCGAGGCCGCCATGCCGGTATTGCGCGAGAGCGGCCGCCTGGCGCGCTCGTCGACAAACGTTCGCTACGTGATCCTCGACTCCGCCCGGGCCGCCGCCACCATCACCTTCCGCCCCGACCTATCCGACACACCCCTCAATGAGCTGATGGCTCCACTAGCGGCAGGGCGCTACCGGCCCGCCACCATTCCCCTTGCCGGGAGGCCGACCCGCCTGGCCATCGACATGGCCCTGGTGGTGGAGCCATTCCCGGAAGGCTTCGTCCCTCCGTCCAACATCCCGGAGTTTCGCCTCCGGATGACTCCCAGTTTTCGAGTGGTACTGATAGACGCCAACGGGCAGTTGCTCCGGTTTGATCTCGGAAGGGTCGAGCAGAACGGGGCTCTGCTCCAGCTGACGACCGACCTCGACCATCGCCTCGACAACGGAGAGGTGCTCCAACCCGCCTACCCACTTGCGATCGTCGCCTTCGAACTCCGTTCTGGAATTCCCCGTCAAGTGGTCCGGGAGGCGACTCTCACCATCAGTGGCGTCCATGTGGTGCGGCCGGACGAGAGCAGTGGATGGCAGGAGTTGCCGGAAGCTCTCGACCCCGGCGACTGGACGATCTCGGTTAGCAAACCGCGGCTGAGCATCGTGGCGCCGGACATGACGATGAACCCAGACACGACCAACCGCCTCGAGCTGAAAATCACCTCGGGAGCAACCGCGGCCCCGGGGGCCGTCTCTTCGTACTTCGGGATGCGTCCCCGGGGAAGCCCATCTCCCGGCCCCCTCCCCGTGCTGGTGTCTTCGGACCTGCTCGCGGAGCTTGACCTCGAGATCGGCGAAGAGATCCCCCTGGTATTACCCGGTCTCGAAGGGCGCGGGCTCATCACCGGTACGGTTCGAGACTTTCCGACTATCGATCCTCTGCGAGGCGAGCCGGTGGTACTCGACTACCAGACATACCTCACCGCCCGATATGAGGCGGGAACCACTATGCCGGCTCCCGACGAGATGTGGCTCAGCATTGAGGACGGTTCACTCGACTCCGCCAGGGCCATTCTCACCGAGAAACCCTTCTCGAGCGCCGTCCTCAACAGCTTCTCAGAGCGAGAGATGACTCTGCAAAATGATCCGGTGGCTCGCGGCACGATCGGCTCTCTATTTCTTGGATTTGTGGCCGCGGCGGTGCTCACCGGCGTCGGGTTTGCCGTCAATGCCGCCGTTTCCGCCCGGGAGCGGCTATCCGAATTCGCTCTGCTCCGGGCAGCAGGCCTGTCTAACCGGCAGCTCCTCGGTTGGCTCTCGCTCGAAAACGCAGTGCTCGTTGGCTTCG
>CAXMOO010000083.1:0-14264 GCA_964195005.1 uncultured Gammaproteobacteria bacterium
GGTGGTCGCCTGTCGGTGTCGCTTTGCCGAGCCGGCGGAGCGGGTCATCATCCGGCCAAGTCGCCGGAACGGGCTGGTAAGGGCATAGATCATGCCGCCGAATCGAGCCCCGATTGTGGGTCGGGTTTCTGAGAACGCGGACGGGCTCACCCTCCGGCGTCGCCCGGTGACTATCCCCCAGGTGTTGGATGTCTTGGTAATGAGGTTTCCGAAGCTGCGCCCCAACGCCGGGACGTCCCCGGTGGCAAGGCGAACCACGCCGGTGGCCAGGAGGATCACAGCCAACATGGCTCCCGCGCCGAGGAAAGGCAGTGACCAACCTGGCAAGTTTCCGAACGGGCCGTCGCCGCCCGCGGGAGGGGTGGGCGAGACGGCGTCGGCATCGTCGGGATCGAAGAGGGTCGAGGTCGTGGTCGGGGGCGGCGGCTCTGTAGTCGTGGTGGTCGGCGGCAGGGTCGTTGTGGTGGTCGTTGTAGTGGTGGTGGTCGTGGTTGTAGTGGGGGTGGGTGTGGTGGTGGTCCTCGGGGGAGGAGGCCTGGTGGTTGTGGTCGGGGCGACGGTCGTTGTGGTGGTCGGCGCGGGGTCAGTCGTGCTCGTGGTTGATGCCGGAGGGATCGTCTGGGCACCGGCGGGTCGCAGTGGGCTAAAGAAAATCGGCGCGGCCGCTACCCCGACCAGGAGAATGGCGAGTGAGAGTCGACGTAGACGGAGTGCGGCGGTCATGAAACCCCTCGAGAAACTGCTTTCCGCGAACCTAAGTTTACGAGCAACCGGCAGGTTTGTCGCCTTGAGCTCGCGAAATTCGAATTAAGTTCGGCCAATAGACCGAATCCGGCGGTGGATGCCCGCTGTTACTCCCGGCTTCCCGGCCATGGGGACCCGCAAGGGTTCCCGGGCGTAGCGGGCTTCCGCTTCACTCAGATTTGCGTAACAGCGACCGTTTCGTTCCATCGCTGGGTGCGCATACGGCCACCACCTGCTGAAATGCTTTGGCCGATATGCGGAAAGGCCGATGGTTATTGGGTTCATTAACGAGAATGCTGTCCCCATGAAACGACTATTAGCCGGTGTGGCCGTGCTCGCCCTGGTCGCGGCGTCCTGCGCCTCGAGCCGGGACGGAATCGTGGCTGAGTTCGCCGGCCGCGACGACACGTCCACAACCGTGGCCTCGTTGCCCAATCAGTCCACGACAACCACCCTCCTCGTGCCTGCTGAAGTCGAGATCGCCGTGCTGATAGAAACCGTGGAGGAAGTCAGGGAGCTTTCTTTTGAGGGTGCCCCGGCCATCGTCCGGCGCCCCGATGCCGTTGTCCAGGCTGAGTATCGGCGTGTCCATTCCTATGCCGGGGCGAACGCTTCCCCGCATCACAATGACTTCCTGGAGATGCTGGGCGTTCTCATCGACGGCGAGAGGATCGGCGACCTCGAGGTGATAGCGCCGGTGCCCGGTGTATATGACTCCGCCACAGGGTCGATTCTCATCTCGTCCGATGTTCAAGAGCTGACGCCGTTTGGCCGTCTGGTGCTTGTGGGGGAATTAGTAGCTGCCCTCACGGATCAGCAATTTGGCTGGGCGGACCAGATGGGCCGTCTCGAGGCGGCAGCCGATGAGGAGGGTCGGGACTCGCTGGGGGCACTGGTCAACGGTGATGCGACCTTCTTCTCCGAGTTGTATGTGGAGCGCTTCATGTCGTCCACCGAGCGGTTCGCAGTCCAGCTGGAGCGGCTCAAGCAGGAGCAGGCCGAAGATGAGTTGCCGGGCTTTGTCAAGGAATACAAGGCCTTTGACACGCTGCACGCTCGTGATCTGGTTGTTGCTCTCGTCTCCGAAGGTGGGATCGATGAGCTCAACCGGGCATACGACAACCCACCGGCTACGTCGGAGCAGGTCTATCACACCTTCCGTTACTTCAACAACGAGGGGGCACGGTTGGTAGATCTTCCGACAGTCACGGTCACCAATTTTGAAGAAGTCGAGGCCGGTGTTTTCGGAGAGCGCGGCTTTCGTGCCCTGCTGTCGGCGGGCGTCAATAGCGCCCAGCAGCTTGAAGCCGCTACCGGTTGGGGTGGAGACGCCTATCGCCTGTGGTGGGATGGCGACCACGTTGTCATGCTGGTCTTCTTCGAGGGTGATGCCGCCCGCGACGCTGCGAGCCTGGCTGAAACCCTTGGCCGCTGGGCCATCGAGGAGCTGCCAGTGGGTGGTGGACTAACCGACAACACCGGGCTGGCCTTCGAAGGCGTTAACTCATACGCCTTCGTGGCCCAAAACGACACCGGGGCGATCCTCGTGGTCGCGTCTGATCCCGTTGCCGGCAAGAGGTTACGCGACAGGTTCTGGCCCGAGTACTAGCTAGTGCTCTGGTCGGGGCACTAGCTCCAGGAGCACCCCGGGCGCAGGCGGAGAGCATGTTGCCGGTAGCTCCAGAACCCATGCGGCGCCTTTGGCGTGATAGAACTGCCGGGTTCCCAACAGTTTTCGTCCGAGAACCCGACCTGCGTCGTCCAAGGGGATAACCCATAGACATTCTCGCATTCCAATTGTGTGGACTGCCGGGCTCCGTATCAGGCAACCCCGGCCGTTGGTTCGGGGGGACACTCCTCTCCAGCGGGCTCGCCGGCGGTCGGCCACCAGGACGGGCGGTGAGACCCAACCGGGTCCCCGCAGCCACACCAACATCCCTCAACCTTATGGGTTGGCGTTCAGCTTGATAAGGGGGCCGGGGCGTAGGCTCGGGGCCATGGTGGGAACGCTATTCATCTGTGGAACGCCAATCGGCAACCTGGGCGATGTTTCCCCGCGGCTCCGCCAAACACTGGATGGCGTCGACCAGATCTACGCCGAGGACACACGACGCAGCCGCAAGCTTCTCCGGGCCCTTGGTGTCGAGGCGCCTCTTCGTAGCTATTTCGTGGGGAATGAGGCGGCTCGATCCCGGGAGCTGGCCCGCCATCTCGAAGACGGGCACGACGTTGCGCTGATTACCGACGCCGGCATGCCGTCGGTGTCCGACCCGGGGGTAAGCGCAGTCAAGGCAGCCACCAGGGTCGGCGCCACAGTCTCGGTCATCCCAGGGCCGAGCGCGGTGACGGCGGCCCTTGCCGTATCCGGTCTCTCCGCCGAACGGTTCGTCTTCGAGGGTTTTCTACCCAGGAAGGGATCGATTCGGGCAAACCGGCTCAAGCAATTGGCAGGGGAGGAGCGGACCGTCATCCTGTTTGTAACCTCCGGCCGCGCTGCGGCCGATCTTGCCGGTCTGGCGGAAGTGTGCGGCGCCGAGCGGTTGGTGGTTATAGGGCGGGAACTATCCAAGGTTCACGAGCAGGTGTGGCGAGGATCTTTAGGAGAAGCCAGGTCGATGTATGAGGCTGCTGCTCCGAGAGGGGAGCTAACGCTGGTACTGGAGGGTGCTAGCCCCCCGGTTGAGGATCTGGCCGCTGCCGTCGCTCAGGTGGAGTCGCATGTGGAGGAGGGCTCCAGCTTCAGTGACGCGGTGCGGGAGGTGGCCGCCGATCATAACATTGGCCGGGGCCGGCTCTACGAGCTAGCCCGCGGCCGCCCCCCGAGAGACCACTAGTTCTGCAACTCGAAGGTGCAGATAGAGCAAATTCCCTTATTGTGAAATCCTGAGACCTTTTCCGTCGAACCGCAGAAGGTGCAGGTGGCATCCAGTTTTCGCATGCTGATGTTGTCGCCCACGACTGAAATGGTGAGCTCATCACCTTCGCGGATGTTGAACAATCGTCGCGTTTCGGCAGGAATCACGATCCTGCCGAGGTCGTCCATCTTGCGGACGATACCGGTGTCCATTGTTACCTCGTTTCTAGAAATCCGCCCCCCGACCGCAGCCAGCATACCCTTTGAGTAGAACACGCTGTGTGTGATCGGCGCATCCGGCGCCAGGCTCGCAGCTATTACCCTCTGAGCGTTCTATGTACATCACGACGCCGATCTATTACGTCACCGACGCACCGCACATTGGTCACGCCTACACCACCGTGATCGGTGATGCGCTGGCCCGGTTCTACCGGTTGGCGGGCCAGGACACGTGGTACCTCACCGGAACCGACGAGCATGGCCTCAAGGTGGCGCGGGCTGCGGCTGAAGCCGGCCTGAGCCCGCAAGAGCTGGTCGACGACATAAGTCAACGCTACGTGCGGGTGTGGGAGTCGCTGAGAATCTCCAACGACGACTTCATCCGCACCACCGAAGAACGGCACCGCATCGGCGCGCAGGCCTTCCTGCAGGCCCTATTTGACAACGGGGACGTCTACCTGGCTCCTTATGAAGGCCTTTATTGCGTTTCCTGCGAGGACTACTACAAGGAAGAGGACCTTCTGGAGGGTGGCTTATGCCCCATCCATCACCGTCCCGTCGAGCACTTCAGCGAGGACAACTACTTCTTTCGGCTCTCGGAGTACAGCGAGCGCTTGCTGGCTCACATTGAGGCCAACCCGGAGTTCGTGTATCCGTCGACCAGGCGCAACGAGGTAATCGGGTTCATCAATCAAGGGCTGGACGATCTCTCAATTAGCCGGGCCCAGCTGGAGTGGGGCATTCCCATCCCCTGGGATGAATCCCAGGTGACATATGTGTGGGTCGAGGCCTTGATGAACTACGCAACGGCGGTGGGCTACGGCTACGACCAGGCACAATTTGATCGCTGGTGGCCGCCAACCCACCTGGTCGGCAAAGACATTCTCCGTTTCCACGCCGTGATCTGGCCGGCGATGCTCATGGCAGCCGGATTGGAGCTCCCCGGCCAGGTGGCGGCCCATGGCTGGCTGCTCGTGGGGGGTGAGAAGATGTCGAAAACGGCTCTCAATCAGATCGCCCCCGAGGACCTCGTCGGAACATTTGGCGTCGATGGCTTCCGATACCATCTGCTGCGGGACCTCTCATTCGCATCGGACGGAAGCTTCTCCTGGGAAGGCATGGTCCAGCGGTACAACGCCGACCTGGCCAACGACTTCGGCAACCTGGTCAATCGGATCCTCAACATGGTGGAGCAGTATCGAGATGGCACCGTCCCGGCGAGAACCGGTACCGAGCCGGTGGACGTGGGACTGAAAAACGCCGCCGGGGAGGCTGTCGAAGCTCTTGGCGGTTTTGCCGACCTGGGGTTCAACGACGCCCTGCTGGGGGTGTGGAGGCTGTTCGGGGCAGCCAACGCCTACGTCGAAGAGACCGCCCCGTGGAAAATCGCCAAGGATCCCGAGCAAGGCCAACGCCTCGACGAGGTGCTCAACGGGCTTCTCGAGGCCCTTCGGGTGGGGGCGATCTTGATCTCACCGGTCATGCCCGAAGCTGCGGCCAAATTGTGGGACCAACTCGCTCTCCCCGGCGCTCCCGACGAGGCTCCTTACACGGAAACGGCCGTCTTTGGCACGTTTCCGGAACTCACGGTCAACCGGGGAGCTCCGCTCTTTCCTCGTATCGAAGCCGAGTAGTGGCCGGGCGGGCAATCTAAATGTGGGTGGACACGCACTGCCACTTGCAGCTGTCCGACGACGATCCGCGTGCCATGTTGGAGCGGGCCGCAAACGCGGATGTGGCCTGGGTTGTTGTTCCCGGGGTGGATGCTGCAAGTTCCGCCGCCGCTTCGGCTCTGGCAGAGGTCCACGACCAGGTGCGCTGGACCGCAGGGTTGCACCCCCACGAAGCTCAGCGGTGGCCGCAGGAGGAGGCGGCAATCATCGAGATGGCTTCTCAGGCGGCGGCAGTCGGGGAGTGTGGGCTCGACTTCTATCGAAATCTTTCGCCGGCTCCTGATCAGCTTGCCGCCCTCAAAGCACAGCTCGAACTGGCGGCGACGCTCGACAAGCCGGCGGTGGTCCATTGCCGTGACGCCTTCGCCGAGCTTCATGAATTACTCGAGGCGAGCGGGGCGGGGCCGAGAACCGTGCTGCACTGCTGGACGGGGGGGCCCCGGTGGACGAAACGGTTCCGGGATCTCGATGTCACATTCTCGTTCGCCGGTCCAGTCGCGTTTGCGACCGGAGACACTGTCAGACGAGGGGCGGCAGAGGCGCCGCCAGAGCGAACGATGGTGGAAACCGACACGCCCTACTTGTCCCCGCCCCCGTATCGGAAGGAAGCCAACGAACCGGCCAGGGTCCGCCTAATCGGTGAAGCGCTTGCCGAAGTGTGGTCGATCGAGGTTGACGAGGTAGCCCGGCTCAGCACCGCAACCGCCGGCAGGGTGTTCGGTGGCTAGCGGCGCCCAGGGTAAGGGCGAGCTCGTCGGCCTCCTCCGACAGCACAACGTCACGCCGTCTAAACGTTTCGGTCAAAATTTTCTGGTCGACCCCAACACGATTCGTAAGATCGTCGACCTGGCTGCGGTGGGGCCCGATGACCGGGTTCTCGAGGTCGGCGCAGGCACCGGAACCCTCACCCGGGAGCTGGCAAAGACGGGAGCGCAGATTGTGGCCTACGAAATCGACCCCCGTTTGCGGCCCATACTCGAAGAGGTGATGAGCGGTATTGAAAACGTGGAATTGTGTTTCGCAGATGCCGTGGAAGCTGAATTCGGGGGCGGTCCGTGGACGGTGGTCGCCAACCTTCCTTACAACCTCGCCGCCACCCTGGTGCTCGACTGGCTGGTGCTTCCCGGCCGACCGGAGCGTTTTGTAGTGATGGTGCAGCGCGAAGTGGCAGATCGGTTCACCGCCGACCCCGGCAGCCGCGTCTACGGCCTTCCCAGTGTCGTGGCTCGTCTCTACGGCAGCCCGCGACTGGCTTTTCGGGTACCGGCCACCGTTTTCTACCCGCAGCCCGACGTCGATTCGGCAGTAGTGGAGATCGTCAGCCGCACGCCATCAGAGTTCGCGGCGGCGGCGGCTCGGCTGGCAGCGGCCGCCTTCGGGCAACGCCGCAAGATGCTGCGCCGCTCTCTGGCCGATGCTCTGGCCGATCCCGCGGCCGTTCTCACTGGTGCCGGCATAGATCCTGCCGCTCGTCCTGAGGACCTCACTGCTACCCAATTCCTTTCCCTGGCAGAAGCCGCCGATGACTGAGACGCTTCATGGCAAGGCCAACGCCAAGCTGAACTTCGGTCTAATGGTGAGGAGTCGCGGGGCGGACGGCTTCCACTCCATCTTTTCGGTTGTGCAGTCCATATCGTGGTCGGACGAGCTGTGGCTGGCGGCTTCCGATGACGATGACTTCCGGGAAGAGGGGATGACCCTGAAGGAAGACAATCTGGCCTGGTTGGCCGTGAAGGCGGTTCGTGAAGCAGCGGAGTCGAGCCGGCCGATCGCACTCCGGCTCGAAAAACAAGTGCCCATCGCGGCCGGGTTGGGTGGCGGGAGCGCAGATGCCGCGGCCGGCCTGGGGATGGCTGCCAGGTTCTTTGGCCTTCCCCAGGAATCGCTCTCCGACCTCGCCGGAGAGTTGGGGGCGGACGTGCCATTCTGTCTAACTGGTGGGTTGGCACAAATCGAAGGCCGCGGCGAGCAGGTAACTGCGCAGGATCCGTTGGCCGAGGATTACGCCCTGGCGATTGTGGTGCCGCCCGTCGAGCTGCCGACTGCCGATGTCTACGCCGAATGGGATCGGCTCAACGAACCCTCCGGCCCGGTGGTTCCTGAGTCGGCGCTGCCACCATCGCTCAGGCGCTTCCAGCCGCTCCGCAACGACCTGGCCCCGGCGGCCCATTCGCTGGCGCCCCTGGTTTCTGAGTGGCAGGACGAGTTGATGTCGCTCTGGGACCGACCGGTGATGATGACCGGAAGCGGGCCCTCCCTGTATGGGTTTTTCCTCGACGCCGACGAAGCCGGGGCTGCCCTCGAATCCCTCCCCGCTGGAAGCCGAGCCTATCGGGTCGCCGGGCCGGTAGCGCGGGGCTGGGAAATGAGCAGCGGTACACTGGCGGGCCCCAATTAATCTTTGGGGGGTGGTGTAACTGGCAGCACGCGTGGTTTTGGTCCACGCAGTACGGGTTCGAGTCCTGTCCCCCCAGCCACACACGAAGGTAAGGAGAATGGCGTGAGCGTCCGGGCGATTGTGCTCGCAGCAGGACAAGGCACGCGGATGAAGTCGTCCCTCCCCAAGGTCCTTCATCCCGTGGCTGGTGCTCCGCTTCTCAAATGGGTAGTCGACGCCGTTCGCCAGGCAGGGCCAGAACAGTTAGTGGTGGTAGTCGGTCACGGCGCCGATGAGGTCGAGAAGGTGCTGCCGGACGGGGTGCAGACGATCATCCAGCAAGAGCAACTCGGCACCGGCCACGCCACCAGGCAGGCGCTTGATGCGATGGGGGACGTTGAGGGAGACACCGTGTTAGTTGTGCCCGGCGACTCGCCACTGATTTCGGCCGCGACGCTGAACCGACTTATTGAGCGACGGGCCGCCGATGATGCGGCCGTGGCTTTGCTGACAACTCGTATGGCGGATCCCACCGGATATGGGCGGGTGGTCCGAGACGGAGTCGGTGCGATCGTCGGAATCATCGAGGAACGGGACGCCGACGACGGGCAACGCTTGATCGATGAAGTGGCCGTTTCTACCTATGCCTTCGAGGGTGGGGCGCTGCTCAAGTCGCTGAGTCAAATAGGCAGCTCCAACGACCAGGGCGAGATCTACTTGACCGATGCCATCGGTATTCTCGCTGCAGAAAAGGCTCCGATAGTCTCGATCGAGACCGACGAGAATGAGGGCATGGGAGTCAACGACCACGAACAACTTGCCGAAGCTGCCCGCCGGCTACGGCGCCGGCTCAATCAGCAGTGGATGAGCGAGGGGGTGCGGATGGTGGATCCGGAGCGGGTCTACCTCGACGCCACAGTCCAGCTGGAGGCCGGGGTCACGCTGCTGCCGGACGTATACCTGGAAGGCTCAACGACCGTGGCCGCCGGGGCGCAGGTCGGCCCCTCAGTCTTCGCAGAGGACAGCCAGATCGGGCCTGAGTCCCATGTCTGGTACTCGGTGTTGCGAGGAGCCACGGTGGGCGCCAGGGCCGAGGTAGGCCCATTCGCCAGCCTTCGGCCCGGCACGGTGCTGGGTCCGGACTCTAAGGCCGGGACCTTCGTGGAGACCAAGAACGCCACTGTGGGCCCGCACAGCAAGATTCCCCATCTCAGTTATGTGGGCGACGCCGAGATTGGTGAAGGCTCGAACATCGGGGCGGGAACCATCACCTGCAACTACGACGGGTTCGAAAAACACGCCACCAAAATCGGCGACCGGGTACGCATCGGGTCGGACACGATGCTGGTCGCGCCCGTCACAATCGGCGACGGAGCCTGGACCGGAGCCGGCTCGACTATCACTAAAGACGTTCACCCCGGGGCCCTGGCAGTCGAACGCGCCGAGCAGCGCGAGATCCCCGACTACGCTGCCAAGAAGAGAGCCAAGAAGGCGCCCGACGAATGATCATCCCATCCAAGAAGCGATTGATGGTTTTCTCGGGTTCGGCCAACATACCCCTTGCCAAGGATGTGGCCGAGCTACTCGAGATACCTCTCGGCGACGTTGAGCTTTCATCCTTCGCCAACGGCGAGATCTACGTTCGATACAACGAGAGCGTGCGGGGCGCAGACTGTTTCGTGATCCAGAGTCACAGTACGCCCGTCAACCGCCACATTATGGAGCAACTGATCATGATTGATGCCCTGCACCGCGCGTCCGCTAAACGCATCACTGCAGTTGTGCCCTTCTTCTCTTATGCCCGTCAAGACAAGAAGGTGCGAGCCCGGGAGCCTATTAGCGCCCGCCTCATGGCCGACTTGTTCATTACTGCCGGAGCCGATCGCATAGTGTCGGTAGATCTGCACACCGGTCAGATTCAGGGGTTCACCTCAACGCCCTTCGACCACCTCACAGCTCTGCATGGATTCGTTGACTACCTGACGGGCACCATGACCGGCCCCGGCGTCGTGGTTTCGCCAGATTCGGGTCGGGTGAAGTTGGCTGAGAGATACGCCAAGCATCTGGGGCTCGAGATGGCCCTGGTTTACAAGCGGCGGCGCACCGATCTCCATAATGAGGTGGAGGCCCTCTGGGTGGTGGGCGAGGTGGAGGAACGTCACGCGATCATCGTTGACGACATGATTGACACCGCAGCCACCCTGGTGGCGGCCGCCGACCTTCTCAAGGCCCGGGGAGCATTATCGGTCCGAGCCGTGGCCACCCACGGCGTGCTCTCGGCGCCTGCCGTCGACCGTATCAAGAACTCCAACCTGGAAGAGGTGATCATCACCAACTCCCTTCCGCTTCCCGACGACGCAGAGCATCTCTCGAACATCTCCGTCCTGTCACTGGCTCCGCAGCTGGCTCAGGCCATCGAGGCGATCTTCAGCGACACCTCAGTCAGCCAGCTCTTTCGCGGCGAGAACTTCTAGCGCAACCCCTCCTGCGGAGCGGAGTAGGAGGGGAAGGTGAGCGAAGCGAGCAGGGGTGGGGTCCTAACCACCAACGGCGCTCTGAGAGAAACGATTACCACGAGGGATTGTTGACACACGATCAGATACCGCGCGCACCAAGCCTTCAACGCACACAAAGGCCGGACACAAAGGTGTGTTGACGGGCACCACGCGCACCCCTCCTGCGAAGCGGAGCGGAGTGGGAGGGGAAGGTGAGCGAAGCGAGCAGGGGTGGGGTCCTAACCACCAACGGCGCCCTGAGAGAAACGATTCCGACGAAGGATTGTTGACACACAACCAGACATGGCGCGCCCCAAGCCCTCAACGCACAAAAAGGCCGGACACAAGGATGCGTTGACGGGCACCACGCGACCAGCGTGAAACGTGCAGCAACAGTCTTTCTCGGATCATTGCTCCCCTCACGAGCGCCGTTGTTGGGAACCACCCACCCCCGACCCCTCCCCTGCGCTTCGCTTCGGGAGGGGCGCACCCAATGGCTGTTGTTGGGCACCACCCACCCCGGGCGCGCACGGGCCCCGTTATTCAGAGGGTGGCGGAGGCGCGGGTAACGCTAGGTTCGAGGCCAGATGGACACACAAATGCTCGAAGTAGATACGGGAACAAGCCCGGAGGTCGTCGACCTCACAGTTGATGTTGGGAGATTCGTCGCCGGTAAGGGCGATGGGATTGTGCAGGTTTTCTGCCCTCATGCCACGGCAGGGGTTGCTCTCATTGAGACGGGAGCTGGAAGTGATGCCGACTTGCTCGACATCATCGACCGCATGCTCCCGCCGGATTTCCGGTGGCGCCATGTTCACGGATCGCCCGGCCACGGGGCCGACCATGTCTTGCCGGCGTTTATCTCCCCGTCTCTCACTGTGCCCGTCATCGATGGCCGACTGGCGCTGGGCACCTGGCAGGCGGTGGTGCTGGTGGATCCGAATCAGGACAATCCGAGCAGGCAGATCCGCCTCAGCTTCCTCCCCGCCTAGTGCCCCTAGTCTCGCCGTCATGCCTATGGATGAATGCCGCGAAGCCAATCTGGCTAACTGGGACGAACGGGTTGCGGGTCACATCGTTGGTTATGAAGTGCAGCGATACATTGACGACCCGCAGCATCTCTCCGACGTAGTTACCTTTGATCTCGAGCGCCTCGGTGACCTATCCGGCAAGAAAGTTATCCACCTGCAGTGCCATATCGGGACGGACACCTTGTCGTTGGCCCGGTTGGGAGCCGAGGTGACCGGGATCGACTTCTCTCCCCAAGCGGTGGTGGCGGCTCGCAGCATGTTCGAGGCGGCCGGGACGCCGGGGCGCTTCATCGAAAGCGAGTTGTACGACTCGCCCGGCGCACTCGATGAGAAGTTCGACATGGTCTACACCGGAGTCGGGGCACTGACCTGGCTTCCCGACATCGACGGCTGGGCCGGAGTTGTCGACCACTTTCTACGTCCCGGTGGACGGCTCTTCATGACGGAGGGCCACCCGATGGCGGGGGCGCTCGACCAGGACCGTGAAGACCATTTGCTCGTCGTCGACCTGCCTTACTTCGAGGGGCGCATGTCCACCTGGCACGATGAGGACCAGTCGTACCTGGGTGACGCCACCCTCACCAATACCACCATCCACGACTGGAACCATGGCCTGGGCGAGATCTTCACGGCATTGCTCGATCGTGGTTTTGTCATCAAGAGCTTCGTCGAACACGACTCTCTCTTTTGGCAAATGCACAGTTGGATGGAGCTAGGCGAAGATGGGCGTTATCGGTTCCCGGAAGAGGTTCGTGACCAGGTTCCTCTGATGTACACGCTGGTGGCCGACAAAAAGAACTAAACGTCCCGTGCCGAGACCCTCACCTCGACCAGCGACGGCTTGCCCTTGACCTCGAGCGCCGCTGCCAGGGCCTTATCCAACTCGTCGGCTGAGTCGACTTTGAAGCCCTCGCCGCCGCAGTTGCGGGCGTATTCGGCGAAGTTGGGATTCACCAGGCTGGTTTGCCACACCTGCCGGTAGGCGCCGATCTGCTCACGGCTGATCTTTCCCAGCTCATCGTTGTTGAGGAGGACATGGGTGATGTCCATTTCGTATTTGACTGCGGTGGTGAACTCGGCCAGGTACTGACCGAAGCCACCGTCTCCCGAGATGCTCACCACCTTGCGTTCGCCGCGGGTCGCGGCCCAGGCGCCGAGGGCCGCGGGGAATGCAAAACCGATTGACCCCAGGTAGCCCGACATGATCACGTCCTGGCCCGGCTTGGTCTCGAAGTAGTGACCGTATGAGTAAGTGTTGTTGCCAACGTCGACCGGCATCACTGCGTTTTCCGGCACCAGGCGACTCATTGCTGCGAACAACTTGGCGGGGTGCATGCGCCCTTGCGGGTCGAGGAACTCCGCACGCCGGGCCTTCTCTTCCCGCCAGCGGGCCTTGCGCTCGGCAATCTCTTGTCGGATCTCGGGCCGGTCTCGCGGGGTCACACGCTCGGCCAGCATTGCACATGTGACTCCAATCTCGCCCCACACCGGCACCTCGACCGGGTGGAACTTGCCGAGCATAATCCGGTCGTAATCAACCTGAATGGTCCTCTTCTTGGTTGATATGCCAGTGTGGTTGGAAAACGAGGCGCCGAACACCAGGAGCACGTCGGCCCGGCCGATGACCGCCGCCGAGATCGGCGTACCGGATCTACCCAACACGCCGGTGCCGAGCGCGCAGTCGTCGGGAATGACGCCCTTGGCCTTGAAGGTGGAGAGGATCGGCGCATCGATCTGTTCGGAAAGAGCCATGATCTCGTTGCGAAATGGCCGGGCGCCGTTGCCGACGATTATCACCGGCCGCTCTGCGCTCTCGAGCAACGCGATGGCCTCGTTGAGTTGTTCGGCGGGAGGCGTTATCTCGGTGGTGGAAATACGACCGGCAATGGGCCGCGGCGGTGGATCGGCCAGCCCGGGAAGGTTTTGGGTGTCGTCGGGAAAGATCAGGTGGGCGACATCTCGCTTGACGATGGCGTGTTTCAAGGCCAGCGCCATCAACTCGGAGGCGTTGTCCGGGACGAGCACAGGCTGGCTCCATTCGGCAACGGCTTCAAAGGCGGCTGCGGTGGGTATCTCCTGGAAGGCGCCAGGACCGAGCACCTGAGTGTCGACCTGACCGGTGAGCGCCAGAATCGGCACCCGATCGACCTTGGCGTCCCACAATCCAGTTAGGAGGTTGGTGGCCCCCGGGCCGGCGATGGCAAAACATGCTGCCGGACGATGCGTCAGCTTGGCGTATCCGCTGGCGGCGAAAGCCGCGGCTCCCTCGTGACGGATCCCGAAGTACCTGAGCCGACCGTCCTCTTCTGCGTGTTGCAGGGCTTCGGCGAGGCCGAGATTGGAATGCCCAACCATTCCAAAAACGGTGTCCACACCCCAGCCGGTCATGACGTCCACCATTTGATCCATGAGCGACACTCTGTCTTCCATTATCGGAAGCTCGACGTAGAGCCCGTCCTCCCTCTCCTCGACCCGGAAACACGTCGCGACGTCTCCATAGCCTTCCGGAGGCGCCCCGGAAAGAGGGTCATATTCGTAGCCGTGCCAGGGGCAGATGAGCCAACCCCGTTCGATTTCGCCGTCTCCGAGCGGCCCCCCCTGGTGGGGGCAGTGGTTGTCCAGCGCGCCCCAGCCATCCTCGGTGCGGGCTACGGCCAGGGCACGGTTCCCCACGATCACCGTGGTGATGTGGCCCGGCTCCAGATCGCCCGGATCAATCTTGTGCCACTCGGTGGCTGAGCCGCTTTCCTTCAAGCCCACCCTTTCGTCTTAGATGAAACTAGTGCGAGTGGTCTGCACGTGGCATTCGCCGTGGCGAGGGCTATTGTTACGCCCGATCCTGATCCTTCTCGAGGAGATCTCCGGTGGCCG
>CAXMOO010000084.1:0-7746 GCA_964195005.1 uncultured Gammaproteobacteria bacterium
GTCGGGGCCCAATCGACCCCGCGAAGAGCCGTCAGGTCAAGAGCCAACAAGCACGCTCCGATTTCAAAGCGGAGCCGGTCGAAGGGGTCGGGGCCCCATCGACACCGCGAAGAGCCGTCAGGTGAAGAGCCAACAACCAACGAATGGGAACAAAGTGGGATTCAGGGGGTTGGCATAGGGAACCACCAGGAGATGTAATGCCCCGGGCTGTTTTCAACGGCACAGTTATCGCCGAGTCGGACGAGACCGTCATCGTGGAGGGAAATCATTATTTCCCGCCCGACTCCCTCAAGCCTGAATTCTTTTCCGAAACCCCCGGCTACAACACGACCTGTCCTTGGAAAGGCTCGGCGAGCTATTACGACGTTCGGGTCGATGATCAGTCGGCCCGGGGTGTCGCCTGGACCTACAAGGATCCCAGCTCGGCCGCCGCCAACATCAAGGACTACGTGGCGTTCTACCCCAAAGTGAGGATTGAAGGCGGCGCGAAGAAGGGCTTGTTCAGACGTTAGGCGAGGTCGGCAATCGGGCCGAGCAGTCAGCAGTCAGCAGTCGGCAAGAAAAGAGCAATCAGCGGTCGGCAGTCAGCTCGAGCAATTGGCAGTTCGAGGTCAGGGGTTCTCGCCGGCGCGGGCACGGGCCGCCTCTACCTGGGTCTCGTTGACGATCGGTAGCACGACCATCACCATTAATGCCAGGCCCGCGCCGGCTACGAGCATCGGGCCGCGCAAGCCAACCCAGGCGGCTACCAACCCGCCAACGAGCGCGCCGATCGGCTCAGCCCCGTAGGCAATCATCTTGCTGGCGGCCGCCACTCGGCCCCGCAGAGGGTCGGGAGTCAGCTCTTGACGCAGCGATATCGCAACGACGTTCCACAACGTGGTGGCTATCCCGAACAAGAAAATCATCGCGCCGACTACCAGGGCGCTGGACGTGAAGCCCATCGTGGTCGCAGCCGTAGCCGCAATCAAGATGGTGAGAATGAGCGCGCTGCCTTCGCCAAACCGCTCCACATACCAATCGGCCAGGAATCCACCCAGGAAACCACCTACCCCGAGTGCAGAGAGAATGAGTCCGTACCCCACGTTGCCCAGGCCCACTTCATCTTGAACAAACAGGACCAGAATGGCCACCATCCCAAACACGACCAGGTTGTAGAAGCCGGCCATCAGCGCCAGTGTGCGCAATAACCGTTGCCGCCACAGCCACGTTATCCCTTCACGAACGTCGTCTCGGAAACTCCCCGCTCGAGATCCGTCGGCCACATACGTCCCGTCGATGCTGAGGACCAGCACGGCTGCTATGGCAAATGTCAGGCCGTCGACGAAGACCGGTAACGCCGTACCGACCACGAACAACAAAGCGCCAAGCGGAGGCCCGACAAAGCTGTTCGCAACCCACCGGGCACCCACGAGCTGTCCGTTGGCGTGATTGAGCCGATCAGGCTCGACAAGGGCCGGGAGAAATGCCTCGGCCGAGGAATCGAACACCGTCTCAGCGGCTCCCAGGAGAAAACCCACGGCGTAGAGGGCAGCCAGGGGCGGGTCTCCCCCTACCAGCACCAGCCCGAGCAACCCCAGGATGGCCACTCTGCTCACGTCGGCGCCGATCATCAGCCAACGCCTATCAAAGCGATCAGCGACTACTCCGGCAGGAAGCGCCAGGACGAGCCAGGGCAGTCTGAGAGAAAATGCGAAGACTGAAACGGCTATCGGGTCACGCGTGATAGACGCCACAATCAGCGGGAAAGCCGCAAATACGATCCCGTCCCCCAGATTGGAGATCGTGGAGGCAGTCCATAAACGAGCAAATTTCGAGCCCATCGCCTCTCCTGCCGGCCCGACCACTCTACGAGTGGTGGCCTCGAGCTCTGTGGCTCAAAGGAAGGTTCTGGTCGGGTTAGACCCCCACCGGCGGAAGAACAATCTGCTCGCCGGGATATATGAGGTCTGGATCGCCGGATCGAATAGTCGATCGGTTGGCTTCCATCACGCGGACCCAGTAGGGAGCGATCTCGCGCTCGGCAAGATTGGTGCGACCCGACACCACCTCGAGATGCTGGGAGGCGATGCTCCACAGGTGCTCGCCCCTTACCACCTTGTGGATATGGGACACAGTCGGATCGAGGGCGGCACCCGGATCCGGCTCGGGCACGGCAACCGGCTCGTTGTCCGGCAGGAGATCCGCCGGCGATCGCAAATGGGGAGGTAACAGGACCTCATCACCGGTTCCTTCATCGTCATCAGAGTCCTCTTCGGCCGGCGCATCGGTGCCAGGGGGACGGATGACACCAGCGAGGTCAACCTTCACCGCCACCGTCGAGGCCCGCCATTCCAGCGCAAGGTCGGCAACCGCCGGGCCGAACGGGACGGCTATCGACGAGGCGGCAATGGACAACGCCACCGATCGACTCACCAAACGCCGGATAGGTGGCAGCATCATCCAGCTGGTTGCTCTGATGGCTGCGGCGCGCCGGGAGAGGGAGGCAATGACGTATGCCAGCGTGGAGAGGAGAAGCCAATACGCGATCGCGAGGGCGACAATCCGAAGCCCGGCTGCTATGACATCCTCAACCGGAGTGCCGTCCAGCCAGCGGCTGAAGTTGCTCCAGTCGACCTGGAGGAACTCCCTGCCCCCGAGGAGATGGAGCACGAGAACTACACCCACTTCGAGTATCAGCAGTCCCGCGACCCGGCTCAACCGTGACGCCGTCATGCCTTCGCTCGGAATCTCAATCTCATATGGGGTGATGTTATATAGTGTTAATACTTGTTGTCAAACGACATATCTCTTGATACACCTTTACATATCATTAGGCATCGCTCGAAGAGCCATCCATTCGACGATCACTAGAGGCCCCGGGGGCCCCTATTCTGGAGTCATGGAGAGATGTGAGTGGGCCGGCGACGTTCCCCTTTACGTGGCCTATCACGATGACGAGTGGGGAACCCCCGAGTACGACGACCAGAAGCTGTTCGAATTCGTCATTCTCGAGAGCGCGCAGGCCGGCCTCAGCTGGATCACCATCCTCCGCAAACGAGAGAACTATCGGGCAGCCTTCGATGGCTTCGACCCCGACAAGATCGCCCGCTATACGCCGAAGCGGGTTGACAAGCTCCTGCAGGACCCCGGGATCATCCGCAACCGGCTGAAAGTCGAGGCCGCAGTCGGCAGCGCCAAAGCGGCACTCGAAGTGCGCGATGAGTTCGGCTCAATCGCCGAATACTTTTGGCAGTTCGTCGATGGCAAGCCGATCATCAACCGGTTCAAGACGATGGGCGAGATACCTGCCAAGACCGAGATCTCCGAAACGATGATGAAAGACATGAAGCAAAGGGGCTTCAAGTTCTTCGGCCCAACCATCGCCTATGCCCACATGCAGGCTATGGGCCTGGTCAACGACCACGTGACGAGTTGCTTCCGCTGGAAAGAAGTCCAGGAGTAGAGCTCTCTTAGGGTGCGGTATCCAACACCGTGAACCCCGAGGGGGCCTCGTCCCCATCAATCGGCTCCAATGTCACCCAAAGGCGGGGGAAGGCGCCACGGGAGACTCCGACCCACAGCTCCACCTCACCAGGACCGGTGAACGTCCCGGCCGAAACGTGAACCTCGTCCCGTGTGAACCACAACTCGTATACCGATCCTGGCGGGGCCGGCGCCAGGCCTTCGATGTCGAGCACAACTCTGGTGCCGGTCGACTCGTTCCAGCCCTGTACAACGCCGGCGGCGGCCGGGGCTTCTGACGTGCCGGGGATGGGAATCCTCCAGTCGGCTCCGGGAGTCCGAACCAGGGCCCACACCCCCAATGAGACAACAAGCAGGGCGGCGACGGCGGCGGCAACGGGAATCCGCCAGGATCGCCGGCGAGCCGGCGGGGTCTCGGCCAAGCTTGCCGGACCTGAAATAAGGCCAACCATCCGCTCTTCGAGCTGACCGTCAGGCTCCTCCCACAGCAGCGAGTCGGCCAACAGTCGCCGGGCGCTCTCGAGGGCCGGTTGATCTTCCCGGCAGGCGGAGCACCCTGCCAGGTGCTGTCGATGGCTCCCCGTCATTCGATCCGAGAGGTATGCGGCGCGGAAATCGTCACAGGTCATGCGGTGGCCTCCTCGAGGTGGGCCAGCAGTTGAGCCAGACGGCGATGTGCTCGATGCGAGCGCGACTTGACGGTCCCCAGAGCGAGGCCCAGGTGCTGGGCGGTCTCCTCCTGAGTGAGGCCGAGGAAATGGGTCGCCTCGATGACATCGCGCTGAGCCTTGGGCATTGCTTCGAGCGCCAGACGTATCTCCCACGCCTGCCATGTGGTCTCGAACGAGCCCGGGAGCACTGCTATGTCGGTTTCGAGCGGTTCGCTCCCCTGATGGCGCCTCTCTCTTCGATAGAGGTCCACCGCCACACGGCGAGCGATGGCATACAGCCACGGGCCGGGGCTGCGGTCGACGTCGAAGCGATCGGCCGCCCGCCAGGCTTGCAGAAACGTCAACTGCACGGCCTCCTCAGCAAGTCCCCGGTCCCGCAAGGCTGAATAAGCCGCAGTGAACACCGCTCGTCTGTACGCCCGATACAGCTGGCGCACGGCTTCGGGGTCACCGGCAGCGAACTTCCGTAGAACTGCGCTATCGAGGCCGCTCCCTGCATCACTCATGGTGTTATCACCGTACCCGGCACCAATCCAATCCGCGGGCCGCGGGAAATCGGTAGATCCCTCGATTCGTCGTATCAACAATCAATACGTACCCCCCTTCTGCCCGGTTCCGTCACCCGCTGAGCACGCCGGTCGCCCTTCTAAGCCGATGCTGATCTTCAGCCCTCCACGGTGATTGTCGCCGTCCCCATGAGCACAGGATGAATCGAGCAGAACAGCGTGAACACTCCCGGGCTGTCGAACGTGCGGGAAAACGACTGACCGAGGTCGAGGAAGCCCGAATCCCAGAGGTCGTCGGCAGTGCCGGGGAACGTGCCCCCGGTGCCAGACGTAGTTGTGTGGGCAATGTTGCCTTCGTTCGACCAACGCACGGTGTCGCCCACCGAGATCGAGATGTTGAGCGGGCTGAAGAACCCGACACACGGGCTCGGCTTACCCTCGCACAGATCCACGTCGCCGATCGACACAAAGTGTGTCGTAGCAGCCACAGTTGTGCTCGTCGTCGTGGTCGATGTTGTGGTGGTCGTGCTTGTCGTTGAAGTGGTGGTCGACGGCGGTGCGGTGCTCGTGGTTGGGCTAGTAGAGGTAGTCGTCGTCGATTCGACGGTCGTGGAGCTCGCAGTGGTGGTGGTGCTGGTTAGGCCCGGCTCCGGTACGCTCGTCGTGCCTCCCTGAGTGGTAGAAGTCTGACCGGATGCGGAAGACGTAGTAGTCGATTCGAGACTCGCCGTTGTGTCGTCCGACGACCCGGACGCGCACGAAGCCGCCATGAGCGCCAGCGTTACAACAACGGCACCGAGATTCTTAATGGGACCGGACCTCCTCATCTACCAATCGCCTCTATTGAACTCGTTCCATCACCTGTACGGAGCCGGCCGCCGAATGGTTCACAATCGCCGACCGGGCGGAACCATATGCGGCGCAGTATCGTATTGTCTAGGAGGGTGTCGCGCCACCGGAGCGCGGTTATTGGCTAGCTGGGAGGACCCATGGTGGTTGTGAACGGAGCCCGTCGGGGCTCGATGTCGTTGTTGTCGGTTTTCTTCTTGGTGGCGGCGTTGCTGACAGCGCTGCCCGGCACAGCCCGGGCTGCCGCCGCGGATCCACTGGTGGGTTCGGTGGGGCCGACCGGACTGTGGACCGTGCCGGGAGCGGATCCCTTCTACTTCGGTGTGGCGGACGACATCCCCTTTCTTGGCGACTTCAATGGTGACGGCGTACGCACACCGGGCCTATATCGTCCAACCACCGGGCTGGCCTATGTGCGCAATACGCTCGACACCGGCGCCGCCGACCTGTCCTGGTTCATAGGAAACCCGGGAGATCAGCCAATAGTCGGCGATTGGGATGGAGACGGGATCGACTCCTTCGGCATATATCGGGACGGCGTGGTCCATCTCCGAAACGCCCAGACAACCGGGGTTGCCGACGTCTCTTACAGTTTCGGCAACCCGGGCGACGTGGCATTCGCGGGCGATTTCGATGGCAACGGTATAGATACCGTCGGTGTGTATCGGCCTTCAACCGGCCAAGTGTTTATTAGCAATTCGCAGGTTACGAGCGTGGCTGATGAAGAGTTTTTCTTCGGCGATCCCGACGACATATTCGTCGGTGGCGATTGGGACCGAGATGGCACAGACAGCGTCGGTGTCGTCCGCCCTTCGACTAACACGTTCTTCTTCCGCAACACGAATGATCAGGGTGTCGCCGACGGCCAAGCCCCGTTCGATGGCAGCGGAATACCGGTCGTGCCATATCAGGCACTCCCGGACACCGTCACTCTCACGACGGAGTTGAGTGGGGCGGCTGAGGTGCCGGCTGGTTCGGGTGATACGGATGGGACTGGATCATCCACGATCACTATTTCAGGGTTGACCCTGTCCTGGACCATCACCGTCGCCATGATCGACCCGCCCACCGCGGCTCACATCCACACTGGCACGGCCGACGTAGCAGGACCGGTGATTCATGACCTGTTGGGCAACGGTGGACCATTCGTCGACGATGGTATGGGTGGCCTGGTGGCCTCCGGTATGTTGACCATCACCGCCGAAGAAGCCTCCGCCCTGGCAGCCACACCGGGCGCCTTCTACGTCAACGTCCACAACCCCGCCTTCCCAGCAGGCGCCGTCCGCGGCAACCTGAGACCACCTGAGGAAGGAGTAAGGGCCGGCGGTGTCGTCGGGGATGGGTCGGCATCTATCGTTCGGACTGGCAGCGGCGTCTCGGTGCAGGTGCATTCGACGGGTTTGAATCCCGGCGACGCCTACACCGCGTGGCTCTTCACTTTTGACGACGGCGACTTCACGGGGATGCCAGACATCGCTGTGAACGTGGCCGGACAGGTAGTCGGGGCGAGCGGAAACGCGACCTTCTCCGGTAGTGTTTCCAAGGGCATCCACGAAATCAACGGCCTCACCTCTCTTGACCCCATGGGCAACATCGGAGACTCGAATTTCGAGTTGCCGATGGACGCGGTCGTAGACGTCCACATCGTCAATCACGGACCGGCTGCAGATTACCCTCAGGTCGTATCTAGCCCACCCTCCCCAGCCATTTGTGGGTTGACGAACCTCGACGAGGCGACCAGCACGATCTGCGGCCTGCTGCCACCGGCCCACCAGGTATGGAGGTTCGATCCCACCCCATAGGCCCCGCTCCTGTCCCAAGCAATCAGGTGGAACCCCAACAGGGCCACCGAACCGAACCCCCCGGTATGTCCGGGGGGTTCGGCGCGTTCCAGAACTGCAACCAAACTGCTACCCAAACGGCCGGAACAGGCTGGGATTCGGTGGGACGACGGTCGGACCGGGTGCCACCGAGCGGCTCGATTTCAAGGGCGACGTCTCTGCTGGGAACTTCCCTATGAGGGGCCACATTAACCTCAGCTGATAACGACGGCACCGTACCGGTCAGTTGCCAGGTCATCGTCTTCCTCCCACCTCGACGCCACTTGCCAGCCGATGCTACGCGGTCCAACGGCTCCCGGCACGCTCGTGGTCGCAGCCGGGCTGTGAATTCGGGCCTGCTGAGCGACAATGCGTAGACCAAAGGGACCCCTCCTCCGGTGGGGGTCCCTCCACGCTCAAGGGTGATAATGCAAC
>CAXMOO010000085.1:0-30455 GCA_964195005.1 uncultured Gammaproteobacteria bacterium
ATGGCTGCTGGCGCGAGCCGGTTTAGACGGAACCACTATGGCGGCCATCCTCGACCGGGCCAAGGTGCGTTCCGGCAGCTTCTATAACCTCTTCGACTCCAAGAACGAGGCGATTCTCACGGTAGTGCGCGAGGCCATCAATGCGGTGGATCCCCATCCCGACGGCGTCGGCCAGGACACGGTGGAGGAACTGGTAACTGCCTACGTCGAGTTCTTCATCGGGCAGCCCACGCTCGCTCGCATCTACATGCAACTGGCCGTAGGCGGCGCCCTCAACGACGAAGACGTAGCCGGCCGGGTAATTCACCACCACCGGGACCGCCTGGAACGCTTCACAGACGCCATCCGTCGTACTCGCGACACAACACCTGCCAAGGCCCAGCTCGAGGCGGAGCTATTGCTCGCCGGCCTCAACGGCCTGGCTCTACGCTGGCTACTCGAACCCGACTTCGACATGAAGCGTCGGGCCCGGGAAATACTCAAACGCTGGAAGGTCAGCCAGCCCCAGTAGGCAGGTAGCCCAGGTCGCGACATGCTGCCTCGTAGTCGTCCCAGGTGTTGACGTCGATCGGCTTGGGACGATTGACGTCAACCCTCAACACCCGGTCATCCCCCGAGAGCATGTCCCAGAGCACCTTGTCGCCCTCATGCGAGGGCATGGCCTCCAGGGCGGCAAGTGACAAAACCCAGGGGTGCCCGACGCTATCTGTGTATTCGACCACGGCCGCCCAGGCGTTTTCATCGCGATACTCAGCCACCAGCCCATCAATAACGTCGGCCGTAATGGCCGGCTGGTCGCCGGCAACAATCACTGCCCCCGCCGCCGGGTCCACGACCGCCAGGCCGGCGCGAAGGGAGGTGGCACTCCCCCGACTGTGATCGGGATTGAACACCGCCCGGGCTCCGCGCAGGTCCACCCCGGCCTCGATCTCATCCGCATGGGCGCCGAGCACCACCACGATGGGGTCCAGAGTGGACTCCTCGACGGCCACGACAACAAGCTCCAACATGGTCACGTCGCCGAAACGCAGAAGTTGCTTGGGTTGGCCCATCCGGCTCGAACCGCCTGCGGCCATGACGATGCCCGGAAGGTGGGCCTCACCCTTCATGACGCTAGGTACCGGTGATGTCCTGGGGACGCACCGGTACCCGGTCGATGTCCACCCCGGTTGCGTCGCGAATGGCAGCGACAACGGCCGGAACCGAGCTGATGGTCGGGGGCTCGCCGGCGCCTTTGGCTCCATAGGGGCCCCATGAGCTTGGTTCTTCGATGAACGTGGCTGTGACTTCCGGGGCGTCAAGGAAAGTGGGAAGCAGGTAGTCGGTGAAGCTGGCGTTGCGGATTACTCCCCGATCGATGACCAGCTCTTCCATCACCGCCAGGCCAACCCCCTGCAGAATCCCCCCTTCGACCTGCCCGATCAGTGATTGCGGATTGAGGACCTTGCCGACGTCCTGGGCGGTGTCGATGCTGACAACTCGCACGAGCCCCAATTCCTGGTCGACATCCACCACGGCCCGATGGGCGGCGATAGCAAAGTCGGCGTGAAGGTTTCCCTGGCCGTTTTCATCGGGTTCTTCGGTCGGCGGGTGCCGAAACCGCACCAACTCTGAGATGGGCTCGGATCCACACAGTTCGTCCATCGTCATGACGAGCTCGCCGTCCTTCCACACTCCCTCCTCGTTGAGGTCGTCGCCTCCGCCCCGCTCAAGTGCCTGCTCCCGGACCTTGAGCGCTGCCGCCAGCGCGGCTCCGCCGGTCATTTGCGTCTGGCGTGACGCCGAGGTCGAGCCCGCCGACCCTATCTGTGACGTGTCGGTGGGTATCACCGCCACCTGCTCGATGCCCAACGCGGTCCGGACCAGCTGTGCCAGGATCGTCACCATTCCCTGGCCCACCTCCATCGCCGCGGTGTGCACCTCGGCTCCTGCCGGGCTGAGGATGACCCGGGCCTCGGCGTAGTCGTCGAAGCTCTCTGAAAACGCCAGGTTCTTGATGCTCAGGGCGTAGCCGACACCCCGCTTCACGTAGGGCCGGGTTGTGGTCAAGCCGGTGCCGCCGGGAAGATGGCGCGGGTCATCCGAGCCGTCGTCCTCGATAATGGGCAACTCCATGAGCGCGTCGATTACCTCCCGGGTCGGGAGCGAGGTCTCGATAATCTGGCCGGTACAGGGGCTGGGGTCACCGGATGCCAGAGCATTGATCCGCCGCAATTTCATCGAATCCATGCCAAGCTTGGCAGCCAATTTGTCCATCTGGGTCTCATGGGCGAAACAGGCCTGCACCCCCCCGAAGCCGCGCATGGCCCCGCATGGTGGATTGTTGGTTCGGACACCGTAACCGTCCACTGCGACCGAATCGACCTTGTAGGGACCGACGGCGAAGAACGATGCGTTGCCCATGACTGCGCCCGTGGTCGATGCATATGCCCCGCCATCGAGAAGCAACTTCGCTTCCACCCGCACGAGCCGTCCGTCCTCCTCCGCCTCGTGGCGGTACCAGAGCTTTGCCGGATGCCGGTGGACATGACCGGTGAAGCTCTCGGCCCTGTCGTAGACCATCTTCACCGGCCGGCCGGTGCGCAACGCCAGCATGCATAGGTGAATGTGCATGCTCATGTCCTCGCGGGCGCCGAAAGCTCCACCGATACCCACGGGATGCTGGCGCACCTGTTCTGGCTGCACTCCGAGACTGCGCCAGATCTGATCGTGGTCGGTATGAATCCATTGGCTCGTTACATAGAGGTCGACACCGCCCTCACTGTCGGGGATGGCCAGTCCCGCTTCGGTGCCGAGCGGCGCCTGATCCTGTGAGCCGACCTCATAGAAGCCCTCCACCACTACCGGGCCGGAGGCGTCTTGATCTCCTCGCCGTACCTTCACATGGCGGAATATCTCGCCCTGCTCCAGGGCCTCCTCCGAGTCGGAGAGGGGTTCAAGCTCCTCGAACTCGACGTCGATAGCGGCCACCGCTCGCCGGGCCGTCTCGAGATCGTCGGCCGCCACCACCGCCACCGGTTCACCCCAATAGCGGGTTTCGGAATCGGCCAGCACCGGTTGATCGGGATCTTCTATGCCAAACAGCTTGCGGGCCGGCACATCCTCGAGAGTCAGCACAGCTTGCACACCGGGTATGGCGAGGGCCGGGCTGGTCTCCAGCCGGACTACCCGGGCATGGGCAAACGGGCTCCGGAGAGTTGCTCCCCACAACATTCCCTCGGCAAAGAGGTCGGAAACATACGCGAAGTTGCCTGTGACCTTGGGCACGCCGTCGGGCCGCAAAGTCGACTCCCCAACACCGCCCCTGACTCGAGTCGCGGTCGTGGTGTCTGTCATCGGGGCACCATCGATTCGAGAGAACGGAGGATGGCGCTGTAGCCGGTGCAGCGGCAGATATTTCCCGACAGGGCTTCTTTGATCTCATCCGTAGTGGGCACCGGGTTGCTTTCGAAAAGATGGGCCGCGGCGACGACGATGCCGGGCGTGCAGAAACCGCACTGGACACCGCCCCCGTCAATCATGGCGGTCTGGACAGCATGCAACGTGTCCCCGTCGGCCACACCCTCCACAGTCGTGATCTCGGCGCCCTCGGCGTCGGCTGCCATGACCAGACACGAACATATCGCCCGCCCATCGAGAATCACAGTGCACGACCCACATTCGCCCTGCTCACAAGCGTTCTTCGAGCCCGGCAGACCGAGCCCTTCCCGTAAAAGCACCAGCAAGCTCTCCGACGCCCCCACCGAAGCGTCGACTTCCTCGCCGTTGATCCGCATCCGCACATCCATCAGCAGTGCGCTCCCCCACGAATAGCGTGCGTGTATCGCCGAGCACTCGGCGTCATCTGGCAAAGACCCGCCGACGAAGGCGCACCTAACCGTGCGGCGAGGAGAAGGTCGCAGCCAGGGGCGTCGAGGGCCGGCGAGACGGGTGCGGTATTTGTGGGGCAGCGCACTAGCTCAAGCACCTTTCCAGTAGCCGCCTCGCCAGAACTCCCGAAGCATGCCGTCGATACGACTCCGTCGAACGATGGTCGGTGATGGGACGCACCTCCTCTGAAACCAACCGCTGAAACTCGATGAGGTCGGCTTCTGAGGGAGTTGCCTGGGCCGAGATCATCTCCTCGGCCCGGCGGGCCCGAAGCGGTGTGGTAGCCACCGACCCCAGTGCCACCCTGGTACGCCCATCGTCGTAGCGCATCACGCAGGCCATGACGGTAGAAATGACCATGGCGTTGCGCATCCCAACCTTGCCGAATTCCTGCCGCTCGGGGATCTCCTCAGGAAGGATCACGCTGTGAATCAACTCGCCGGGCTCAATGGCCGTGCGCTTGACACCGGTAATGAACTCATCAATCGGCAACCGGCGGGCCCTGGAAGCAGAACGCAGTTCGATAGTCGCATCGAGCGCAGCCAGGAAGGGAAGACCGTCACCGGCCGGGCTGGCCGTACCGAGGTTGCCACCGATGGTGCCGGCAGCGCGGATCTGGGGGGACCCGACGGTTCGGGCTGCCTGGGCCAACGCCTTGTAGGGTCCCTCCTCGAGCCGGGCCCAGGTAACACCGGATCCGATGGTGCCGTTCAGCTCGGCGAGCTCTTCGACTCGTCGCAGCGCAATGATGTGCTCCGGACGTCGATGACCGAAGTTCACTTCCACCATCAGATCGGTGCCACCGGCGAGCAGCGTGGCGTCCGGAACTTGCTCCAAAGCTTGAAGTGCGGCGGTGAGATCTGCCGGCCGGTCGATGTCCATTATGGCGAAGCTAGCAACTCAATCGAGCAGCGTCGACGCCAGTTGATTGTGCCGGGCGATCAAATCCGCAAGGTCGACGCCCACCAGTCGCCCGTCCTCCACCACCCGTCTCCCGTGCACGAAGCTGTGGTCCACTCCCACCGGAGCACAGAAGAGAATTGCGGCTACCGGGTCGTGGAGGGCACCGGCGTATTCGATCCGGTTTAGATCGAAGGCGATGAAGTCGGCCGCCTTGCCTGCCTCGAGAGCTCCAAGATCGTCTCGCCCCAGGACTGCAGCGCCGCCACGGGTCGCCATCTCCAGAGCGGTGCGAGCAGGCATGTGCGAATCCGTGAGCCGGATGCTCGAAGCTGCCGACAGCCTCGCCAGGAGCATGGCCTGGCGGGCTTCGGCGAGAAGATTGCTCCCATCGTTGCTGGCCGAGCCATCGACCCCGATGCCGACCCTGACCCCCGCCGCCAGATAGGCCGGTACCGGCGCGATCCAGGAGGCGAGCCGCATGTTGGAGGTAGGGCAGTGCGCTACGCCGGTGCCGGAGCGTGCCATTCTCTCGATCTCGTCTGAGTTGATGTGCACCGCATGGGCGAACCAAACGTCGGGGCCCATCCAATCCACCGACTCGGCCAGCTCAACAGGGCGCATCCCGAATTGCTCTAGGCAAAAGGCCTCCTCGTCGGTCGTCTCGGCCAGGTGGGTGTGCAGGTGAACTTGATGCGTGCGCGCCAGCTCAGCGGCCTCGCGCATACCGTTGAGAGTCACAGAGAACGGGGAGCACGGCGCCACGACCAGCCGGGTCATCGCCCCGGGTGCGGCGTCGTGAAACAGGCCAATCGCCCGCTCGGTGTCAGCAAGAATCTCATCCTCCGACTCGACCACCGAGTCCGGCGGCAGCCCTCCATCGCTCTCACCGAGACTCATCGACCCCCGGGCAATATGAAATCTGATGCCAACCCCGTCAGCCCCCGCCACCTGATCGTCGACACGGGAACCGTTGGGATATACGTAGAGGTGATCGAAGGCTGTGGTGCACCCCGATAACGCGAGCTCGGCTAGGCCGAGAGTCGTCGAGACCCTCACGTGATGAGGCGTCAGGCGGGCCCAGATCGGGTACAGGGTCGTCAGCCACTCAAACAAGGCGACATCCTGAGCTTCCGGCACCGCCCGGGTCAGCGTTTGATAGAGGTGGTGATGGGTGTTGATCAGGCCCGGCATCACTACATGCCCGGTGAGATCCACCACTTCGTCAGCATGGGCGGGCAGTTCGGCAGTGGGCCCGACCTGTTCGATCCATCCGTCGCGGGCGAACAACCCGCCGTCCGCCAGCTCACGCCGCTCCTCGTCCATGGTGGCGAGCACGGTCGCGTTCTTTACAAGCAAAGTGGCCATACATGTACGCTACCCGAGCCGGGCATGCGCTATAAAGGCTTGTGCGCTGGCCCCCCTATCGTCATGTGTTTTTCGATTGCGACTCGACCCTCACCCGGGTGGAAGGCATCGACGTGCTCGCCGAACAAGCCGGGCGGGCAGACAGCGTGCAAAGCCTCACCGAGGCGGCGATGAACGGCACGGTAGACCTCGAAGACGTTTACGGTGAGCGGCTTGCTCAGATCAACCCGACCCTGGCGCAGGTCCAGGCCCTGCGCCAGGTGTACAAGGACAACGCGGTGGTCGACGCCAAGATGGTGATCGCGGTTCTCCAGCACCTCGGCCACGAGACTTACATCATCAGCGGGGGACTCGAAGAACCGGTCCGGGAGTTCGGCATCTCACTGGGAGTGCCAGGAGACCACATCCGGGCGGTGGGTGTCGAGTACGACCAACTCGTCGGGGCGTGGTGGTCACATCACCAGGACCAGGAGGCCCGATACCTCGACTACGGCAGAGGTGCGCTTGCCGTCAGCGAGGGCAAGGAGGAGATAGTGCGGGATCTGGTGGGTCACGAACCTGGTAGGTCGCTGCTGGTCGGCGACGGCACCAGCGATCTGCTCGCCGGAGAGGTTGTCGATCTGTTCGTCGGGTATGGCGGTGTCGCCGTGCGCCCCAAAGTGCGCGAGCACGCTCGGGCCTTCATCGAAGCCACCGGCCTCGCCGCAGTGCTCCCACTGGCCGCCGGGCCGGCAGCTATTGCCCGTTTAGAGGTTCCGTCGCACCGAGCCCTGTTCTCTCAAGGGATCACCGACGCCGAGCAGTCGACTCATTTCGGCGACGCCGGCCTGGCCGCCAAACTCAAAGACGCGGTGACGGCGCTGGCCGACTGACACGCTCACCGGCGACAGATCGACGGTACCCTCGACGCGATGTATCGCATTCTGGTTTCCGACGACATCGGTGCCGAGGGCCTGGAACGGCTCGATACCTCCGCGGCCGTCGACTACGACCTGCGAATCGGGTTGCCGCCCGATGAGTTGATCGCCATCATCGGCGGCTACGAGGCGCTGATCGTCCGCTCCGCCACCACGGTGGGGCCCGACCTGCTGGCAGCGGCCTCGCGCCTGCGGGTGATCGGGCGGGCCGGCATGGGGTTGGACAACATCGACATCCCGGTTGCTACCCAGCTCGGGATCATTGTGATGAACACACCGCAAGCCAATTCGGTGGCAACCGCCGAGCAGACAATGGCTCTTATGCTGGCCACCAGCCGGCACACACCCGATGCCCATCAAGCGCTGGCGGAGGGCCGTTGGGAGCGCACCAGGTTCGCCGGAACCGAGCTCAACGGCAAAACGCTCGGCATCGTCGGGTTCGGCCGCATCGGGCGCCTCGTGGCGGTGCGAGCTCAAGCCTTCGGCATGGAAGTGGTTGCCGCCGATCCGTATGTCTCCGAGGAGGTGGGTCGCGATGCCGGGGTAACGCTGGTGGACCTCGATGAGCTGTTCGCCGAATCCGACTACATCACCCTTCATACCCCGGCAACGGCCGAGACCGAAAATCTGCTCACGGCCGCGGCCATCGCTTCGATGAAAGACGGAGTGGTGATTATCAACGCCGCTCGCGGCAGCCTGATCGACGAGGAAGCGCTCGCGGCAGCCTTGCACTCGGGCAAGGTGCGAGCCGCCGGCCTCGACGTGTATCGCGCCGAGCCGCCCGGTCCCGACCACCCGCTGATCGGCCACCCGCGCGTGGTCCACACGCCGCACCTCGGCGCGTCCACTATCGAGGCCCAGCGCGATGTGTCCGCCCAGATCGCCGAACAGGTGGTCGATGCCCTTACGGGCCGGGACATCCGTAACGCAGTCAACCTGCCCTTCGAGGCCGGACCCGATTTCGGCAAAGCGATGCCCTACATGGCGCTGGCTGAGAAACTCGGCGTCCTCCAGTTCCACATGGCCCCATCGCCCATCCGCAAGGTCAATCTCGAAGTGCAGGGCGAGGAGGCAGAGAGGTTGACCCGGCCGATCGCCGCCGCGCTACTGGCCGGGATCTTGCGCGATCACCTGGCAGGCGGTGTCAACTACGTGAACGCCCCCGTGCTCGCTGAAGAGCACGGCATTGCCGTCGCCCAGGTCAAAAGCTCAACCGCCACCGAATACTCGAACCTCGTCACCTGCCGTGTCGAGTGGGACGATGGAGATCGAGTCATGGCCGGAGTCCTCACCGGCGGATCGCGCCCCCGACTCGTCCAGGTGAGCAGTTATCACCTCGACGTCGACCCATCAGGGCTCCTGCTCGTCATGCTCAACGAGGACGTTCCCGGGGTGATCGGGATGGTGGGAACCACGCTCGGACGCTTCAACGTCAACATTGGCGAGTGGCGACTCGGCCGGAGCGAGCCCGGCTCCGAAGCATTGTCTTTCATCAACCTGGATTCGCAGCCACCGCCAGAAGCGCTCGACGCGCTCAGGGCGGAACGATCCATTGTCAAGCTTTTGCTGATCGACATGTGACCGCCCACCGGGCAAGGGAGCTCAGATGACGGCAGTTGCGGGAAGCGACCGGAGAGGGCGGGAGCGCCGCGTCCGCACGGTCTCCCTTCGATACCCGGAGCAGCGCACCGGCTTCGACCGTCGCGCTACCTCCCGCTACCAAAGTGCCCTGACCGCCTATCGACGAGAGCCGGGGGCGATCGCCGCCATCCTCGGCCTCATCCTCGTGCTCAACGCCACCGACCTGATCCTGACGGTGCGGGCACTCGGACGCGGCACCGGCGAGGCCAACCCGCTCATGGCCTGGCTCTTCGAACAGCACATGGGCCTGGCCGCCATCTTCAAGCTCGCGATCGGATTGGCAGTAACAGTGGTTATCTGGCGGCTCCGTCGATATCGCCGGATGCTGGAGCTGTCCATCGTCCTGGCCGCCATCTTCGGCCTGGTCCTCAGCTATCACACGGTCGGAACGCTGCTGGCAGCGTGACCGGTTCTGCATTGTGACTGGTTGCGGCTACTGCTTCTTCGGGTTGAGCGCGACCGGCGTATCCTGCAGGCGGTGAGCCGATTCTTCAATGCAAGGCGCCTCGCCCCTTTCCCCCTTGGCCGATCGGCTCTATGGATGGCCCTGAGCCTGGCCATCGTCGCCTGCTCAGGGGGCGCTCGAAACGGCTTCGTCGCGGATTTCGAGCTCGACTGGACGGTCGGCGGCGATCTGAGAATCCTGTCGTCCCCCCGGGTCGCCGACCTCAACTCCGACGGAATCCTCGACGTCGTGATCGGTCACGGAAACGAAAACGTCCCCAAAGCCGGGTTCGTTACCGCCCACGATGGAGCCAGCGGGACTCAGCTCTGGCGAGTCGACACCCGGGATGAGATCTTTGGCTCACCCGGCCTGGGGCAGCTCACCACCGATGCGATTCCCGATGTCGTCATCGGCGGCCGCAACGCCGAGTTGTACGCCATCGACGGAGCCACGGGCGACGTGCTCTGGACCTTCAATCCGCAGGGCAATGCCAGAAGTGAGGGGTGGTATAACTTCTACACACCTCAATTCTTGGACGACATCGACGGCGATGGCGTCGACGACCTCCTCGTCGCCAATGGCGGTGACTCAACTTTGCCCGCGTTCTTCCCTAGACCACCGGGACATCTCATGGTTCTCAGCGGGAGATCGGGAGCGATCATCGCCGCCGGCCAAACGCCCGACGGTGGCGAGACCTACCTGTCGGCGCTCAAATATCAACGATCGTCCGATGAGACTCAGTTGGTCGTATTCGGAAGTGGCGGCGAGACTCACGCCGGCTCACTCTGGGTCGCCGAGCTGTCAGACGTCGCCCGCGGAGACCTGGCGGCTGCTCGTCAGGTGATCGCGCCTCTCTCGGACCGGGGGATGGTGGCGCCTCCGTCGCTAAGCGATGTCACCGGAGACGGAACCGCCGACATCATCGCCGCCACATTCGACGGCCGGCTGATGGCCATCGACGGCGAAACGTTCGGTGTTCTCTGGTCGCTCGACTTTGCCAACGCCGAAACCTGGGCATCCCCTGCCCTGGGTTTCTTCGATGAGGACGCCGTGCCGGATGTGTTTGCGGCTTTCTCGGTGGGGAGGCTTCCCGATTACACGGAGTCCATCCTCGTGGCGGTCTCGGGGGCTACCGGTGACCTGCTCTGGCGGGAGTCCTTCGAACAGCCTCTGTTGTCGTCGCCGCTGGCGGTCGACCTGTCCGGTAACGGCCGAGACGAGATCATCATCACGCTCAGCCCGGTGCTCGAAGGCGAGCAGGTGGTCCTCCAGATCGACCCCGACGGCTGGCACGTTACAGAGCTGCTGCGCCGCCCGGCTCGCAGCTTTGGCACCGGGCTCATCACCGACCTAGACGACGACGGCCACCTCGAGCTCATCACCACTGGCTTCGCAGATGACGTCTGGTTCTTGGAACGCCGCGCGCTCGGTGTCCCGGTGCCATCCCGGATCAGCTGGGGCGCATATCTCGGCTCGACCTACAACGGCCGGCTGGAATAGGCAGCACTTGAGGTTGCCATGGCCCCTCTCCCACGGAGTGAAACGGAGTGGGGGAGGCTGGGAGGGGGTGTTTCCCACCAACGGCACCCTGAGCAGAGCGCTGATAAAACTCGAGGGTTGAATCACGAGCCGGTCTGGCGCGCACAGAACCAACAATTAATTGTTGGGCACCGCCCTGTGCAAGGTCACCTACAAGCAACAATCGTGGTGAAGGCAAGCTTCTGGCATTCCTGCTGTTGGTGGGCACCACCCACCCCTAACCCCTCCCACTCCGCTCCGAAGACTCCGCTCCGCAGGAGGGGACCGACTGCTGACTGCTGACTGCCCTTATCTCTGCTCGCGGAAGTAGGGGATACCCAACGCGGCGGGAGCGCCGAGGAAGCGAGCTCGCTTGCCGCTGGTAAGCAAGATCATCGCCACTATGGCCAGCACGAACGGAAGCATGGCGAGAATCGTCGATGGAATGTCGCTCCACGGCTCGCCCAGCGTCTGCAACGTGAATTGAACTCGCTCGGCCGCTCCGAACAGGTAGGCGGCAAATACGGCTCGCCACGGGCGCCAGCTCGCCAGAATCACGAGGGCAATGGCGATCCATCCCGCAGCTCCAATCGGGTTGTCCACCCACGTCGGGGTGAGGGCCAGAGAAAAATAGGCTCCCCCCAGGCCGGCCAGGGCTCCCCCGATCATTACGTGGGCGTAGCGGACCCAGGCAACGTTGACCCCGGCAGACTCGGCGCTGGCAGGATCCTCGCCGACGGCCCGCAACGACAAGCCCATCCGGGTATGAAACAGGTAGTAACTGGCTGCGCCCGCCACCAGCCAGGCCACATAGATGAGGATGTCGTGCCCAAAAATGAGCGGCCCCGCCACCGGTAGGTCGGCCAGGCCAGTCCCTGCCCTGAGCAGCGGTAGGAACTGCTCTCGAGACGGTTCGCCTACCAATGGATCGGAACCGGCCTTACCGAGAAAACTGGCCAGACCGGTGCCGAATATGGTCAGCGCCAACCCGGAAACTATCTGACTGACCCGCAATGTGATCGAAGCGAAGGCGTGGATCATGGAAAAGACAGCACCGGCGATCATCGACACCACCACGCCCAGCACCAGGCTGCCGGTTTCAAACGTTGCCCAGAAACCCGACACCGCGCCTACCAGCATGGTCCCCTGCACGCCAAGGTTGAGGATGCCGGCCCGCTCGGTGATTATCTCGCCGACCGTCGCAAAGATGAGCGGGGTCCCCAGGGCCATCGCCGCAAATATGGTGAGAATTAGCTGTGAGTCGTTCATGCCGTCGCCTCAGCCGGAGTCGCCGCCGCAGATACCTCAGGCTTGCGGATCCGGTTGGCAATGAAGAACTCGCCACCCACAGCGAATATCAAAATGGCACCCTGGAGCATCGTCACGATCTCAGGAGGAACCCCGATGGACTGCAGCGACGGCCCGGCGTTGTTGAGGGCTCCCATTAGGACCGCCACCGGGATCACCGCTACCGGATTTAGCCGGGCCAAAGCAGCCACAATGATCCCGGTAAAGCCAAACCCCAGATCGAGGGATCGGGGATCCAGCGCTCCCACCGGGCCGGCGACCCACAACCCACCGGCCAATCCGGCAAAGGCCCCCGACAGGAGGAAAACCCCAAGGATCTTGCGGGGAACACTGATTCCGGCGTAGCGAGCAGTCTCCGCCGAATCTCCCACCACCCGTACTTCGAAACCCCAGCGGGTGCGACTGAGCAGAAACCAGGCCACCAACGCCACCGCGACGGCAATAAAGATGCCAACGTCGAGCCGCTTGAAAAACTCCGTTAGCCGGAAACTCTCGGGAATCGGCCGTCCTGAAGGAAAGGTGCTCACTGCCGGGTCCCGCCAGGGGCTCTTGCTCCCGAAGATGAGGTAATTCATGAGGTTGAGGGCTATGAAGTTGAGCATGAGTGTGGTGATGATCTCGTTGGTTCCCAGATAGACGCGGGGGATCGCGGCGATGGAAGCCCAGAGGGCTCCCCCGAGCGCACCGGCGATAATCACCGCAGGAATGGCAATCGCCGCCGGAGTTCCGCTGCCCATGGCGATGGCGATCCCCGAGGAGAAGATGGCGCCGAGCAAGAACTGTCCCTCCCCCCCGATGTTCCACACCAGCATCTTGAACGCGACCGCTGCTGCCAAGCCGGTGAGAATCAACGGCGTGGCGGAAACCAGAGTCTCGCTGAGCCCCCGGGAGTTCCCGAACGCGGTGTCCACCATGTGCTTGTAGACCGTGTAGGGATTGTCTCCGGTGAGCGCCAGAAATATCGCCCCCACCACGAGGGCCGCCGCCACCGATGCCAATGGAATCAGAATCGTGAGCCGCAGCGAGGCCAGACCGCGGGGCTCAATGATGAATCGACGAGTGGTCATGCCGGCTCTGCTTCCCGCTGCCCTGCCATGAGCAAGCCGAGCCGCTCGGAGCTGGCGTCCTCCGCAGCCATCTCGCCGACAATCTCGCCCTCGTAGAGCACAATCAGGCGGTCGGAAAGCGCTAGGAGCTCGTCGAGGTCCTCCGAAATCAACAAAACCCCGGTTCCCCGTTCCCGTTCTGCCAGGACCAGCTTTCGCACTGCCTCGGTGGCGCCCACATCGAGGCCGCGGGTGGGCGAGCGGGCAATGAGTACCTTGGGTTTCGATTCCACCTCGCGGGCAATGAGAGCCTTCTGCAGGTTGCCACCCGACAACAGGCGGATGGGAAGGCCGGGCTGAACGCCGCGGATGTCGTATTTCTCAATCAACTCAGCCCCGAGATCCTTGAAGACGGACGGAACCAGCCGGAGCCCCTGGGCGTAAGGAGGCTCCCGGAAGGCCTTGAGCCCGAGATTGTCTTCCGTCGTCAGCCCCGGCGCCAGGCCCATTCCGAGCCGGCTCTGTGGGACATATGCCAGGCCCTTGCGAATGTGAGACACAACAGTGGCCCGGGAAACGTCGTCGCCGTCGAGGATCACCGTGCCAGAGCTTGGACGACGAAGCCCCACCAGGCCGTAGGCCAGCTCGCGCTGCCCATTCCCCGACACCCCGGCTACACCCAGGACCTCACCAGCACGAATGTCGAATGAGACTCCGTTAACAGCCTTCAGTCCCCGATCGCTCTCAACCACGAGGTCGCGAACTGAAAGCACCGTTTCTCCCTCGGCGGCCTCCTGGTCCCGGGTGGACAGCTCGAGGTCTCGTCCCACCATCATCCGCGCCAGATCCCTGGGTTCGGCGTCGGCGGTGTCGACGCCACCAACCATGCGGCCTTGCCGCATGACCGACACCCGGTCAGACACCTCTTTGACCTCGTGCAGTTTGTGAGACACGAAAATCACCGACCGGCCTTCTGCGGCCATCTGCCGCATGGTACGGAACAAAACTGCCGCCTCCTGCGGAGTGAGGACGGCGGTGGGCTCATCGAGAATCAGAACCTTCACGTCCCGATATAACAGCTTCAGTATCTCCACCCGTTGCTGCTCCCCCACAGACAGCTGCCAAACCCTGGCAGCCGGATCCACCGGCAACCCGTATTCCTCACCCAACCGGGTCGCGGCACTGTGTAATTCCTTCTGATCGATTCGAAGGCCGAGGTCGGGGTGCCCGACGACCAGGTTTTCGGCAACGGTCAGGTTGGGAATGAGGCGGAAGTGCTGGTAAACCATCCCGATCCTCGCCGCCAATGCGTCCTTGGGCGACTTGAAAACTGTCGGCTCGCCTTCGAGCAACATTTCGCCGGAGTCCGGACGATAAAGACCAGCCAGAATTGAGCACAGAGTCGATTTACCCGCCCCGTTTTCGCCGAGAAGGGCATGCACCTCGCCCCGGCGAAGTTGGAAATCGACTCCCTCATTGGCCTTGACGCCGTAGAACTCCTTGTGAATATCCCGCAGCTCTACGGCGAGCGTGTTTGCGGCCGAATCCGACATGGGACCACCCTAGACAAAGGGGCCCCGCCACGGCGGGGCCCCTTTGAGTTCTTCCTGTTTTTCGAGAACTAGCCGCTATCGCTGCCGATGACTCCCTCGACGAAGTAATCGAACCCGAAGATGTCACCGAGTTCACGAGAGTTGCCACCCTGATCGACGATCGGATCGGGGAACACCGCGAAAGTACCGGCGACGATCTCCGCCCGGCGGGTAGCAATCAGGTCCTGGGTGGCCTGGTCGACCGAGCTACCGAACGCTGCCATATCGACCGTGCCGTCCGCCAGATTGCCGTAGAAGACCTCCGGCTGCCATGTCCCGGCAGCCACGTCCTGGGCCACACTCAGGTAATACGCACCCCAGTCCCAGATTGGTGCGGTAAGCCACGCATTCGGAAAGACGTCGCCCGTGTCGGCGTTGTAGCCGACCCACTTGGCTCCCGCATCATCAGCGACCTGGCCCGGTTGCGTCGAGTCCTGGTGCATGGCGATGACGTCCGCTCCGGCGTCGATTAACGACTGGGCAGCCGTGCCCTCCTTGGGAGGATCGAACCAGGTCGACGTCCACACCACCTGCACCTCGGCATCGGGGTTAGTTTCGCGGACTCCGAGTGCGAATGCGTTGATTCCGCGAATTACCTCGGGAATCGGGAAAGCGGCTACGTAACCGATCAGATTGGTGGTCGTAGCGACGCCGGCCGCCATCCCGCTCAGGTAGCGGCCTTCCTCAATTGCCGCGAAATAGTTGCCCATATTGGGGCCCGTCTTGAAGCCCGAGGCGTGCATGAATGCGACATCCGGGAAGTTCTCGGCTGCCGCCAGCATCGGGTCCATGTAGCCGAACGAAGTTCCAAAGATCAGCTTGTTGCCCTGGGCTGCCAGGTCTTCAAATACTCGTTGGGAATCGGGCCCTTCTGGAATGGCCTCCAGCGTTGTGACCTCAACGTTCATGTTGGCTTCGAGAAATTTCGCACCCTGGTCGTGGGCCCACGACCAGCCTTTGTCCGATACCGGACTGACGTGGACAAATGCCACCTTGAGGGCTTCACCGCCGGCGGTGGTACCGGTGGTACCGGTGGTACCGGTCGTACCACCATCGGCCGTCGTGGTTGTGTCGTCGCTAGACGAGCCGCAGGCCGCAGCCACCAGCGCTAACGCCAGCATCAATGCCACCACTGCCCGCCATTTCTTGAATGTCATGTTTGCCTACTCCTAGGTCGAGTCGTCCCCTCCATCACTGAAGGAGCTCCAATCTCAGACCAGACTCTAGATCGCAATGGGATTAGTGCGCCACCAGGCACTCATCGAAATTTCGCGCTCTAGTGGACCGGGGAGTTCTCGGCAGCTACACCGTCGAGAACCTGATGGAGTCGAGGATGCCAGGCCTATTCGAACGGCGGAATCAGTGCAATTTCGCCTATCAGCGGCACCAGCTCGAGCCGGCGGCAAATCAAGCCAGCAGCTTCCTCCCGCCCTCCCGGCGTTCCACCGGTGAGTGCAACCACCACCCGGGCCTGGTCGGGCACCCCCTTTAGGCCCCCTTCCGGATGAGCCAGCAGAGCAGCGACGTGCTCCGGCCCGACCGGGGCGGTGAGGTCCAGGCCACTCAGCGCCGAAACAAGCTCGGGACGATGGGCAGCCTCCGCCAGTGGCAGGCCGATGGCGTTGAGGCTTGCGACTAGCACGACGAGCGTCGCCGTAGTCGGAACAACCGGCTCGTGAACGTCCGGCGCTTTGATCGATCGTCCCCGCGCACCGTCGGCCTCTACCAGGATGTAGTCGGAGGTCGTCTCGGCGAACAGACGATCTACCTCCTCTGGAGAAGGGCCGGTGACCTTTCTCCCGTCTTCCGTGCTCACCACGAACACCGGGCCCGGCGAAGCGAAGCACGCCTCGACCTCAGCCGGATCCGACGAGTAGCACACGGTGCCGGTGACCTGATCCAGGCCGAGCTTTGTTGTAGTGGTCAGGATCACGCGGCTTCCGGAGTGGACCAACTCGGCACCGAGCCGGAGGAGTAGGGTCGATTTGCCTCCGGCTCCGACGAACGCGACCAGCTCATGGTCGCCGAGGTCGAACCGCTCGGCCAAGGTGGCGCTCACGGCCGGCGTCGATTGAGCCAGGTGAGCACTGCTTCCAGTACTCCGCCGCCCACCGCGAGCGCCTTGTCCGAGATCTCGAGAGTGACGGCCGCATCGCCCCGCGGGTCGATGTCCGCAAGTTTCAAGCCTGGTTCGGCTGGGTAGCCGTCGGCAATCAGCCCGCGCACCACACCCCCAATTCTCGCCTCGACGGCGGCCTCGCCCACCCGACCGATGACCTGGCCCGCAGCGACCGAATCTCCGATCTCGACCGACCAGCGAGCCGGTCCCGCGGCCGGCGCCCGGATCAACCGGTCGGCGGATTGTCCTCCCACTTCGCCGGGGATGCCTGTATCGGAAGCAGCCGCGCCCTCCCAGATAACCCGGCCGAGATGGTGCCCGCGCTTCGTCTCCACCACTGCGTGGCAATCCCGGCCGGCGCTGAAGCCCGGACCGAGACCAACCACTAGCGGGGCTAGATCAATGCTCGTACCGACATTGCGCTTGGCAAGACGGGCGTCAACCAGCACCGACACCGACGCCGGGAACTCCGGCATCCCTTCCTCGACGAGAACGGCCACGGTTCCAGCCGCGGCAGTGTCGGCCGCTTCGGCCTCCGACGCTGTAAGGCGGGCCCGCATGCCCTCCACTGTGATCTCGCTTTGCTGCACCGCCGTCGACACCGCCACCGTTCGGCGGATCGTCATGGGCTGAGCCAACTCGAGGACAACGACCGGGAAACCGGCCCGATGCAGCCGGTAGGCGACCCCCGTCCCTAGATCACCGCCGCCACGGAGGACGACGAGATGGTCGGCGAAGAGCATCAATCCGATCCGTCGTCGGCCCGCGTCACCCTGATGACCTCGGCGAGGATCGACACTGCGATCTCCTCCAGAGTTTCGGCGTGAATCTCGACTCCGATCGGAGCATGAATTCGGTCGAGTTGTCCGGGAGCAACGCCGGCGTCGGCCAGCTGTTGGCTTGCCTCTCGCCAGCGCCTTGCGCTTCCCATAACTCCGATGTAACGGGCCGGGGTATCCAACAGCAATGGAAGGGCTTCGACGTCCTTGGCGACGCTGCGGGTCACGAGCACGATCGATGTGTCCTCGGTCACGGTATGGGCGGCCATTGCCTCTGCCATTGAGCCTGGCAGCCGGGAGTCGGCGTTGGGCATTTCCTCGTCGGTTAGCCGCTCGGGCCGGTCGTCGGTTACCACCGTCTGATAGCCGAGCCAGTGGGCGAGGTCGACTACGGCTCGCCCGACATGGCCTGCTCCGACCACAAACACGGTATGCGCTGGCATATACGGCTCCAGGTAAATCTGCAATTCACCACCACAGACGCCCGGGTCGCCCCGGGACGGCTCCATGAGTGCGTAGTCCAGCAGTTGTGGGCGGCGCGTGCGGAGAACTTCGTGCGATGCCTCGATGACGCGTGATTCCAACTCCCCTCCTCCGATGGTGCCGCCCAGCTTCCCGTCCTGAAAAATCAACATCTTGGCGCCGGCGCGACGTGGCACTGAACGCCTGGTGGCCACCACGGTGGCGAGCACCACCGGCCGGGCCGCTTCGACGGCCCGTGACAGCTCGCGCAAGACTCGATGATCCTGGCCGTCGGTCATTGCGCGTCAGCCCGCGTGCAACGCTTGCCACACCCGTTCGGGCGTGAACGGGATGCTGTTGATCCAGACGTCCGTGGCGTTGCCAATGGCATTGCGAATGGCGGGGGCCACACCGTCCTTGGGGATCTCGGCAATGGCCTTGGCTCCGAAAGGACCGCTCTTCTCCATCGTCTGTACGAGATAAGCCTCGATGCGGGGCATCTCGTCGGCCCGATAGATCTTGTAGGGGCCAAAGCGGGGGTTGACCAGGCGACCCTCCTCGTCATAGGCCATCTCCTCGCAGTGCCCATAGCCGAGTGCCTGAATCATCCCGCCCTCGACCTGCCCCGCCGACGTGACCGGGTTGATGGGGACCCCGCAATCGACCGCCATCACCAGCGCCTTGACGGTCACCTGACCGGTCTCAACGTCGACCTCGACCTCGGCGAATTGAGCCGCATATGGAGGGGGTGACTCGGAGGAAACGAAAGAAGCATTGGCCATGATCTGGTGCTGCTGATCCTGATGCAGTGCGTGGAGGGCCAGTTCTTCAAGAGTCACCGAACGGCCGTCCGCCGCCCACGCCTTGCGATCGGCCAGTTCGATCTCTCCCGGGTTGGCATCGAGCATCAACGCCGCCCGCTCGGTGATTTGCCTACGGGCCTCTTCGGCGGCCTTCTTGACTGCGGTCCCGGAGATGTAGGTGGTGCTGGAGGCATAGGCACCGACGTCGAATGGAGTCATGTCGGTGTCTGCGGCGTACACCAGGATGTCTTCGAGCGGCACGCCCAGAACCTCGGCCGCGATCTGACCCAGGATCGTGTCGGCCCCGGTCCCCAGGTCGGTGGCGCCGATGAGCAGATTGAAGGAGCCGTCGTCGTTGATCTTGATGCTCGCCGCCCCCATGTCCAGGCCGGGGATCGCGGTGCCGTGCATGCACATCGCGAAACCGATGCCCCGGCGGATGTGCGGCTCATCTGATGGCCGGCGCCACTCCGGATCGAGGCGGCGATGCCATCCGATCGCCCTTTCTCCCTGGGCGACGCACTCCTCGAGCCCGCTGGAAGTGATGACCGGCACCACCTCGATGTCGGCGGCGCCCTCGCCAAGCTTGGTGGCAATGTCGAGCGGGTCACCCTCCTTCGTCCAGTTGAGGCGTCGGAAGGCGAGCGAGTCCTGTCCGAGGGCCCGGGCAACGTCCTCCATATGCGCCTCGAGAGCGAAGAGCGCCTGCGGAGCCCCGTATCCGCGGTACGCCCCGGGAACCGGGATATTGGTATACGCGACGTCGCACTCGAAACGCTTGTTCGGGGCATTGTACGAACTGAGGCCGCGCAGCCCGCTCACTTGCTGAACTGTCAGGGCGTGCGTGCCGTAGGCGCCGGTGTTGCCGACGATGCGCATCTGCTGGCTGACGAGCACTCCATCGTTGTTAACACCGCTCTTGTAGGTAATGGTCTGGGGGTGGCGCGTGCGGCTCGACCTGAATTCCTCTTCCCGGGTCAGCTCGAGCCGCACAGGGCGGCCGGTAGCAATGACGAGATGCCCGACGACGTCCTCAATGAGCATTTCCTGCTTGGCTCCGAAGCCTCCGCCGATGCGGGGCTTGATCACCCGAATTCGTTTTACGGGCAAATCGAGCAAGGGTGCCACCATCCGGCGAACGTGGAACGGCACCTGTGTTGAGGTGCGGAGGACAAGACGCTCGTCGCTGTCCCAGTACCCGATGGCGATGTGCGGCTCGATCGGGCATTGCTGCACCTGATGCACCCGGAAGGTTTGCTCGAACAGATGGTCGGCCTTGGCGAAGCCGGCCGCAACGTCGCCGACCTCAGCCTCCATATGGTGGACGATGTTGCGAGAGGCATCGTAAGCGCCCTCCATGCCGTCCTCGTCGTGAATGATGGGTGCGTTCCCGGCAATCGCCTCGTTCTCATCCAGCACGAAGGGAAGCACCTCATAGGTCACGTCGATGAGGGCGACGGCTTCTTCGGCGATTTCAATGGTCTCGGCCGCCACCACGGCTACCCGGTCACCGACGTGACGTACCTTGTCGTCGAAGCTCACCTGGTCGTAGGGCGGCGGGTTGGGATAGCTCTGGCCACCCGACGCATAGCGAACCCGCTTGACGTTCTGGTGATGAAGCACCGCATGGACGCCGGGAAGGGCCCGCGCCTTCGAATCATCGATCGCCAGGATGCGAGCCTGGGCGTGAGGGCTGTAAAGCATCTTGGCGTATAGCATGCCGCGGAGCTCAACGTCGTCCGTGAACGCCGGCTTGCCCTTAGCCAGCTTTATCGCGTCGACCTTCGTTTCCGGCTTGCCGACCACCTGAGTCTCGGGGACCTCCGGGCTGGGAACGACGCGCGGTGCCAGCGGCGCCAGGCCCTCGAGGGCGACGGTTAGATCAGCCTCGGCGCCGCCGTTCGGCTCCACCAGTGGTGCAATGTGGACCGGCTCGACCGGATCCGCCTTCTTGCCCCGCAGAATGTCCCCGGCACGCAGAATGGCCAGCACAGGCCGGAGGTAGCCGGTCTCTCGATCGAGGATGCCCGATAGTGCCTCCCGCACCTCGCGCTCGGTGGGGCTGGGGATTTCGTCCAGCAGAGCCTTGGCCGCCAGGATGGTGGCGGGGGTCGAATATCCAGACTGAATCGCTCCGGCGTCGATGAACGCCCTTTGAATGGGGTGCAGGCTCCCGGTGGGTGCCAGCCCTTCTACGGTTTCGATCTGATGGCCATCGGCCTGGGCGGCCAGCAGGATCTCGGCCGACACGAACCGCCCGTCCAACAAGACACCGGCGGCTCCGGTCTCACCCGTCTCCGCCCCGAAGCGGACACTGTAGAAACCCTCCCGGCGCAGCACCGCTCGGAGCGACTCGTGTGGCAGGCAGTCGATGCGGCGCTCCTCGCCGTTGATGGTGAGGGTGATCGTCATGCCGTCTGACTACTCATCAGTCGTTCGGTCAGCACCCGGGCTAGCTCCTTGCGGTAGCGCGACGAGCCGCGAAAGTCACCGGGCGGCTCGAGATCGGCGATCGTGCTCGGCTCGATCATGACCGGAGTTGCCGCGACGCCTGTTAGCGCCACCCGGGTGGCGCTTCCGATCCCTGCGAGCACTGCAGCCACAATCGGGCGATCGGCCGGCGTCCGGCCGGTCGCGGCGTATGCCAGGGAGCCTTCCGACTCCATTGTCAAGTTGGTGATGATGCCACCGTCCAAGCGACCACGGTCGGCAAGTAGGTCGGGTAGCGGGAGCTCCACTGAGCCGGAGGCGTGAGCGACACCGACCACCCCCCGGTGTGCGAGGAAGCCGGCCAGCAGCACGCTCTCGTAATCTCCCGCCGCCAACGTTCCACCGACCGTGGCGACGTTACGGAAGGTGCTGGCAGCTTCCCGTTTGGCCAGGTCTCGCACCATCGGCGGCACCGAAGCGTGGTCGACAATTGCTTGCAGACGCACCATCGCCCCAATGCGAACTCTTCCGTTCTCCAGCTCAATGCCGTCAAAGTCGAGGCCCTGCAAATCTACGATCTCGACTGGTCCCTGCTCTCCCCTCGCAGCCAGCGTGGTTCCACCGCCCACCAGGACCGTAGTGACGCCGGCGCGCGCCAGGAGCCGGAGCGCTTCGTCCAGGCTGGAGGGCCGGTGGTAGTCGCGGACAACCATTGCGGAACTCTACAACCAGGAGACCACCTCGATCATGAGCGTACGGCGGTACTCCATCTTTCGATCTCCGAGCTCAGTCTGCTGGCCTGCTGCTTGCCTGCGCACCGGAGCAAGCCGACACGGGGAACCATCGGCCAACAACTACCGTTGAATTCGTGATGGAGACGACGGAAGCAACTCTTACTAAGCGCCAATCGATCGCGGCCGGAGTCGTAGCGGTCGCTGTTTCACTGGCCGTGAGCGAATTATTGGCCGGCCTCGTGGACAGGGTGCCTTCTGCCATCTCGTCAATAGGCACTTACATAATCGACATCACGCCACCGGCCGTTGAGGACTGGGCGATAGGCACGTTCGGCACTAACGACAAGGCGGTGCTTTATATCGGGACGGTCGTGGTGGCACTCGGGTTGGGAGTCCTGGCCGGAATCGGCGTTCACCGCCGCGGTTTCCTGGCCGCACTGCCATTATTTGTCGGATTCGGAGCCGTGGGCCTCGTAGCCTCCTTGAATCAGCCCTTGATCAGTGGGGTGCTCACCGTGCTGGCCGGTGTCCTCACAGTGGGGACGGGGCTCTATGTGCTCTGGTGGATGCTCGCCACTCCCCATCCTCTGCAGTCCCCGGCAGTGATCGGCGAGCCAACCGATGGCCTGCCCATCGACGCCAGCCGTCGCCAGTTCATGGCCCGGGCGGCCGGGGTGGGAACGGTGGCCGTGGTCGGTGGCGTATTCGGGAGACGCCTGATCAGCGTTACCCGGACACCGGATGTCGTGCTGCCTCCTGCCGCCGAAACCCTGGCCGCTCCCGTGGCAATAAATTCATTCGCGGTGCAGGGCCTAGCACCGATCATCACTCCCAACGACAACTTCTACCGGATCGACACCGCCACGATCATTCCCCGGATCAACGAGACCCGCTGGTCCATGACAATTGAGGGACTGGTCGACAACCCGCTCGAATTCACGTTCGACCAGCTCCTGGCAATGGACCTGGTGGAGGATTTCGTGACCATATCCTGTGTCTCGAACGAGGTGGGCGGTGGCCTGGTGGGTAACGCCAAGTGGACCGGCGTCCCGTTAGCGACACTGCTGGAGATGGCCGCCCCGCAGGAAGCTGCCGAGCAGGTGGTGGGATGGTCGGTTGACGGTTGGTCGAGTGGCTTCCCCATCGAGGCGGCAATGGACGACCGCGGCGCCATGGTGGCAGTGGCGATGAACGATGAGCCGCTTCCGCAAAGGCACGGCTTCCCTGCCCGCCTCATCGTCCCCGGCCTCTATGGCTATGTGTCCGCCACCAAGTGGCTCGACCGCATCGAGTTGACCACCTGGGATGGATTCGATTCCTACTGGGTGCCACGGGGCTGGGCCAAGGAAGGACCGATCAAGACCCAGTCGCGCATCGACGTTCCCCGCAACAGGGACCGGCTTGCCCCCGGTGAGGTCATCGTCGCCGGTGTCGCCTGGGCGCCCCTCAAGGGAATCGAGAAAGTCGAAGTTCGTGTTAACGAAGGCGCCTGGGTCCCGGCCGAAACCAGCGATCCACTTTCAATCAAGGCATGGGTGCAATGGAAGACCACCGTCACGCTCGTGGAAGGCGTCCACCTGCTGAGTGTTAGGGCTACCGATGGCAACGGCATTACCCAGACCGCCCAGGTCGTCCGCCCCCGGCCGGACGGCGCCACCGGGCACCACACTATCCGGGTGCAAGCCACGTCCTCCTAAGGTCCCCAAACATGGGTCTGTCAGATCGGGCAATCTCAACTTTCGCAGCCGTCGCCGACACACTGCTCCCGGCCACTGCCGGAGACGGCGCGGCGTGGAGCAAATCCGCCACCGAATTGGGCCTGCCCGCTCGACTCCGCCACGTCTACGACCTGCTCCCGAGTGAACGAGCTCGTCGGGACGCCAGGCAGCTTCTGGCTTTGCTCGATACTGCGGCGGGCGGTTTGTTGCTCTACCGCAAGCCCCGCAAGTTCCGCTCTCTGAGCCCGCTGCAGCGCGCCGATGCTGTGCGCTCCATGTCAACCAGCCCACTGGGGCCTGCCCGTCAGGCATTCAAGGCCCTCAAGCTGCTGGTCGGATACCTGTACACGACACCTCCCGAGGGGTCATTGACCAGTCCGGTTTGGGAAGCCATGGGCTATCCCGGGCCAGACGGTCCGCCGCCTGACGTCCCCAAGCCGATAACCCCAACACGCGTAACCTCCGACGAGCAGTGGACGGCCGACGTTGTGATCGTTGGATCCGGCGCCGGCGGTGGGGTCGCCGCCGGAGTGCTGGCCGCGGCCGGGCTCGACGTTGTAGTCCTCGAGAAGGGGGGATATCACAACGAGGCCGACTTCACTCACATCGAGAGCGAGGCATATCGCGACATGTACCTCGACAAGGGCCTCCACGGCACCGTGGATTCGGGATTCTCGATGCTGGCCGGATCCACTCTCGGCGGGGGAACCGTAATCAACTACACCACATCGTTTGCGACTCCCGAACAGACTCGGAGCCAATGGGACACCGAGGCCCGGTTCCGCAGGGTGTTCACCGGTGGGGACTTCGAGCGCTCGTCCCTGGCAGTTCACGAAAGATTGGGAGTCAACACCAATAACAACTCACCCTCACGACGCGAAGAGCTGATGGACAAGGGTCTGCGAGAGCTCGGCTGGCACGTTGAGAGCATGCCCCGCAATGTGGCCGGCTGCTCACCGGCGGATTGCGGATACTGCACGATGGGATGCCGGACCGGTTCCAAGCAGTCGACACTGGCGACGTACCTCGAGGACGCTTATCGGGCCGGAGCCCGGATCGTTGTCGAGGCCGACGTCGCCAAGGTGACCACCCAGAACGCCACAGCCACCGGAGTGACGGCCGGCGTCAACGGCCATCGTCTGGAGGTTCGGGCCCGGGCAGTGGTCCTGGCCGCCGGGGCGCTCAACACGCCGGCAATCCTCTTGCGAAGCAAGCTAGGAGGCTCCGCCGTGGGGAGGAATCTGCGACTCCACCCTGTCACGGCCGTCTGGGGCCGGTTCGTTGAGCCGGTCGAACCATGGACCGGGATGATGCAAGCCGTTTACTCCGACCAGTTCACCGACCTCGACGGCCGGGGATTCGGCGTCAAGTTCGAGACTGCCCCCGTGCACCCGCTATTTCCAGCCCTCTTCCTGGGCTGGGAGGATGGGGCGTCCTTCAAGCGGGACCTCCTGGGCCTCAAATACCTGAGCCCGATCGGGATCGTGCTTCGCGATCGGGGTTCGGGACGGGTCAAGGTCGGTCGGGACGGCCGGCCAACCTGGCACTACCGGCTGTCGAAGATCGACACCGACCACATTCGGGAGGGCGTCCGACGCGCCGGGGAGGCTCTCTTGGCTGCGGGTGCTGTGGAGGTGCTGTCATCGACCAGTCGCCCGGTCCGCTGGTCACCGGCGCTGGGAGGCTCCCTTGATGGATTTCTCAGCGACATCGCCTCTGTTGGATATGCCAGCAACCAGATGACCTATCTGTCGTTCCACCAGATGGGCTCAGCCCGGATGGGCTCAAGGCTGGAGAACTCGGTAGTGGACCAGGAGAATCAGGTGCACGGAACGCCGGGCCTCTATGTGATGGATTCTTCGACATTTCCCCTTGCCAGCGGGGTCAACCCGATGATCTCGATCGCAACCATCGCCCACCGAGGAGCAAGCGCACTAGCCGCCCGGCTCTAGGAGACTTGCTTCAGTTTGGCGCGTAGACGGCCAATGGCCGCTTGAGTGTCGACCGCTCGCTCGTTGGCCGAGTCGAGGATTTTCTCAGCGTCCAATCGGACTTTGTCCGCTTCGCGCATGGCGACATCCACCAGCTCACGGGCCCTTTGCTCGGCGTCTCCCAGCTTCTCTTCTTTGGTCCTGATCGAACTGAGAGCCTCCCGGGCAGCCCGGCGGGCATCCTCAGCCTCCCTGGTAGCTTCGGCGATGCGCATCTGCGTGGTCTGCTCGAGATCGGCCGCCTCGAGACGCAGGCTCTCGGTCTCTTGCCTGGCAGCCGTCAACTCCTCTTCTATTTGCTGCTCAGCTTCTTGGCGAGCAGTCTCTCGCGCCGCGACAGCCTGGATCTCGGCCTCTCGCAGGGCGTGACCGGCGGATTCCCGATCTGCTTCCGCCTCGGCAATCAGCCGGCTCAGCTCGCCTTCGGTGACCGCCCGCAAATCGTCCGCCCTGGCTTCGGACTCCTTAGTGGCGAGCTTGCGGATACGCTCGCTTTCCTTACGAGCCTCATCGAGCAGTAATTCCGCCTCGGCACGGGCCGCTTCGACGCGAGCCTTCGCTTGCCCGGCCTCCTGTTCGGCCTCGCTTCGGAGCTTGGCGGCGTCGGCCTCGGCCTCCGCCATGATGTCCAGGCGAAGAGTGTCGCTACGGGCTTCCGCCAGGCGCTCGTTGGCCTCGGCCAGCAACGCGTCGGCTTCAGTCCGGGCGCGCTTGGACAGCTGCTGAACGCTGGCCAGCTCCTCCTGGGCTGCGGCCTCGAGCCTTTCGGCGTTCTGGCTGGCATCCTGACGCACCACCTCGGCCTCAGAGCGCACTTGCTCGATCTCCCGATCTGCTACTGCCCGCTCCCGGGCCGTCCGGGTGCGAATGCGGTCGGCATCTTCAGATGCCGACAACAAGCGCTCCTCCGCCAAAGCCCGGAGCCGGTCGGCTTCCTCCCGGCTTCCGGCCACTTCGGAAGTCGCTTGACGACGAATCTCCTCGGCCGCGTCTTCCGCCTCCTGGAGGGCCCGCTGCGATTCCTCTTCAATCTGGCCGGCACGGGCCTGGGCGTTGACGACGGCAGCGTCTGCTTGCTCCTGAAAGGCGTTGGCGTCCCGGCGGACCATCGTGAAGAACTCGGCCGCCTCGTCTTTGACTTGCCTGGCGTCCTCGACCGCGTCCGTGAACAACTTCTCAGCATCAGCGGCCGCCTTTGATAACAAGTGCCGCTCGTCCCTGGCAGCGGCAATCGCCTCCCGGGCCTCACTTTGAATGAGCTCTGCCTCCGCGTGGGCCGACGACAGCACCTCCTCGGCCCGGCGGCGAGCGGAGGCAAGCAACTCTTCGGGATCGGCCGCGCTCGCCAGCCCGTCTCGCGCTTCGAGCCGCATGTCGGCCGCCAGATCCCTGGCGGTATGCAAAATCTTTCGAGCACGGGAGTTGGCATCTGCCAGCAACCGGGACCGGACATCGAGGATGTAGAAGTAAGCACGTTCGGTCGCAGCCGCTTCGCGAGAGTCGGCCTCTGCCAACCTCTGCTCCAGCCCGGCTACGGCAGCCGCGGCCCCGGCCTGGAGATCACGAATGAACCCATCCACTTCCTCGCGGACATACCCCTTGAGGCCCGACTTGAAATCCGGCGGATCCGGCAATTGGCCCATTGCGGCTACTTCCTTGCTCTTACTGGTCTCCTGAGGGTGTGACTCGGCAGATCGAAAAATCTCTTGAGCCGGGAACGTTGCGATGCCAGAGCGAGTTGAATATGGCAAGGAGGAGAAATGGAAGCCAACCAATCAGACGACGCCTACCAGGAGCGGCTAACTCCGCTCCAGTACCGGGTCGCTCGGGAAGCGGCAACTGAGCGCCCATTCACCGGTCCATACTGGAACACCAAAGCAGACGGCTCCTACGAGTGCATCTGCTGTGGAACGAGCCTGTTCGCTTCGAGCGACAAGTACGACTCGGGTTCAGGGTGGCCCAGCTTCACTCAACCGGTTGCAGGGGCCCCCATCATCGAGATCACCGATGACGGCCACGGAATGGTGCGCACCGAGGTCAAATGCGGCAACTGCGACGCCCACCTGGGCCATGTCTTTCCCGACGGTCCCCAGCCGACCGGGCTCCGCTACTGCATCAACTCAGCTTCGCTGGATCTCAAAGAGAACGGCTAGCCAGCCCCGAAAGGTCTCCGGTCACGTTATTCGCGGCCAACGGGGCTCGGGTTCCCTTCGGCACAGCGATGTGGCAGGCTCCGCAGGAGCGGTGTGCCGAAGAGCAGAAGGTTCAGTGTTCACCTTCTGAGTGCTCGTCGAGCTGTCTCCGTACCTCATCCATATCTAGTTTCTTGACCTGATCAATCAGGTCTTCCAGGTGTTGCGGCGGAAGCGCCCCGGCCTGGCTGTACAGGATTATCTGGTCCCGGAAAACCATCAAAGTGGGAATCGATCGGATATTGAAAGACCCTGCCAACTCAGGCTGATCTTCCGTGTCCACTTTGGCGAAAACGAGGTCGGGGTACTTCTCCGACATCTCCTCATACGTGGGCGCGAACGAACGACACGGGCCGCACCACTCGGCCCAAAAATCCACCAGCACGGTGGAGCTCGATTTGATTAGGTCGCCGAATGTGTCCTTGGTGGCTTCCACCGTCGCCATTGCGATTTCTCCGATCTCAGGTTCCGTCGAAGCTAACGCGCAACGCGCCAAAGTTATGCCCCAAGGGTTGGCTTTCTCGACCGTCAGACTCCTCCGGCCTTGCTTTAGAGTAAGCCAGGCGGAAAGATGTCAGTCGTAAAGGGCTAGGAGGACGAATGACGGTTACCGACACGCAAACCGTATCTTTCGTCGTCAACGGCGAAGAGGCGACGGTATCCACCCGGCACCCGCACTTGCTGGCGGCTCTGCGAGAAGAGCTCGGCCTCACTTCCCCCAAGGATGGCTGCGCCCCGATGGGGCAATGTGGGTGCTGCACGATTCTCATTGACGGCAGAGCCAAGATTAGCTGCCAAACCGATCCGCAGGACGCCGCCGGCAAAGAGATCACCACCCTCGAGGGGTTCGACCCTGCTGAGCGTGACCGCCTGGCACAAGCCTTTGCCGTCAGCGGCGCACTGCAATGCGGCTTCTGCACTCCCGGCATCCTCGTGCGCACCAAGGCGCTACTCGATCAGAAAGGCAGCGACCTGACTGCCGAAACTGCCGCCGGGCGCCTGGGCGCCCACTTGTGCCGCTGCACGGGTTACACCAAGATCCTCGATGCCATAGAGATGCTGGCCGCCGGCCAGATCCCGGCTCCCGAGCTTCCGGGTGGAGTGGGCAAATCCGGCATGAAGTATGAGGCCTACGACCTCGCCCTCGGCGACCGGCCCTACATCGACGACATGCAGCCGGTCGGATTACTACACGCTGCGGTACGACTGGCAGACCATGCCCGGGCCGAAGTGGTGAAGATCGACACTGCTCCCGCTGAGGCGATCGACGGTGTCGTCAGAGTGCTCACGGCCGCCGACGTTCCCGGTGAGCTTCGGGTGGGAATCATCTACACAGACTGGCCGGTGTTCATCCCTGAAGGCGGCAAGACGTCGTACCTGGGAGACATCCTCGCCTTCGTGGTTGCCGAAGATGTGGTGGCAGCCCGCGAAGGGGCAGCCGCCATCGATATCGAATACAACGTCCTCAGGCCCTTTACCGACCCTGCCGTCGCCGTCGGTTCCGAAGAAGACGCCGTCTGGGGCCTCGACGGCAATGTGCTGTCCGTCTCCCGCTATGAGCGAGGTGACGTCGATGCTGCTCTCACCGGCTCGGCCCACGTGATCAATGAAGTGTTCCAAACACAAAGAGTCGAGCACGCGTTTCTGGAGCCCGAGTCCACCCTGGCGGTCCCGCAGGAAGACGGCACCCTCATGGTCTACAGCGGGGGCCAGGGAGTGTGGGACGACCGCAACCAGATCGCCAGCGTCCTCGGCATCGACACAGACCAGGTGGTGGTGGAGCTGGTCTCCAACGGAGGTGCCTTCGGAGGCAAGGAGGACATGTCGAATCAGGCGCAGACTGCTTTGGCTGCCTGGTTGCTCGGCAAGCCCGTCAAGTGCACTCTGACCAGGGAAGAGTCGCTGATACTCCATCCCAAGCGCCACCCGATCCGGATCGACCTGGCCGTGGGATGCGACGAGGATGGGAAGCTGACGGGTTTGCGGGCCAAGATGCTCGGAGACTCCGGTCCCTACGCCTCGGTCGGGATGAAGGTTCTCGAGAGAGCCGCCGGGCACGCTTCCGGCCCCTACGTCCTGCCGACCATCAACGTGGAATCAACGGCAGCCCGCACCAACAACCCGGTGTGTGGGGCCTTTCGGGGATTCGGTGCCAACCAGGCCCAGTTCGCCATGGAGGGCGCCCTCGATCGCCTGGCCGAGAAAGTGGGGATCAGCGGCTGGGAGATTCGCTCTCGCAATGTTGTCGAACCGGGCGCGGTCTGGGGCCCGGGACAGATCCTGGATGACGGTGCTCTGGGAGCGCGGCAATGCCTCGACGCTGTGAAGGCCGTCTACGACGACGCCAGAGCCGACGGCAAGGCCGTCGGTATGGGCCTGGGGATCAAGAACTCCGGCCTCGGGAATGGCTTAAAGGAAATCGCCAAAGCCGTCGTCAGGTTTGAAGAGGACGGAACCGTCGAGGTGCGCCACTGCTGGACCGAGATGGGCCAGGGGGTCCATACCGTCGCTCTCCAGGTCGCCGTGGAAGAACTTGGAGTGGACCCACAGGACATCAGAGTGGTCGTCGACACGACCCGGGAGCTCGGAGCAGGCCAGACCACAGGATCGCGAGGCACGCTG
>CAXMOO010000086.1:0-8745 GCA_964195005.1 uncultured Gammaproteobacteria bacterium
GACTTCGCGCAGCTCGTCACTGCTTCTGCCATCGCTGCGGGTACTCATACCTCGACCTCCAGGCCCGGAGTCGCCACCAGGATCTCACCGGAGAAGACCTCGGCCGCTTCACTAATTGTTTGCCCGGCTTCCAGAGTAGGCGCCAGGTGAGTCACAATCAGCCGGGCTGCGTCCGCTCGAGCAGCGATCCCACCCGCTTCCCGAGCCGTGAGGTGCTGAGCGAAGTCCTTGTCGTCTCCCTGGTAGGTGGCCTCGGATAGAAGCACGTCCACACCCCTGGCCAGCTCGACAAGGTCGCATTCGAGGCCGGTGTCGGCCGAGTACGCCAGCGAATCACCTGCCGCATCGAACCGCACCTGGAGCGTGGGCACGGAATGATCGGCTCTGGCGAATCGCACTGTGAAAGAACCGACCTCCTCGACGGGAGCCGGAATCCGCACGTCGAAGACTTCCTCCAGCGGCCCGGTCAGGAACGCCTCAAACCGCTCCGCCAGGCCCTCCGGCACAAACAACGCCAACCGGGATCCCGCCCCGGGGCTGAATCGAAGCCAGTGATAAAGAGCGAACAGATCTGCCGAATGGTCGGGGTGGGCGTGACTGATGATTACGGCATCGAGCTCGGCCGGGCTCACAAGATCAAGGAGAGCGCAAAAGGTACCGGTGCCGGCATCAAGCCAGATGCGGGTATCGGCGTTCGACACCAGGTAGCCGGACGTCGGTCGTCCGGGGGTGGCATAGGTTCCGTTGGAGCCGAGGACTGTTAAACGCACGGCGCTGAGGTTAGGAGCCTGCTGAGCAAAACATGTCGCCGATTTCGACGACCAGCCATCACCGAGATAGCTTTGAGCGAGCGAACACGATGACGCAGTGCCGTAGGTGTGGAGCGACGGTCAAAGGTGTCGAGCAAGGAGCAGCGTCCTCAGCTCCGCCATTCCGCTCCGAGGAGTGGCGAAACCTCGTCCTTGCGATTGGCGTGCCTGGCCGTCGCTCTCGACAACGGCATTACTCAGCAGGCTCCTAGTCCCCCAGCACCAGCTCCCGCTCGGTGGCTACCCCGTCGGCGATGCGATATGCCCGCAGCTCGGTGGAACCGTCAACCGGACCGGCGACAATCCATAACCACTCCGGCTCGGCCGCTTCGGCAAGATCGACCGGTGACGGAAATGCTGGTCCATGGACATGGCTGTGGAAGGCGCCGATCAATTCCCACCCGCTTCGTTCGGCATGGCGCAAGGCACCAAAGTGCTCCTCGGGCTCGATGGTGAAACGGGTCGGGGAGTTGTCGGCATTCGTGAGGCAATAGACCATGCGAAGGCCGCCGGCGTCCCCGGCCAGGAGGCCACAGGCCTCATTTGGGTAGCAAAGTGAACTGTGCTCGAGAATGGCGTCTGCCATGCGAGCTGGAAGGTTCACCGTCAGGCTCGTTTCGCCCCGTTCCGCTCGAGCGCCTGTTGCAGCTGGTCTTTTTTCACGAGCCCGGAGGAACGCCAGCGTTCCGAGGGTCCACCAGTTTGGCGGCGCGACTTCTTGCCCTTCTTCTTCGGTGGACCGATGACCACAAAGGTCGGCGTAGACATCACCCGGTAGCGCTGCGCCAACGCCGGGGCGGAGCGCACGTCGACTTTCACAACGTGTGCCGAATCGCGGTACTCGTCGGCAAGCTCGTTGACAATTCCGTCCATGGTGCGGCACGGCTGGCAATTGGTCTGCCAGAAGTCGAGAAAGACGGGTTTGCCACTGGCGGTCAACTCATCGAGTTGCTCGAGGTTGTGGAGCTTGATCGGTTTATTTCGCCTCTTGAACATCATGAGCGTCTATAACCCATTAGCGGGCAGATTCATTTCTCGGTCGATCGGGTGTGGAAGTTTCGGGCTTTGTGGTCGGCCAGTGAAGCATTGAGGAAGCTCTCAACACCACGCACCACGTGGCGACTGCGCAGGGAATGGAAGAAGTCGAAGCCGTGGGTGCCACCTGGAATCTCGGCGTAGAGCACCGGAGACTGCGAAACCGCTCGCAAGGCTGCGACGAACTGGCGTGACTCGTCCGGCGGTACCAGGGAGTCGTGCGAGCCGTGCATGACGAGGAACGGGGGAGCGTGGGGCCCAACCTGAGTCAGCGGCGAGGCCCGGTTCCATGCCTCTGGATCGGCGTCCGGAGAGACCTTCATCACCCGTGATTCCACAAACGGCCACGGGTAGCGGATACGGTTGCGATCGAGTAGATCGTGTATCCCGTAGAACGTCACACAGGCCTGAACGGATGTGTCGGCGGATGCGAACCCCGGCTGATAGGCGAGATCATCGGGTGTGAGGGCAGCCAGCCCGGCCAGATGAGCTCCGGCCGAACCTCCGCTGAGAGCAACGAAGCTCGAGTCGCCACCGTGCTCCGCCTCATTGGCCCTGAGCCAGCTGATAGCCAGCTTCACGTCGATCAGGTGGTCGGGGAAGGTTGCTGCCGGGCTGAGCCGATAGTCCATGCTGGCGCACACCCACCCCGCTGCCGCCATGCGATGGATCAGCGGGCGAGACTCGCGTTCCCGATGGCCCCGCATCCACCCGCCCCCGTGAATCTGCAGTAGAACCGGGAGCCCGCTTTGGTCCCCTCCCGGCCTGTGAATATCGAGCAGCTGAGCCGGCTCGGGCCCGTAGGCAATCCCTCGAATCGCTTCCACCCCTCGAGGCAGCTTCCCCCTGACTCGAACAATGTCACTGAGGGTTGGGGGCGAGCCGGATCCAGGCTTCAGACCCATCGGGGCCAGCGCGGCAGCCATCGTTGGCCGGGCGCGCACCGACCAGACCGCCATCACAAGAAGGCCGGCCCAGGACACGAACGTGATGGCCAGGGCAATCTGCCCCAGGATGTGATCGAGCACACCCGCCCAGGCGAACAGGCCCACAACCACCGCTTGCCAGACAATGTGATGCAGCGGAAGCTCGTTGGTGATCATTGCCGGCAGCCACAACGACCGGCGGCGCAGACCGTTAATGGTGAGCAACGCCCCGATCAGGCTTCCGATGAAGAAGAGCGCGCTCAACATGAAGCGACACTAGACCGGCGCTTCCCCGTCCCCGGGATCATCAATCCGCCGCGGCGGCTTACTCGCCGAGCGACTGCTCCGGCACCGTGAACCGATGCAGGTAGGTGAGGTAGGGCTCGGGATCGCCCTGCCAGTCAAAAGCCCGCATCTCGTCATAGGTTCGCCGTCCCATCAACATTCGGGCGGCCTCGTAGGGATCGACATCGAGCGTCACCGCCGCGTCCACCTGGCGGGCCTCCTTACCCAGGTACCAGGTCTTGTCCCCGGTGGTGATCTGCATGGGCGGCAGCCCAACGGCCTGAATCGCTTGATCCGACGCGATGGCGGCTTTGAGCGCCATCGCCAGGCCGAGCCCATCGCGGCCGCCGCTTTGGCCCACGGCGTTGCGGGCATCCTGCTCGTGGGTCCAAACATCGATGGCCACTGCAGTCAAGCCGGACCCGGCCTGCTCGAGAAGTTCGACGAGCGGCGGCACCGCTGCCGACCACTCCTCCAGCACCTCGGCGATTGACTTATCCCGACGCTCCTCAACCTGACGGGCGGTGCTGTCGGATAGGGCGACCCCCGCCCACTCGTCGTGCAAGTCGACGGCAACCCCTGTGACGTGCCCGACCAGGTCCTTGACAGACCAGCCCGGGCAGGCGACCACCGGGGCCGACAGCAGCTCCTCGTCGAGTGTCTCGACCCATGAGCTGAACCGCTCGTACGTCTCGACATAGGCTTCCGTGACGGAATTGCTCATAGGGCCCATTCTGCCAGGCGACCAAACTCTTAGGATCACTAGCCTCGCCTTACCCGAACGATGAGGAGCCAACGTGGACCACACGCCCGCCGAAGAGATTGAGTGGACGCCTGCTGGAACCGAGCACTTCACCGGAGATGTATGGTTCGGGCAGTTGTCCAAGGTTGCGGACCCGGGACTCGACGCCCTGGGAGTCCTGTTCTCCCCCGGCGCTCGCACCGATTGGCACACCCACCCCGATGGACAGGTTTTGTACATAGCATCCGGCGCGGGCAAAGTGCAGAAAGATGACGGCGAAACCGTGCAGGTCTCAGCCGGTGACGTGGTCTATTCGCCGGCGGGCGAAGTGCATTGGCACGGCGCCAGCGATAACTCCTACATGATCAATCTGTCGCTGACTACCGGTGGGCCCACCAATTGGCTCCCCGACAAGGTCAGCGACGAGGACTTCGGCAAGGCCTGAAATGGAAAACGAAGCTATACGCGTTGTCGGCCACCAGTGGGCTCCAGACGCCCATGCCATCAAGGACTTCTTAGGCCGTAACCAGGTTCCCTTCCGATGGCTCGACCTCGATCGCACCCGGGAAGCCGGTGCACTCCTGGCCGATGCCGGCCTGGAGCACGCCGCCCTTCCGGTCGTCTTCATGACCGATGGCAAGGTGTTGCAGGACCCGCCGATAGCGGACCTGGCCGATCACCTTGGCATGCACATCCACGCTGATAGGCGCTACTACGACGTGGCCATCGTTGGCGCCGGTCCTGCCGGCCTGGCCGCCGCGGTGTATGGCGCCTCGGAGGGCCTGTCCACGGTTCTCATTGAGCGGGAGGCGCCGGGCGGCCAGGCGGGAACCAGCAGCAGAATCGAGAACTACCTCGGTTTCCCCACCGGGGTAAGTGGCGCCGAGCTCGCTCAGCGAGCCTTGACCCAAGCCAAGCGTCTCGGAGCTGAGGTCCTCAGCCCCGTGGCCGTAACCGCCCTGAGTACCGCAGGCGGGTACAAGGAGCTGCAACTGTCCGACGGCAGCGCGATCACCTCCCGGGCCGTGATCATCGCCACCGGGGTGAGCTACAAGCACCTCCCGGCTCCGGGCCTCAATCGGCTCACCGGAGCGGGCGTGTATTACGGAGCAGCCACGACTGAAGCCCTGGCCGCCGAGGGACAGCATATCTACGTGGTCGGCTCTGCCAACTCGGCCGGCCAGGGTGCCAAGCACTTCTCGAAGTTCGCTTCCCAGGTAACGATTCTCGTCCGGGGAGAGAGCCTGGCGGCGCACATGAGCGAGTACCTGATCGAACAGATCGAGGCGACCCCCAACATCAACGTGGTCCCCTACACCCACGTGATCGAAGCGGTTGGCCAGGATCATCTCGAGGAACTGGTCTTCGAAAACGTCGAAACCGGGGCAACCGAGACGGTTCCCGCCTCTTTCCTCTTCATATTCATCGGTGCCGAGCCCGAGCATCCCTGGCTCGAGGGCACCGTCGCCAGTGACGACCACGGCTACATCCTCACCGGGCCCGACCTACTCGTCGACAACCAGCTCCCCGAAGGATGGCCGCTGGAGCGCCACCCGTTTCATCTGGAGACCTCGAGCCCGGGGATCTTCGCAACCGGCGACGTCCGCCACGGCTCGATTCGCCGGGTGGCAGGGGCAGTGGGAGAAGGCTCGACGGCTATCCAGCTGGTGCATCGCTACCTGGCGTCGATTCATTAGGAACCTGCTGAGTGATGCCGTTGCCGAGAGCGACGGTCAGGCGCGCCAATGGCAATGACGAGGTTTCGCCACTCCTCGGAGCGGAATGGCTGGGCCGAGGACGCCGCTAGTGGCTCGACACCTTTGACCGTCGCTTCACACCTACGCCTTTGTGTCATCGTGTTCGCTCGCTCAAAGCCATCTCGGCGATGGCTGGTCGTCGAAATCGGCGACATGCTTTGCTCAGCGGGCTCCTAAGCGAGCGCCACCAACTCCAGCATCTGCCGGTCAAAGTACGCCGAGTTGCCCTCGGGCATGAGGATGGCCCGGTCAGGCTCCAGGCCGGCAACGAAGTCGGTGTCGTGGCTTACCAGCACCATGGTGCCCGGATAGAGCCGCAGCGCCTGCAACAAAGCCTCCTTGGCCTGGGGATCGAGGTTGTTGGTGGGCTCGTCCAACAGCATCACGTTGGGTCCTGACAGCACCAGCTGGCACAGAGCCAGCTTGGTCTTCTCACCTCCAGAAAGAGTGCCTGCGTCCTGGTCGACCTTGTCGGCCAGCAAGAAATGGCCGAGGACCGATCGCAACACCTGGTCGGGCTCCTCGGAAGCCTGGCGGGCGTGATCGAAGACCGTCACGCCCCGCTTGATTTGCTCGTGCTCCTGGGCGTAGTAGCCGAGCTGGGCCTTGTGGCCGACTGTGACCTCGCCAAGGTCGGCGGTCTCGACGCCGGCGAGGATGCGCAGAAGAGTGGTCTTGCCGGCGCCGTTGAGACCGATGATCAGCAACCGTTCACTCCGTTCCACCACCACGTCGACATCGAGGAACACCACGTTCTCGTCAAACGCCTTGCCAAGACCAGTCGCCTCCAGGGGAATACGTCCCGGCTGCTGGGGCATCGGGAAACGAACGGCCACGTTCTTGCCAAGCTTGGAGACTTCAGTCAGTTCGCTCTTCATGCGTTCAACCCGGGTCTCCCATGACCGGGCCCGCTTGGCCATCTTCTCGGTGGTGCCCTTGAAGCGCCTGATACCCTCTTCGAGGCGGGCGATCTTCTCGTCCTGGTGTTTGCGCTCCCGAATCCGCTGCTCCCGGCGCCGGTCGCGTTCTGCCAGGTAGTAGCTGTAGTTGCCACGAAACGGCTCGACCCGCCCGTCGTCCAGAGCCAGGACCGAAGTAATCGAGGAGTCGAGCAGGCCCAGGTCGTGGCTCACCACCAGCAGGCCGCCCTGGTACCCGGTGAGGAACTCCATCAGCCATCCTTTGGCATCGAGGTCGAGATGGTTGGTGGGCTCATCGAGCAGCAAGGTATCGGTTTCGGCGAACAGGACCCGAGCCAGCTCGACCCGGCGCCGCTGTCCCCCCGACATCGTCTGCACCGGTTGATCGAGCTCGTCTGAGGCGATTCCCACCGAGGCGGCAAACTTCTTCGCTTCAGCGATAGCTACGTAGCCACCGCGGGATTCAAACTCAGTGTGGAGCCGATCGAAGCGCTTGATCAACCTGTCACGTTCCTCCCCATCCTCGATCTCCATTTTGAGCCGAGTCTCCTCGATCTGGATCAGCAGCCCGCCGAGGTCACGGGCGGTCAGCACCCGATCGAGTGCGCTGAGCTCAGGGTGTGCGAGCTCAGGCAACGCCGATTCTTGCGACAGATACCCGAGTACACCCGAAATCGCCAAATGCCCTGAAGCCGGTTTCAACTCCCCGGCCAGGGTGCGCATGAGAGTGGTCTTGCCGGCACCATTGCGCCCCACGAGGCCCACCTTGTCTCCTGGTTGCAGGTTCAACGAGGCTCCGGTCACAAGGGTGCGGATGCCGGCTTCAATGGTGAGGTCACGGGCGAGAATCACGACGGGGAAGGGTAACCGAGCGGCCTGGCAACACGTGGTGTTGGCCGTCCGCCGCAACAACGAGCACCGCATTTCTCACCTTGCCTCTCAAGGGAAGCACCCGAGCGAAGCGATCCAGCAAGCTGGCGCCCATCGTCCATCCGGGGAACCAAGTGCCCATGGGGCTCGTTACCCGTCCGGGGAGTCGGAACATGAGCGCTGAAACAGCAAAACACGACGTGTTGGTAGTGGACGATGAGCCGATGGTACGCGAGGTCGTCACCCGCTACCTGGAACGAGATGGCCTCAATGTTCGCTCCGCCGCCGACGGCGCAGCAGCTCTCCTGGAGTTCGAAAACAATCCTCCCGACCTGGTTGTGTTGGATGTGATGCTCCCGCACGTCAACGGGCTCGATGTCCTGTCAGAGGTGAGGCGCCGCGGCGAGGTCCCGGTCATTCTGCTCACGGCCAACGGAAAGGAATCTGAGAGGGTTCGCGGGCTTGACCTGGGCGCAGACGACTACGTGGTCAAGCCATTTTCCCCTCGCGAGCTTTCGGCCCGCGTCCGGAGTGTTCTGCGTCGATCGGCCGCCACGACCGACTCCCCGATCCAGATCGGTGAACTGGTAGTCGACACCCACTCACGCAACGTCGAGGTAGCCGGATCCCAGCGTGACCTGACCCGTCGTGAGTTCGACCTGCTTGCCTTCCTGGCGGCCAATCCGGGACAGGTGTTCTCCCGTTCTCAGCTCCTCGATCAGGTGTGGGACTCCTCCGCCGAATGGCAAGACCCGGCGACGGTGACGGTCCACGTCCGCCGACTCCGGAACAAACTCGGCGACGAACCGGGGCGCTGGATCCAGACCGTGTGGGGCGTCGGTTACAGGTTCACCTCGTGAAGATCAGCTCATGAAGATCCTCGTGCCCACCGGAGCCCTGGTCCTGTTTGTTCTGCTGTCGACCGAGGTTTCCATGCAGCCCACCAGTTCCGAGCGCTTCACGTTCGTCTTGCTCTTTGGGGGCGCCGCGGCGGTGACGGTCCTCTTAGCCAAACTGTTGCCTCCATCCCTGCGGCGACTGACAAGTGTCCGCCACGCGGTGGCAGCCCCGTCGCTAATCGCCGTTGGCGTGGCGGCGGCCACAGTCATGGCATCCGCCTGGTTCATGTTCCTGTCATCGCACGACCTGAGGGTCTTTGTGGCAGCTCTGGGTCTGGGCGTTGGGTTGGCCGTGGTTCTGTCACGGGCGTTGAGCGAGCACCTGGAGGCTGATCTGCAATCGCTCAGTGATACGGCCGAGAGCCTTTCGACCGGCGATCGCACGGTCCGCACCGGTATCGACCGACCCGACGAGCTGGGACAAGTCGCCGGGGCGCTGGATTCGATGATCGACCAGCTGGCTTCCACCGAAGCAGCCAAGGCCGAAGCTGAAGATGCCCGC
>CAXMOO010000087.1:0-15310 GCA_964195005.1 uncultured Gammaproteobacteria bacterium
TTGTTGAAGTCATCGGTCGTCTGGAATCTGTCCGCCCTCTCGGCGAGGGCCGACTTCCCTTCGTCGATCGCTCGGAAGGCCAGTTCTTCGCTGCTCGCCAGGTGGCTCACCTGGTCGCGCACATCCCAGCCCGGTGCCAAACTCGGCGTCGACCATTTGCGATAATCGATGGTCTGTAGGAACTGGTCGAGTCCCTGCTGTTCGGCCACCAGATCTGCCAGGATTTCGCGCATTTCCTGCCTAGGCTAGCGGTGGACCCCGAAAACACCGCGTCCGCCCTAGCGTCCTGTCCGGCAAGTCGTGCTCGTATTTCAACGGCCATCGTCCTCCCTGGCGGCGTCCTCGTCCTTGACGTAGCCCCGCTATGCCTTCGTCCTGCGTCCTTGCCAGGAATGACGATGGCTCGTCGAAATAGCAAGCGAACCTACCGGGCAGGACACTAGAGGGTGTTTAGCTGATTAATCAGCTGGCGCAGGCGCCCGAAATGGCGCCTGTCAAATTCGAAACAGATCCGGTCGAGGCCGGGGACGTCCTCGTCGGCCACCTCGGCTTCGGTGGGGGGAATTCGTTCGATTATTCCTGACACCACGATGTCACCGTATTCGGCGTTGAGGTCCCGCACCATCGCCTCATCCGGGCCCCGCAGCATGCGAAGCACTAACTTCCCATCAACGTAGCGCTGCGAGTCGTAGTTGCCGTAAAAATCGCAGATGGCGTCTGCCGCTTCTGTGACATCGTGGGCGTGGGTGAAAAGATCCAGATCGTGGATGGTGATCATCCCGTTCCCCAGCAGGTCTTCGCGTACGAACTGCTCCCAGGTCTCCCAGTAGCCGGTACCTTCCGACTCGATGAGCACCACCGGCGCCATCTGGCTCTTGCCGGTCTGGATCAGCGTCAGGGCCTCGAAGGCTTCGTCCATCGTGCCGAACCCTCCTGGGAAGAGGGCAAAAGCATGGGACTCCTTGACGAAAATGAGCTTGCGGGTGAAGAAGTATTTGAAGTTGAGCAAGCGGTCGGGGAGCACGTGAGGGTTGGCGTCTGCTTCGAAAGGCAAGCGGATGTTTACTCCGAAGGAGCGCTCGCTGCCGGCACCTTCGTTGCCCGCTTCCATGATGCCCGGACCGGCGCCGGTGATCACCATCCAGTTGCGGTCGCGGGTCATGATCCCTGCAAACTCTGCCGCCATCTTGTAGTCAGGGGATGAGGAGGGGGTCCGCGCCGAGCCGAAGATGCTGACCTTGCGCACATCTTTGAAACTGGAGAAGACTCTGAACGGGTAACGCATCTCTTTGAGCGCGGCGTTGGCGAGCTTTACGTCACCGCGATTTGCGTCATCGCGCAGGAGCTTCAAGGCCGTGATGATCATCTCCTGAACCAGGTCGGAGTTCTTTCCGCCGCCTGCTTCGCTAACGAGCTCACTGATGAGTTTGTCGAGCTCGGGCTCACCGGTCTGGTAGGGGCTCATAACCCTTACACGCTAGTCCTCTGTCCAGTGGCAAACGTTACTGGTCGGGGCATTAGTGACAGGGTTAGTTGTCCGGTTAATCCCAGACCGGGAGAGAGGGCTCTGGGGTGGCCCAATTGGGCTCAACGCCCCTGTCGGCGAAAACCAGGTAGGCGGCATCATGGTCGTCAACCGTGGCCCAGATTCGCCTCGTTACCCTCGTGGGGCGAGGTGGAGCTGATAGGTGCCACAACCGGAACATGCCCCGCCGGGCCTGGTTGACGTACACCGGCTGGCCGAGGACGATCAGCAGGTTGGGAAGCTGCGGATAGCGGCCGAGCTGGGTCTCGACGCTGCCGGCCATCCTGGCGTAGGAGCCGACAAGCCAACCAGCGACTTCGGGGCCAATATGGACCGACTGGACGAGGTCGAAGGGAATGGACTGGGGGCCGAGCAGAGTGGTGGGATCGTCGATCACCAGTCGGTTGGCCTCAACCAGGATCTCGGGCGATACGAATGCGTTGCGAGTCATCCGTATTGAGTTTCCTCCGAGGCGATGGGCCCCCAGTAAAACCAGCAAGAGCAGGGGAGCCGAGGCCACGTCGCCGTGTCCCAGGGCCCGACCAAACGCCCACCAGCCGAGCGAGACGGATATGGCGAAGCCGAGCGCCCCGCCATATCCGGCGAGCATTCGATGACGGAGATTGTGGCGCAAATTCAGCCGGGCGGTACCCATGAGGAGTGTTTTCGGCCACTCCCGCTCCGAGGTTGAGGAAGCACTCATCGACTGCTGATACCGACTGGCGGTTGCTTCCTGCTGATCAAGGGCAATAGGCAGTAAGCAATAGGCAAGAATTCTGCTTCCTGCTTCCTGCTTCCTGCTTCCTGCTTCCTGCCGACTGCCGACTGATGGTTGCTTCTTGCTGTCGCCACCGGGTGAATACTGACCCCTTATCATCGCCCGAATTTTGACCCCACTCCTGGTCGGGTCCACTACTGGTAGTGCTGGATGTTCGATCCTGGCTGGATACTGGTCAGGAGGATTGGAGATTGTTAGACGTGAAAGATTGGGCCGAGATTCGTCGGCTGTATAGGGCTGAGGGTCTGGGGATCAAGACAATCGCTCGCAGGTTGGGGGTGGCTCGCAATACGGTGTCCTGGGTGCTGGGAGAACTCGACGGTCCTCGGCTGATGAGAGCGAACCGGGTCACCCACACCCTGGCAACGACTGGACACAAATCGGACACAGAAGAACACAAGCACGTATGACGACACTGACCAGTGAGCGGTTGGAAAGTAACCAGTGGCAGGGTTTTCTGAGGCATCCCTGTCACGGCTTGACCCCCTGACCTTGCATGGCATGCAAGGGGTCGAGGGTTCAAAGCCCTCCAGCTCCACGGCAACGCCTCCGGTACGTAATCAAGTTCTCCTTTATGCGATCTCGCTTTCTGGACGGAAACCGGATGGCTACCCTCGTGGTTTCCGGTAGGTCAGAGAAAAGGAACGCAACATGGCCGAAGTCTTCTACGACGGTGACGCCGACTCCGGCATCATCACGAACCGCACGGTCGCCATCATCGGATTTGGGAGCCAAGGCCATGCCCACGCTCTCAACCTGTTCGACTCGGGTGTGCCCGTCATCGTTGGCCTGCGCGAAGGGTCTGATAGTCGGCGGCAGGCAGAGGAAGCCGGCCTGCGGGTCGAGACTCCAGCGGTCGCGGCCCAGGAGGCCGACCTTGTCATGCTCCTGGTGCCGGACCAGCTGACCGGGGATCTGTACCACGAAGAGATCGCTCCCAACCTGACCCCGCGCGATGCGCTCTTCTTCGCCCATGGCTTCAACATCCACTTCGGCGTGATCGAAGCGCCTGCCGGTGTGGACGTGGTGATGGTGGCCCCCAAGGGGCCGGGGCATCTTGTGCGCCGGACCTACACAGAAGGATCCGGCGTTCCGTGCTTGCTGGCGGTTCACCAGGATGCCACCGGAGCGGCATGGGACCTCGGGCTTTCTTATGCATGGGGTATCGGCGGGGGCCGAGCCGGTGTGCTCAAGACGACCTTCCAGGAGGAAACCGAGACCGATCTCTTCGGCGAGCAGGTCATCCTGTGTGGCGGGGTCGCAGAGCTCGTCAAGTCGGCCTTCGGGATCATGGTGGATGCTGGCTATCAGCCCGAGTCGGCGTACTTCGAAACCCTGCATGAGCTCAAGCTCATCGTTGACCTCATGTATGAGGGCGGCTTGTCGTGGATGCGGTATTCGATCTCGGACACCGCCGAGTACGGGGACTACACCCGCGGGCCCCGGGTGGTCACGGACGAGACTCGCAAGGCCATGGCGCAGATTCTCGAAGAGATCCAGTCCGGTGAGTTCGCTCGCGAATGGTTGGCCGAAGGCAAAGCGGGTGCGCCCAAACTGCTGTCACGTCGCACGCACGAGCAGGGTGAACTCATCGAGGAAGTCGGTGCCGACCTGCGCTCAATGATGCCCTTCCTGGTGCCAAAGACCCCTCCTAAGTAGAGGCCACCGACCAGAGTTCAGGGGCCGGCAAGGAGGATATTCACCGTCCCGGCGTCGCCGTCTACGGCCGCGACAATGGACCGGTTGTCCCGGAGTTGGTCCATTGCGAGCCCGGCGGCAGCCTCGAGATCGACTCCGCACACGGCCGGCAGGCCCAGCCAGGCAGCCACTTCAAACAAATGCGCCCCGGGAGAGCCGCCAATAGTGACTACCCCAGCCGCGTCCCACAGAAGTGGGGCAAGGTTGTTGAGGGGGTACATGGCAGCAAGTACCTCACGCGGCCTGAAGTGCTCAGCGTCGCCGGCATCTCGGATGAAGCGAATCCGCCCGGCGCCCCACCCGCCGGCGGCGGCCTCTCCTTCCCAGGTCGGGCTCTGGGAAAGAGCGGCTTGAAACAGAGCCGGCTCCCATTTCGTCATTCCGAGCCGGCCTTCCGCTTTGCGACGCTCACCCTCCTCATCGACCAGCCGGGTCAGCTCCTCCACGCTCAGATCGGATTCGTCATACTTCCCGGCTGAGGAACTCAGCGCGCTTTGACGGGGCCGACGAGGCGCGGCCGACTGGGCTTGCAAAAGCCAAAGGCGTCCCTCGGCCTCCGCCCATTCAATGTGGTGCATGCCGATGAGTGCAGCAGTGCGGCGCGCCAGGTCGGCGATCGCCACCAGCCGGTCGCGGCCGATTTCAGCAGAAGCGGCCTCAGGCTTGGGCCCCTCGCCGTCGACCACGGCCACTACCCCTCTCTCCCAGCCAGACACGATGGCGGCTGGTGCCCCTGTCGTAGCGATGATCGTCACCGTCCCCGAGTCGCTGACTGTCGCGACCCCTCCGAAGTCGGGCACAATCTCCGGCTGGATGAGCACGGCCATACCCAGACGGTGTGGCTCCTGACCCGACGCCTTTGCTCGACCCAATGCGTCGGGAGCGAACACCGAGGCCCAGCACCCCTTGACTCCAAGAGCAACCTCGTCGGGAGCTAGCTCGGCATAGGAGGCGAAGGCACCTGCCCAAACACCCTCCGACTCGACCGGAGCCGACGATCTCACCACCAGCCGCCCTCCCAGGTGGCCTGCTTGTTCCGCAACGCCCTCGAACAACATCGAATCCATCGCTATGCCGGTAACGCGCGCCCTCGCCAATCCTGAGTTGCCTCCTTCTAGGGCCTCCGCGCCCGCAGCCAGCGCATCAAGGGAAGCACCGAGAGGTATCGCCAAGCCGTCCAGGACCGGAAGCCCGGCCCGTTTGGCTGCTGCTAGGGAAGCAGCCTTGGCACCAACGACGGCCGGTTCGAGTGCCCGGCGGTCGTCAAGGTTGAGAATGGGGTCTCGGGTCAATCAGTCACGATGATCTCATGCGACTTGTAGGTCGAGACCATCTCAATACCGGTGTCGGTGACATACAGCATCTCTTCCAGCCGCACGCCATGATCGTGTAGCTTCCCGTGCTGCGTCTCCAACGCAAACGTCATGCCGGGCTCGATCTCTACAGGGTAGTCCAGTGACCAGATGCGGGAGATGACCGGCGGGTCGTACTGGGCCAAGCCCAGGCCGTGTCCCCAGAAGTTGGCGGCAGCCTGGTCTTCTTCTTCATAGCCCCAGGTTTCCTTGGCCGATGGCCACTTCGAGGCGACGTCGGCGGTGGTGACGCCCGGTCCGGTGGCCTCGATCGAGTCCCACAGCCACTTGTGAGCCAGATCATAGGTTTCCTGCATTTCCGCAGTCGGCGTCCCACCAACGCAATACGTCCGATACACACAGCTCTTGAAACCGTTCCAGGTGAGAGCCGCCAGGTCAATGATCACCAGGTCGCCCGGGCGAATCATCCGATCAGAGAAGTTGCGCCAGTTGGGCCAGGCGTTCGGGCCCGACGACACGATGACATCTTCAACGTCCTCCATGCCCGGCATGGCGTAGAGCTTCTCGAAACCGAAAGCCGCCACCTGGTTCTCGGTCATGCCCGGCTTGATGAAGTTGGTGATCTCATAGTGAACGTAGTCGCAGATGGAGCCCACCATGGAGAAGGCCTTGATCTCATCCGGGCTCTTGATAGCCCGGGCTTCCATCATCGGCGACATGGCGTCGGTCCAGTCAATGCCGCGCTGTTCGAATGCCTTGACCATGTTGATGTCCACGAAGTCAACCCCGAGCGGCTTGTCCGTCACGCCGGCCTCTTCCAGATCGTTCATGAGCGAATCCATGAACTTGCCGACCTGCTGATCTGCGGCCGGTCCGACCGCACCTTTGATCCACACGTATGAGTAGCGGATGTTCTCCTTGGGGATCCAGGGGTTGTGAACTTCAAGGTGGAAACCGATGTCGCCCTGCTCGTAGACGATGGGAGGCTTGCCTTCGGTGATCACGACGTAGCGCAGACCGGGCTTCAGCCGGTTCCAGCCCGGGGTGAGAGTCGAGGACACGTAACGCATGTTCTCGTCGTAGAAGAGCAACATCGCACCCAGGCCATGGCGTTTCATGGCATCGTGCGCTCGCTTGAGGCGCCACTGCCGGACAGCCTCCCAGTTGATCCCCTCCTTCCAGTCAGTGCTCAGAACACCGAATGCCTCTCTCATTTCTCTCCTTATCGTGGTGCCTCGGCCTAGCGACGGCCCGGGAGCACCTGGTCCACTATCTTCACGAACTCGTCCTCGTCAAGCGTCTCTCGCTTCTCCAAAGAGGCCGCCTTGACCTCTTTGAGTATTTCATCCACCTCCGACGTCTCGTTCCACTTGATCCCCAGGCGATCCAGCCATATCGCGATCGAGTCGAGGCCGGAGCCCTTGCCCAGAACAATGCGCGGCCCGGATTGCCCGACCAGCTCCGGTCGGTACGGGAAAGCTTCGGTGAGGTTCTCCTGCCCGACGTTGTTGACCCACGTGGCGATGATGCCCGACTCGACCTCGAACAGCCGCTCGCCGGTAATCGGTCGATTCGAGGGCTGATCTACGCCGGCCAGATCGAGGACCAGGCGGGCAATCTCATAGAACTTCTCGGTCTTGATGCCCATGTCGATGCCGTACATGGTGAGCAGCGCCAGCACCGTTTCCTCGGTTGGCGCATTGCCGGCCCTCTCTCCGAGGCCGGCAACGGTGGTCTGGATGACTTTGGCTCCCTGAGCAGCCGCCAGCACGGTGTTGGCGACACCCATTCCAAAGTCCATATGGAAATGGGTCTCCAGCGGCACGTCGATGCGCTGGCGCACATTGCGGGCAAAGAACTCAACGGCGTGGGGAGAGATGACTCCGAAGGTGTCGACGAGCCCGATGGTGTCAACATGACCCGCAGTGGCGACGGCTTCGAGATCGTCCAGCAACTCGACCATGCCCGCCCGGGTGGCGTCAATCGGAAAGAACGAGACCTGGAGACCGTGTTCATGGGCGTACTGGGTGGACTCGATCGAAAGCTCAATTGCCTTCTCCAGCTCCCACCGATATGCCTTTTCGATCAGGTGATGGCTCGAGGGGATCTCCATGACCACACCCTCGACTCCAGTGTCGACCGCCAGCTTCACGTCGGCGAGCATGCAGCGCGAGAACGCGTAGATCTTGGACTCGAGCCCGGCCTTCACAATGCCCCGAACTGCGGCCTCGTCCGCCGGAGACACGGCGGGAAGCCCCGCTTCGATCCGATGGATGCCGCCCTCCGACAACGCCTCGGCGATCCGAATCTTGTCGTCGGTCGAGAATTCGATGCCGGCCTGCTGCTCTCCGTCCCGCAAAGTGACGTCGTGGACCTGGAGCTCAGGATTGAAGTTGAAACTGTCGGTGATCTCGGGGAGATAATTCCAGGGGCTGGAGAAGTAGTTATCGGACTTCCAAGGCTCGGTCTCGGACACTGGTTACCCGCTTTCTCCTAGGCTTGAGGAACACTTCAAGAGTCGCCAATTGTACACAGGATGGTTTGGGCTCCCCCATTGAGAGAGAGCGAATGAGCAGGTTCAAAGTCGTCATCACCGACCAGGTGTTCCCTACCACCGACCTCGAGGAGAGACTTTTTGGAGAGATCGACGCAAGCCTCGAGATCGCCGGCGGAACCCTCGAGGACGTGCTGTCCAAAGGGCGCGACGCCGATGCTTTGCTCACCACTTACTTCCCGATCACAGCCGAAACCGTCGCCGGGCTCGAGAACTGCAAGATCATTGCCCGATATGGAATAGGGGTCGACAACGTCGACATCGCAGCAGCCAACGCCGCCGGCATCGTCGTGACCAACGTGCCCGACTACAGCGTCGAGGAAGTCTCCGCACACGCTCTCGCCATGCTGCTCAGCCTGCTCCGCCGCCTCCCCGAAGCCGATGCGGCGGTACGGGCGGGCGGCTGGGGCATCGAATCACTCCGGCCCATTCGCCGCCTTTCCACTCTTACCGTCGGACTGGTCGGGTACGGCCGAATCTCTCGCAAACTGGCTGAGTCCTTGATCACGCTGGGGATGTCGGTGGTATGCCATGACCCTTATATTGAGTCGGCGGATGGCATTCCCCCTTTGCTCCCCCTCGAGGAACTGTTGCGTACGTCCGACGCAGTCTCACTGCACGCTCCCCTGACCCCCGATACCCGTGGCCTCATCGGCGCCAAGGAACTGGCGCTCATGCCGAGCCATGCGGTCTTGGTGAACACGTCGCGGGGGCCCTTGGTCGTTCTCGATGATCTCATCGCGGCACTCGAGTCGGGCGAGATCCGGGCTGCCGCTCTCGATGTCTTCGAACAGGAGCCGCTGGAAGCCGATCGCATCAAGGGGGTGCCCGGGCTTCTGACCAGCCCACATGCGGCCTACTACTCCGAAGAGGCGCTGCAGGAATCTCAGCGCAAGGCCTCGACTCAGATAACCAAGGTGCTCACGGGCGAAGAGCCCGACTACCCGGTCAAGCCGTTCGCATAGCCCTGGGCCTCGGCTCCCCTACCCGGTGAAGTCGATCACAACCTTCAAAGAGGAGCCATCCTGCACGGCCTCAAAGGCGGAAGCGGCGTCTTCAACAGCAAAGGTGTGCGTGACCAGATCCTCGAGGTGGAGCCGGCCGCTGGCCGCCAAATCGACCCCGGTGTCATAGTCGGCCGGGGTGGCAGCCCGCGGGTTGTAGATCGTAAGTTCCTTGTGATAAAGGTCGTAGTACGGCAGGCCCTTGTCGCCACTTGTGATCGTGCCAAACACGAGGACTTCGCCGCCGAGCCCGGCGAGCGAGATTGCCTGGCTCAACGTCGCCTCAACGCCCGCGGCCTCAACGACGAGGTCGGCGCCCCGACCACCGGAAAGATCGTCGAGCGCGGCCTGGGCGTCTTCGGGCGTTGCGGTCGCAGCCGCTCCGAAGTCGCGAGCCAAATCAAGCTTCCACTGTGTCCGGGTGACCCCGAGCAGGCGTTGGATGCCGCGGGCAGCCAGCAACTGGACATGGAGCAAGCCGGACACCCCAAGCCCGATCACGGTGACGGTGTCGGACGGGAACACCTTTACCGATCGTTGGGCATGGACACACGTTCCCAGCACTTGCAAGAGCGACCCAGCGGCATCGGAAACTGAGTCGGGGATGACGTGCAGCTTCTCCTCGGGCACGACCACAAGCTCGGAAAATACCCCATCGCTGTCCCGGCCGAGGAGGCCCCCGTTGCGGCATAGGTGGCCGCGGCCTTTGCGACACAGGTCGCAGTAGCCACAAGAAATTGCCGGATCGATGAGAACCCGCTGGCCGGGAGCGACCAGGCCGCGCGCTCCCTGCTCGATTACGGTTCCCACCATTTCATGGCCCATAACGAGCGGCCGGGGGCCGGGAATCTGGCCTTTGAACACTTTGACGTCGGTGCCACACAATCCCGCCCGGGCGACTCGCACTAGCGCATTGGGGCCTGCATCCGGGGTTGGAAGCTCGACCACCTCCAGTTCGGAAGCTCCGACCACTTGTACTGCTCTCATTACGTCCTCTCGCTCGGCGACCAGGCCCGATACCGATCCTCGTGGCGCTGGAGTCGCAAGGTCAACTGGAAACACTCAGAAAGGCTCTCATCGGTAACGGTTTCTTCAATGGGCCCGTCGGCCAACACCTCTCCATTCGAGAGCATCAGGATGTGGTCATAGCCGGGCGGTATTTCCTCGACGTGGTGGGTGACCAGAACCACGGCTGGGCCCTGAGGGTCGAAAGCAAGGTCGGAGAGTGAGGCGATGAGCCGCTCCCGCGCCCCCAAGTCGAGCCCGGTGGTCGCCTCATCTAGAAGGAGCAGTTCGGGGTTGGTCATGAGACTGCGAGCTATCAGCACCCGCTGCTTCTCGCCAGCGGACAACGTCTCGAATTGGCGCTCGGCCAGGTGGGCGGCCTGGAGCCTGCCCAGGCGAGCCTCGGCAATCTCCCAATCGTGCTCGTCGTACTCGTGCCAGCGGGAGTCCACGAAGGCGGCATGCTTGCCGGTGATGACGATCTCGATAGCCCGCAAGTATCCGCGAATCATGTCGGCGAGCCCCGCCCCGGCGTACCCAACTCGGCGCCGCAACTGGCGAACGTCGCCCTTGCCGTGCTCGACACCTAGGAGGCGAACAGTTCCGCGACTGGGCGTGATATAGGTGGAAGCCACTTGCAGCATGGTGGTTTTGCCCGCGCCATTAGGGCCGAGCACCACCCACCGCTCGTTTGCTCGTACCCGCCAATCGATTGAGTCGAGCAGATGGCGTCCGCCGCGGATTACCGACACCCCTGCCAGGTCGATGACTTCGTCGTTCATTGCAGTGGATCGCCTGCCGCTGCCTGCTGGTTTGTGGGGGTCGCGTGGCGCCTGTGACTGGTAAACGCGTGCACCGTCACCGCTGTTCCTTCCCGCTTTGTGCGTCGTTGTGCTGGAGGATGATCCTATAGGCTCGGGCTTCGGCAGCGGTTTTCGTAGGCCGCTCCGATTTAGAGAGAAGCGCGATGGATTCCAGCGACCTATTGACGGACGGATTCGTGAGAATCCAACAAGCGGTGACCAGTGTCCTCGAGGGCTTGACTTCAGAGCAGGCAGCCCATCGACTCGATCGCGAAGCCAATCCCATTGCCTGGTTGGTCTGGCACCTCACCCGAGTCCAGGACGACCATGTGGCAGAGCTGGCCGGACGCGAGCAGGAATGGATCACCGGTGAGTGGAACCTCCGGTTCGGAACCTCGCCCGAGCCGTCAAACACCGGCTACGGGCACACCTCCGAGCAAGTGGCCGAAGTCGTTCCCGACTCTGTGGCGACGCTCGGGCTGTATCACGACGCCGTGTTTGCCTGCACCCGAGATTATTTGGCCGGCATCGATGAAATCGAACTGGAACGGATCATCGACCGCTCTTACGACCCTCCCGTGTCGGCGGGGGTGCGGCTGGTAAGCGTCATCAACGACAGCATGCAGCACGCCGGGCAAGCGCTCTACGTCCGGGGGATTGTCGACCGGGCGGCGATGTAGTCGATCTCGATGCGCCAGGCCGGATCCTTCAGGCCGGCGACATACATGAGCGTCGAGGCGGGGCGGTGATCTCCGAGTACCCGAGCCCGCATGGCAGCGGCGGCGGGCTGGTCGGCTCGATCAATCAGGAGCATGTTCAGCTGCACGATATCGCTGATCTCCATACCGGCGGATGAAAGAACCTCGCCGATGTTACGCCACACCAGCTCGGCCTGTGACTCGATGCCCTCTCCAATCGTTCCGTCCGGCTCCACCCCAACCTGACCGGCGCCGAAGAGCCACCGGACCGGCCCCTCGAGCTCCACGCCATGGGAATACGTTGCAAACGGGCCGGCCACCGTCGGTGGATTGTGGATCAGCACTGCCACTCCTTCTGTCGACCTAGTTGAACGCTACCCACCGATTGCTCGATGCCTAGCATCCGCGCATGAGTCCTGGAAGCGTCGAGGAAGGCACGTTCGATCCGGTCGAATTCGCCGAAGAGCTCGCTGCCGCGCCGACCAACCTGGCGGTGGGTACGACGCTTTGGTTCGAAAATGATCGTCTCAAGGTCTGGGAGGTGAAGCTCGAGCCGGGCGAACGAGGTCCCTTCCATTCCCACACCCACAACTATTTCTGGACAGTCGTGGAGGGAGGCCGGGGGTTGCAGCGTTTTAGCGACGGCACGCTACTTGTGCGCGACTATCACATTGGCGACACCAGCTACCTGGAACATACTCCGGAGACGGCGCTCATCCACGACCTAGAGAACGTCGGTGAGACAGTACTCAGGTTCGTGACGGTCGAGTTGCTCGACGACTGACCTCGAGATGTCTTCACCGCAGCGGATCGCCATCATCGGTGGATCTATTGGTGGGTTGACGACCGGGGTACTGCTTTACGAGCTGGGTCTCGACGTCCACATTTATGAGCGTTCGGCTGCGACTCTCGAGGCCCGCGGCGCCGGCATTGTGGTGCTTCCTATGACCGAGCGCTACTTCATCGAACGGGGCGGCGAGGACGATCGCGTCAGTCTCGAGCTGCCCTGGTGGAAATACGTCGCCGCCGACGGCACAGAGCTGAGTGCCGACCCGGACCACTTCCGCTTCAGTTCCTGGAACACCGTCTATCAGGCTTTGCTCGATGCGTTTCCCGCCGATCGGTATCACCTGGGTCGAGAAATGACGCGATTCGATCAAACCGACTCCGGCGTTATGGTGCGGTTCGAAGAGGGGGGCGCCACTAATGCCGACCTTTTGGTGTGCGCCGACGGCATCTCCTCGACGGCCCGGTACCAGCTGTTGCCCGAGTCGCAGCCAAGCTATGCCGGTTATGTCGCCTGGCGAGGCACAGCTGCCGAAGCCGACCTGCCGGCGGAAGCCATCGCCGATCTGGCGGAATCGATGCTCTATCAGGTGTTGAGTCCCGGCCACATCCTCGTATACGCCATCCCCGGAGAAGACGGTTCCGTGCGGCCTGGAGAAAGGCTCCAGAATTTCGTGTGGTACCGCAACTATCCCGCCGGAGGGGATTTCGAGGATCTCATGACCGATCGGCACGGCGAGACTCGCTCCGCTTCGGTGCCCCCGGGATACGTACGAGATGGACACCTCGCCGAGCTCAGGTCGAGTGCTGGCACTCTGGCACCGACAATTCGCCAAGTAGTGCTGGCGACTCCACAGCCATTCATACAAGCGATATTCGATCTTGAGGTTCCCCGGATGGTTTTTGGACGCGTACTTTTGATGGGCGATGCTGCGTTCTCTGCCCGACCCCATGTCGCCGCCGGCACCGCCAAAGCGGCAGCTGATGCATGGGCTTTGCGAGACGCACTGCGTGACGGCGAAGACGATCTGGGTACGGCGCTCAGCGGCTGGGAAGATTCACAGCTGGCCCTGGGTTCCAGGGCCTCGGAGAGGTCACGTGCGATGGGCCAGCGATCACAGTTCGGAGGCACCATGGTCGCCGGCGACCCGACATGGAAGTTCGGGCTCTTTGAAGCCGGCAACTGATGCATAGACTCCAGTTCACTTGAGACCGGGAGAGATAGACCTTTGGGCGTATAGCGCTAGCCGGGCGAAGCCGACATCGATCGGGCATCTCAGGCGAACCGGCCACGAAGGCGGCTTGAATAGACCCAGCTCGCAGCGGGAGGGATCATGGAGTGCATCGGCATCATCGGCATCGGGATCATGGGGACTGCGTATGCAAAGAACCTCCTCGATTCTGGCTTCTCGGTTACGGGATGGGATGTTGACGATTCCCGCCACGATGCGTTGCGGGCCCTGGGAGGCACGCCCCTGGGGTCGGTAGCCGAGGTCGCCGCTTCGGCCGACCTCGTCATCACTGCGCTGCCGAGTACCGGCGCTCTGGTTGAGTCTGCCGAGGGGGAGACCGGGTTGGCCGCAGGGGTCCACCCGGGTCTGATCGTTGCCGAGATGAGCACTTTTCCTTTGGCTGCGAAACAGCAAGCCCGTAAGGCCCTCGAGTCGCTTGGTGTCTCGGTGATCGACGCTCCGGTGAGCGGCACAGGGCTGCAAGCCACAGCCGCCGAGGTTGCCATCTACGCCAGTGGAGACGCCGACGCCCTCGCCCGAGCCCGCCCCGTCTTCGATGCACTCGGCAAGGTCACTTTCGAGCTCGGAGAGTTCGGAAACGGATCGAAGATGAAGTTTGTAGCCAATCTCCTGGTCTCCGTGCACAACCTGGCCACTGCGGAGGCGTTTGTGCTGGGAATGAAAGGCGGCCTCGAGCCCGATCAGATCCTCGAGGTGATTGCTGCGGGTGTGGGAAGCTCTCGCATCTTCGAGATTCGCGGCCCGATGATCGTTGCCGATGACTACCCGGCGGCCGCCAAGTTGAAGATGTTCATCAAAGACATCAGCGTGATCGGGGATTTTGGTCGGGAATTCGGGGCCCCAACCCCTTTGCTCGACGCCAGCTTGCCGTTCTATGAGGAAGCCGTCGCGGAGGGGCTAGGAGATCTCGATGCGGCGGCTCTCAGCCGGCTGCTCGAGGCCACGGCGGGTTACGAACGCTGAGCGGCCGCCGTCCGTTCGGCCTCCATCGTCTCGAATCGTCCCAGAATCTGTGCCTGCTTGGCAGCAAACTCTGGATCGGAGGCTTTGGGCGGGAAAGGAAGGTCGACCTCGCAGGAAAATCAGGCAGATGCCGTCTGCTTGGAGCCAATCCGATCGCCCGTCTGCGAGTCGAAGAAGTGGAGTTTCGACGTATCGACGATCAGGTCTAGCGATTCGCCTCTCGTCACTGGTGCATCGGGGCTGACCCTCGCGATGAAATGCGATGTCTCGCCAAGCGACTCCGCAGTTTGTTCGGTGTCCGCCAGCAACTCCTCGATGTCTGGCGTCACCACTGGTGGACGCTTGCCCGAAAAGTGCACGAAAGTCTCAGCCCCCAACCTCTCAGTGGCCTCCACCAAGGCCGTTATCGTCAGCTCATCGTCGGCTCCGGCCACCGCTGCAGCTTCCAAGGCGTGAGGTCGGATCCCGACTACAAGCTCTTCGTTCATCCTCTTCTCGATTCCAGGATGTGAGTCGAGCGACCGCTTATCAACCCTGAGCTCATACTCGCCTGCCTTGAGCCAGACGTCAGTACCCCGATTCTCCAAAACACCGTAAAGAAGGTTCATGCCGGGACTACCGATGAAACCGGCCACGAAGAGGTTGACCGGTGCGTCGAACAGTTCGGTCGGTGGACCGACCTGTTGCAGGTTGTAAGGACGGGCTGTGGACACAGGCCTGAGCACGGCGACACGATCACCGAGAGTCATCGCCTCGACCTGATCATGCGTGACAAACACAGTTGTCGTCTCGAGCCTCGCGCTCAAGCGCTCCAACTCTGCCCGCATTTGTACTCGAAGCTTGGCGTCGAGGTTCGAAAGCGGTTCATCCATCAGGAAGGCAGCGGGCTCGCGGACAATCGCCCGACCCATCGCCACCCGCTGTCTTTGA